>JAJZWS010000094.1 GCA_021846565.1 Bacillota bacterium
TCTCTTGGGAGGCTATGCGGCCGCGGCCACGCTCTTAGCCCTCTTGTCGTTCGAATTGGGGCGTTCGGGAGCCGCGGGCCGGCATGTGTGGCCGGCCGCGGCCGCCTCGCTCGGGTTGTGGACGCTGGCGGTCGCGACACTGAGGCCCGGCGTTGCCGAGTTGCTGGCCCTGCTGCTGGCGGCACTGGTCATGGCGCTGGGCGCTGTCCTGACGGCAAGCCGCCGGCGTGGGCGGCCCCGCGACCTGGCGAGCACGGTGACCGACTCTCCCGTGGACAAGGGGCGGGCCTAACCCCAATGCTCGGTACTTCGAGAGGGGCGGGGTGTTAGGTTGGTCCGGCGGGATCATCTTGCCGCGGGGTGGATGGCGCAAACCGCCGCCGCGAGACCGGTTAACCGATCATGTGGCCCTGGACGTCCCCACCCAAACGCTGTCGCCCGCCCTGGTAGCGGCGACGGGTCGGCGGCCATGGGGTACGACGTCTTGGTCTTGGCTCCATTGCGGCGGGGGCTGCAAAAGGGTCCTGCGCTGCGTGGTCGAGGCTTGGCCTGGGAGACCCCGTGGCAGCACGCTCGGCCTGTGCCCATCAAGGCGGCCTGCTTTAAGGCCGCCGCCGGTCCGTGACGTCCGAGCGCCGGCGGGTGGGTGGGGAACGGACCGCTCCGCGCGGTTTACGTCCCCCGGCCCCGTCCGTCATGAGGCGTCGCTCGCCGCCCGCTGCGATAACGGGCCAGCCCCGAAGCCCTGGCGCTCCAGGAAAGGGATTAAGGGAACCGCACTGGCGACAGTAGCGCATCAGCTGACGCGAGACCACCAACACGCCGATGATGGGGATGACCATGACAATCACCGCCCACAACAATTTCGTCGCATGAGGCAGCACGAGTACTTCCCGGCCGGCGCGGCGGTTGATACTGGCGGGGTACCATACGGTCAGAAGCGAGGCCCAATACCGGAAAAACGCGAGGTAAACCAATACCGGCACGTCCTAACCTCCTTATGCGGGTGTCAATCTCAGCTTCGGTCGGGTCTCGGCCGTCGCTTTCCACCGCTCTGCCTCCGCCCGCGCGCTGGCCAACCGTTCGTTGCGCGCCTGAATCCCGTCCCGAGTGGATGGTTCGCGGGCCACCAGCGTGCTCGCCCATGCCGTGATGCCAAGCGCATGCTCGCGCACCACCGCCGATGGCCACTCCCCCACCGTATATCCCTCGCCATCGCATGTTGGGCACTGGTCCGGCACCCACTGCGTGCGCCGAAGTTCGGGATGATGAACTGTAACTTCGCGCCCTCCCTCGCTTCCCACCGACGGGAACCACTCGGTCGTGGTGTGGGCTGTCTGTATCACCACCTCGACCGGGTGGGTCGTCTGGGCGTGGCCGCTGCCCAGACACGCATGGCATGTTTGCTTGCAGGGCATCGACGCCGGCACGTCTGCCAGCAGCACCGCGACGGTCACGTCTCGCCAACGCTCAGCCCGGCAACTGAACAGGTGACGCGTGACAGCCAGTTCCCCCAAAATTCCCTGATGGTCTGCAACCCTGCGGGCAAGGTTCCCATGCGGCCATAGCCGGCTGGGACCGGCACGGCGTACCCGACGAGGGTCTCGAATTCCTCCGCCAGCTCGGGGGGTCGCCCCAGATCGCCGTTCGGCCCCGCCACGTCCTTGTGGGGAACTCACGCGGGACCCCTGCGGAAATCGCACCGGCCGTTTTGGGGAAATGTCGGCGGCCCCACTGGGGAATGTGAATCGGGCCGCCACACCGATCGGCATGGATGGTAGGCCAGTCCGGCGCTGCCGGCCGTGGTGGCCGGGGTACCCCTGCCGCTGGCGTTGCCCGGCGTCCCCACTCGCGGGAAGCGGCCGGGGGGCGGCACCTGCTGGATCCGCCGCATGATTTTGGGAACGGCCGAGGGCTAGATCCTGAGGTTCCGACCCATGGCCCGCGTGCTGAGCTGTCCCTCCCGCTGCAGCCGCCGCCGTTACCGCATCTGGGGCGGGGGCTCCGCCGTCTCGCCGGGACGCCTTCCCTTCTGGTGCCGGGGATTACCGGAAGGGAAGGGTAGCGACCGTGCCCCCGGTGGTGGGGATATCGAAACAGTGGTGCCAACGTGCCGGGAATCAGCCGCACGCCAGTGCGGGATGTGGGAAGTGGAGAGCTGATATCGATCAGTGGGATGTCCAATCTTCGACTCGCAAGCCTGGGACGCGCGCGAACTCTCCCGTGTTATTGGTGACCAGGCAAACATCAAGGGAAAGAGCATGCGCGGCAATCAGGGTGTCAAGGGGTCCGATGGGCAGGCCCTGCCTCTCCAAGTAGGCTCGGATCTCGCCATACGCCAACGTGGCCTCTACCGAGAGACTCGCGATGTCCAGGGGCAACAGGAATTCCTGGAGAGCCACCTGATTGCGCTCCTTCTGCTGGCTTTTCGAGACGCCGTACTGAAGCTCCGCCACGGTGACCACGGAGACCCCAATTTCAGCCGTGTGAAATGTACGCAAACGATTTATCAAGATGTGTGAACGATGGTTGATAAGATAGATGCAAATGTTTGTATCAAGCATATATGTCATCAGATCAAATGTTCACGATGCTGTTGTTTAGTAGGCTGAAGCCGATCTTTGAGATAGTCGTCAGAAAAAAGATCCAATGAAAGCGCTAGTGAATCCCACGCATCGTCCGTAGGCAATAGCACGACGGCCTTGCCGACCCGCTTCACAAACACTTCCGACCCGACAAACCGGAACTGCTTGGGCAGGCGCACAGCCTGGCTTCGTCCGGACTGGAAAAGTTTCGCGCGCTCCATGAAATCGCCCCCGCCTACTGGTATATACCGAGTATGCACCAGACGCCCGACGAACGCAATGTGGCGACCGCCCTCTCCGATGCAGTTGCGGCCGCCACAAGTGGGGCGGCCGGCAAACGCCCCAGGAGGTCGGAGGACAGCATAGTACTCAGCGCGTGGGAAAGCCGCGTACCGGGGAAGGCCGTCCACGGTTTCTGCAGGCGAATCTCGACGGAACCTTCACACAGATCAGCGGCCGCTGGGGTGTCAGCCGATTGGCTGGTCACATTTAACACGCGGGACTTCTACTCGCCCCCGGCGTAGAGGTTGGCGCGCCGGGCGCGGCCTTGCAACGCATGCGAGCCGTGTTGGGCGGCCTAGGTTTGGTCAACCGACGGGGACCCGCTCGCCCGACGGACCCGCCCGCACAGCACCACTGACTGAGCTGCCCCGAGCGGAGTCCGGCGCGCCAGCCGGGGCAGGGTGCGTCGGTGAGATGCCCCCGCAGCGGGCGACCGCTGCAGTGCGTTCCGGCAGGCCGGGTTGCATTGGGCAGCTTCGCGGTGATCCCCGGTCGGCCACCGTATTGTTGCACGCTGCGATAAGCCGATATGAGAATCGTACGCGTGATGACGAGCGTGCCGAGGGCGAGGGACGCGATCGACGCGGTACTGCGTGCGAAGCGTTGGAGGGCCAACCGGTCACAGCGGCGAGTCACATCTTCTGGTCAACCGGCCGAACGAACAACTCCGGAGGGGCTGGTCGAAGGCAGCCCCGCGACCTCCCATGGGTCTGGGAGGACGGGATGCGCCCGGCTCAGGGGAAATTCGGGCGACGTGGCCATCGACGCGGTTTTCAGCCAGCCCGGCGCACCCGAGCGCGTGCTTGACGCCGTCGGCGCTCACGCATCGACGATCGGGGTTCCGCCGAGTCATGTGCCGTTCTCAGCATCGTGGGCGGGGGCCGGGACAAATTCTTGATGGACGTGCATCGGGACCAACGCAATCATCACGTCCGTGCGCCGACGCAGGGCCGATGCCAACATGGTCCCAATCTGATTGTGCAGCAGTTCCCCGTAGGCGCTGTCAGGAACAAACTCGGGGATCAACACCACCCGGCGCTGCTGGGCTTTCGGGGATAGACCGTCGATGAACTGGATCATGGGGCGAATCACGGAGTGATACTCGGACTGGATGATTTCCAGGCGAACCGGCGGGGCCCAATCGGTCCACGCTTGGCGGAGGGACGCTTCAGTGGGATCGTCGTCCGACTCCGGGTCTAAGAGAATGGCCACCGCCACCACGTCGTCACTCAGCGACAGCGCGTGATCCAAGGCGCGGCGGGTGAGTTCGGACAAGTGCGGCTCAATCGGCACCACGATCATGGGGCGGGGCCGCGCCTCGACGGGGCCTGGGATATGCCCCGGCACCAACACCGCGTTGACCCGGTCGTAATAGCGGTGAATCCCGCGAAATAGCACGACCAGCAGCGGGATGATGACGACCACCACCCAGGCGCCCTCGGTAAATTTCGTAATGACGAACAGCAGGGTGGCCACGCCGGTGGCCAGTGCCCCCAGGCCATTGAGCCCGGCGCGGAGCGCCCAGTGGGGTGGACGCGCATGGCACCAGTGGACCACCATCCCGGTCTGGGACAGCGTGAACCCGGTAAACACCCCGATGGCAAACAGGGGAATCAGGGCCTGGGTGTTGCCGCCGGACGCAATCAGCAAAAGCGCGGCGGCGGCGGCCAGCACATAAATCCCAGGAGAAAACACCAGGCGGTCGCCCCGCATAGCAAACACGTGCGGGAGATACCCATCCCGCGCCAAGATGCTCGACAACAGGGGCAGCCCGCCAAACGACGTGTTGGCCGCCAGGGCCAGCACCACGGTGATGGCCAGTGCCACCACGTAGTACCCCCAGGAATGGCCCACTGCGGCCACCATCACCTTGCTCAGCATGGTTTGGGCGCCACCTGGGGCCACCGAGAATCGGATGGTCAGCACGGCCAGCCCCAACAGCATCAGCGCCAGAATGCCCCCCAACAGCCACTCGGTGCGCTTCGCCCGCAACTGGCGGGGTTCACGAAACAACGGCACCCCGTTGGCGATGGCCTCCACCCCCGTAAGGGCCGTGCAGCCCGCAGCGAAGGCGGTCAGCAGGAAAAAGAGCGGCACCGGCTGGGCGGCAGGCAGCGGGTGAATCGCCGGGGCCATCGGATGCACGAATCCCCACGCCATCAAGGCCAAGAGCCCCACGATGAACACCAGCGTGGGCAACAAAAACGCTCGGGCGCTCTCGCCCACCCCCCGCAAGTTCATCAGGGTCACCACCGCCAGCACGGCGAGGCATATCACGAGCGCCCACGGCCGGGCCGCCGGGAACGCCGAGGTCAGCGCCTCGACCCCAGCGGAGATGGAAATGGCCACGGTGAGCGTGTAGTCCACCACCAGCGCCGCGGCCGCCACCTGGCTGACGTTTGTCCCGAGGTTGGCGCGCGACACGGCGTACGCGCCGCCCCCCGCCGGGTACGCGTCGATCACCTGGCTGTAGGACAAGACCAGCAGCAGCAACAGCCCGATGAGAGCCAACGAGATGGGTAACAGGTAGTGCATGGCCCCCAAGCCCGCCGTGATGAGCACGAACGCGATGGCTTCCGGGCCATACGCCACGGACGACAGGGCATCCAGCGACAGCGCCGCCAATCCCTCGGTGCTGCCAATCTCCTCGTGGCCAGCGTCGCGCTTCCGCAAGGGACGGCCCAGGAGCAACTGCCCAATATCCATGGGCAGAGTGTACGATGTCCGCGGGCTTCCTGTCCCGACGCCTTGGTGGCCTCACAGCCGATGTTGCCGGCGGTGCCAAAACTAGCCTCACACCATCCTTCGAGGAGCCACGGCGGAGAGGGGGTGGGCGAGAATGTGAGGGAAAATGGGCGCGGCGACCTGAAATCCATGGGTGCTTGGATAAAGAGCCTGCCCCTCGGATTCGTCAGAGGTGTCTCCCACAGCCAGGAGCGGTCACCCGCGAAACCCCGAGGCTCCTGGTTGTGGACCGCGAAAAGCTCGGACGGCCCCCACGGTGGCGGCGCCCCTCGGAGCCCGGAGGTATCGTGGCGGGTCAAGCGGAAGCGCACGGAAAACATCCCGCCGTCCAACCTGAGGACGTCTCGGGCCATGACTTCATGCGCCGGAGGAGTGAGCAAGCGTGTCCTGCGGCGCGTGGGGGTGCCGCGGGTGCCATCGCAACGCGAAATCTCCCATCGGCCCCACGTATTGCTGGCTGGACACCCGACCAGATCTGCGCCGCCGTCCACCAGCGCCCGGTCCCGGCCGTCCATGGCTGTGACCGACTGCTCCGCCCCTCACGGATCACCGTGGCGGCTGCATTTGGCTCCCCGGGGGCGCCGTGCAGGCACCATCCTCGCCCCAGATCCCCGTCGATGCGGCATCGGGTCGAAAATTGTCGAACCGAAAAAGAGGGACGCCGCGCGCGGGCCGTGTGCTCATCGCGCCGCACGGTGGGCGTGCAGGTGCGCCGCGCCACGGGGTCAACTTTGGAGGTGGAGCTGTACGGCACCACGCTTTCCGTCGCGGGGCAGGCTATCGGGTGGCACGCAGCCACCCGCCTCACGGGGGGCCCACGGTGCTGCGGCTGGGTTCGCTCAGCACGGTGCTGTCGCCCGCCATTCCCCGCACGCACTGGTTGACGGTGCGCACGCTGGCTCTGCCCGCCCACTCCAGCACACTCGACGTGCAGCTCTGGCGTGCTCGGGGGGAAAGCTTGTTGTCAGGGGTGCCCCGGTCGGCGGTGGGTGAGTGCAATCGGCCCGCGAGCGGAACGCCTGCCGGGGCGGGTCTCTCGGCCCGGCCCATGATTGGTGGCGGCGTCATTTTGGCCGCCCAGAAAGACGCTGCCTGCAGTACCGAGACGCTCCCGGCGCTGCCCCCAGGATCGCATGTGCTGGTGAGCCTCGCCTATCAACACGGGGCGCGCGCGCCGCCGGACTTTAGTGTGTAGCTGGGCCGCCGGGCGCTGGCACGTCGGTCGGTCCGTCCGGACTCGGCCCGCTGGACATCGTGGGCACGCTTCTTGACGCTGCCGCGGGCTGGGCGAGTGGCGCTCTTCGACTAAGCCCTTGCGCCAAAGCGCGGCCCTGCCCCGGAGCCCGACCGGGCGGCGCGGCTCGCCGCGTGGCGGGCCGTGGCCACGCTCCACCGGACGTATGCGTTCTGGCACTGGCGTCGCACCGTGCCCTGGCAGCCGTTCCCCACCGACGCGGCCGACCGCCGCGCCTGGACCCAAGCCCTCCGGCCACCGGACGAAACTCGGCACCGTCCCGCCGTTCGGGCCGCGGCCTTGCACGGCGGACAGCCGGGCTCGGCAATTCCTGGACACCGAACACCGTCTACTGCCGGTCAAATAGGGCTAGCTACTACAGTCTCACGTCCGGCTACTCGTTAAAGATTATGTCACCTGCTTGCGATTTTACAGGGACGTCATGGGGCTTGACGTGGGCTGGCGAGACGAAACGGCGAATTATATTAGCTTTAAGACCGGCGGTTCACAGATCGCGTTGTTTCCACGCGCGGACATGGCGGCGGCGTTGGCGAAGCCGCAAAGCCCGTGGAGGCGGTTCATCAGTCCCGCCAGTGTCTGATTATCGCGGTGGACGATGTGGATGCTACGTACACCACCCTGCAAGAGAAAGGCGTCGAGACGATCAACGCCCCCCATGACCTGACCGGCTGGGGGGTTCGGTGCTTTCATCTTCATGACCCCGACGGGAACCATATCGAAATTGACAAGGAGATCGGGCCCTGAAGCTGGCTCGATTACTGCACGGTGCCGAGGCCGGTTCAGCCCGCACAGACAATGTGGTGGGCTAGCTGGCCATAGGGGGCCGGGATAGGCTATCTGCATTATAGAATTGGCAGAGGCGCTGACTCCGCGGACCAGAGTACCCCGCGCCAGCGCCCATACCGCGTCCGGGGGATCTATGAGCGGAGTGGCCCCGTTTTCGTGGGGTGCCGCCATCACACGTCGGGCACGGACATGCCAACGCGATGGCGATAAGCGGGATGGCGGTGTTGGGACAGGGGGCTGAGCGTGGACACGCTCAGCCCTGGATCGGGTTGTCCGGACCCCGGACACCATGCGGGCACCCCCAACCACCGACTGACCCTATGGTATGGCCAGGATGGCGTGCAGATTGCTCAGAACGCGCTCCAGCACCTCGGCCGTTGCCCGCTCAATATGCTGGGCCCGCCGAGCGGTCCAATCGAGGCTTTTGCACTGGTCCGATAAGATCACGCCACGGGTCGTGACCTCCGGCGGCAGGACTACCTCGAAGGGATACCCCTTCCGTTGACTCGTGATGGGACAGAACCAGGCAAAGCCGGTGCGCTGGTTGAAGCTCGCTCGCGAGACGACGAAGGCGGGCCGAGTGCCCGCCTGCTCGTGGCCCGCTTGCGGGTCAAAGCTCAGCCAGACGATGTCGCCCGGTTCGGGGACGTAGGGAGTCACCACACTTCGCGCCCTCGCGCGGCTCCCGTGTCCCACTCGGCGTGACGGGTGGCGGGATCCACCTGACTTAAGAGGGTCTTCAGCCAGAACAGGTGGCCCTCCGCATCGTCAGCGGGTTCGGAACGGCCTTCGGCGAGCACATCCATCAACACTCCGCGGTAATACAATTGGATGGCCTCCTGCGGAATGATGGGGGCCGCCCCCCCCTGACGACGGGCGTTGCGCCACGGGTCTTCGGCGTGGGTGAGCTCGCTGAGCACCTCCGGACTCAATGCCCCATACCGCTCCACCACCCCCTCGATGGTTTCGCGTGGGAGCGCGTCTAAGACCGGTTCGGGTCCTGGGCCCAGATCGCGAATCCACCGCTGGCCACGGTGCCGGTCAAACAGCGACCGCACGACGGGACCGTTCTCCCAGGCCTCAATGGGGTCTTGAAACAGAGGGCGATCGTCCCAGGCCAGGGACCACGCTTGCGCATAGTAGACGAGCTTTTGGAGTTTCATGGTGGTCATGGGCCCCACCTTGCGCAGAATATAGCGCGCTACATCCAGCGAGGTGACCGGTGCATCGGCCATGAGGGCCTCCTTTCACGGTCAGTGCCGTGCTCGACGTTGGTATGCCCATCATACGCGATGGGATCGATGCCGCTGCAACGCTGGTCGCTCGCGGGGCCCACGCGCTCATCTCCTGACCTCCGGCGGACTACAGCGGCGGAAGGTGCTGTTGCTGGATCAGCTGCTCCGCCGTCGCGTAGAGGGCATTCGCGTAGGCGGCCAGGGGGTTCGGCACGACGTTCAGCATGGCGGCGGCTTGCGCCCACGAGACCAGGGGCCTGAGACCCGCCGCCTGGAGCACATGAGCTTCAAACCCGCCGCCGTAGTACCCGGCCGACGCACCCCGCCACGACTGAAGCTGGCGGTGGAGCGCCGCGAGATACCGGGCGCCCGCCCTCACGCTGCACAGCGGATTCCCGCGGTGCGTGTAGCCATAGGTGGCCGCAGTGCTCGGTTCCAGCTGCATCAAGCCATGCGCGCCCGCCGGTGGGGTTGCCGCCCGATTCGTGCAGAATCTCCGCCGCAATCCAGGCGGCAAGCGCTCCGGTCGCGGCGCCGGCCTGCTCAATCACCGTCTTCCAGCGGGCCCATACGCCGGCCGCGGATTCCGTGCCGACCGGTCCGCTGCCGCCGCCGCCGACCGACGTGTTCGGAAAATTTAAGGGGGGCGGCGGCGTTGCCGGGCCAATACGCGGTGAGCGTGACGCCGTGCTGAAAGGGAATCTTCGCCCCCCACACCACGGCGCCCGGCCAATGGGGGACACTGGCAATCTTGG
>JAJZWS010000026.1 GCA_021846565.1 Bacillota bacterium
GGGTCCCGGTCGGCCGCCGATGAGCGGGGGCCCCGGTCGGCCGCCGATGAGCGGGGGTCCCGGTCGGCCGCCGATGGGCGGGGGTCCCGGTCGGCCGCCGATGGGCGGGGGTCCCGGTCGGCCGCCGATGGGCGGGGGCCCCGGTCGGCCGAGCGGTCCAGGGAACGCCAGCGGAGCGGCGGGACGGCCGCGGCCCGGGACGGGTCGTCCCGGGGGCGGTCCGCCCGCGCCAGCAGCACGCGGCAAGGATCAGCCCAACCGCCGCGCCGCCGCGGGGGGCGGTAAGGACCGTCGCGGGGGTCGCCCTGGAGGGGTCGGGCATGGCCGGCGTTGGCAGGACGACGATTTTCGCGGGCGCTCGCGCCGTCCCAAGGCGATGGCGAAACCGTCCTCGATGCCGCCCGTCAATCGGCGGGTGGTGGTGGCAGGTTCTGTCTCCGTCAAGGATCTGGCCGACCAGTTGGGCGTGAAGGCCGGCGACCTGATTCGGCGGCTAATGGACCTGGGGGTCATGGCCACTCTGAACCATGAGCTGGACCGCGACACCGCGGTCATTGTGGCCGGGGAGTTTGGGGCACGCGTGGAGGAGCGGGCCACGCAGGAGGAGCGCGAAGGCGTGATCATCGCCGGTGGCGAGGACCAGGACGAGGATTTGGTGGCGCGTCCCCCGGTCATCACTGTGATGGGACACGTCGATCACGGAAAAACCTCGCTCTTGGACCACATTCGCTCGACGCGGGTGACCGCCCAGGAAGCAGGCGGCATCACGCAGCACATCGGGGCGTCGGTGGTCGAGTGGCAGGAAAACCGCTTAGTGTTCCTGGACACGCCGGGTCATGAGGCGTTCACCGCCATGCGGGCTCGGGGCGCTCAGGTCACCGACCTGGCGGTGCTGGTGGTGGCAGCCAACGACGGCGTGATGCCGCAAACGGTGGAAGCCATCAACCATGCGCGCGCCGCCAATGTGCCCGTGGTGGTCGCCATCAACAAGATTGACCTGGAAGATGCCAACCCCGAGCGGGTTAAGCAAGGTCTCACGGAGCATCAGCTGGTGCCGGAGGAATGGGGTGGGGACACCATCATGGTGCCGGTGTCGGCGCGGACCGGCGAAGGGATGGACCGGTTGCTGCAGAGCCTGGTGGCTCAGGCGGAGGTGCTGGAATTGTCCGCCAACCCAGACCGGGCAGGGCAGGGGATTATCATCGAGGCGCAGTTGGACCGCGGCCGCGGCCCGGTGGCCACGGTACTGGTCAAGCGAGGCACCTTGAAGGTTGGCGATGCCTTCGTCTCGGGCCATGTGTGGGGACGGGTCCGCGCGCTCATCAACGACCGTGGGGAGCGGGTGGAGCGGGCCGGGCCGTCGATGCCGGTGGAAGTGCTGGGTTTTGCTGAGGTGCCTGGCGCGGGAGATGACTTCATCGTGCTGTCGGATGACAAGCAGGCGCACGAGATTGCCGATGCGCGGCGCCAGCGGCGGCGCGACAAGGAGACGGCGGCGATTGTGTCGCACGGTGTCTCGCTGGATGAGTTTTATCAACGGCTGCAGGATAGCGAAGTCCGGGATTTGAATCTGGTGGTCAAGGCGGACGTTCAGGGTTCGGCAGAGGCGTTGGCGGAGTCACTGGGGAAGATTGCGCACGAAGAAGCCCGGGTCCGCATCCTTCACACGGGTGTGGGGGCGGTGACGGAATCCGACGTCATGCTCGCGTCCGCATCCCACGCGATCGTCGTGGGGTTTGGCGTGGGGACCGACGGCAAGGCCCGCCGGCTCGCCGAACAGGAGCACGTCGACATCCGGATGTACCGAGTCATTTATGATGCGATCGACGACGTGCGCCAGGCTCTGACAGGGCTGTTGTCGCCGAAGTTCCAGGAAGTGATTGTGGGGCGGGCCGAAGTGCGGGAGGTGTTCAAGGTACCCAAGATTGGGGCGGTCGCGGGCTCCTACGTGACCGAGGGCAAGGTGGCCCGGGGCGGCCAGGTGCGGGTCCTGCGCGATGGCAAGGTGGTGCACGAAGGGCCGATCGCGTCGCTGCGCCGCTTTAAGGACGATGTCCGGGAGGTGGCCACAGGCTACGAATGCGGCATCGGGTTGGAGCGGTTCAACGACATTAAAGTGGGGGACCACTTTGAGGTGTTTGCCCAAGAAGAAGTTCCGACGAGCCAAGCCGGGTGAAGCAGGAACGGGCCGAACGCGTTGGCGAGGCGATGCGCACCGAGCTGGCGGACCTGTTGGAAACCTCGGTCAAGGACCCGCGCGTCGGGTTCGTGAGCCTGACACGGGTGGAAGTCAGCCGCGACTTGGCTCAGGCCAAGGTTTACGTGAGCGTGCTGGACGCGGCGCACGAGGTGGAGAGCCTCGCGGGCTTGCGCAGTGCGGCGCGGTTTCTCCGCGGGGAGGTTGCGCGTCGGGTGCAGCTCAGGGTGGCGCCCCAGCTGGTGTTTCTGATCGACCGGGGCATCCAGCAAAGCATGGCGGTGCAGGCCCTCCTGAAGGAGGCGGGCGCCGTGCCGCCGCCGCGCGATCCCGGCGATGAGTGACGCCGACCGGTCGGCGGTGGTGGCGGAGCTCACCCGCGCTCAGCGGGTGGCGGTCGTCATGCACGTGCTGCCGGACGGCGATACCACCGGGTCTGCCCTGGGGTTAGCGGCTGTGCTTCGGTCGCGCGGGCGGACCGTGTCGGTCCTGGGCCCGGACCCGGTGCTCCCCCCGTATCAGTTTTTACCCGGCGCGGCGGCAGTGGCGTCCGGTCCGCTCTCCCCGATCCGCACACCGGAGGCAGACGTGGTGGTGACGGTCGACTGCGGCCACCCCGACCGTTGCTTCGGGCTGGGGGGGCTCCGCCAGTTGGCCCCTCGGGTGGTGAACATCGATCACCACCGCTCCAACCCGCTCTTCGGCGACGTCAACTGGGTGGAGCCTTCGCGGGCGGCCGTGGGCGAGATGCTGGTCGACCTCAGTGACGCTGCCGGTTGGCCCGTGAGCGTCGATGCGGCCCTTTGCCTGTACGTGTCACTCGTCTCGGACACCGAGGGGCTGCGGTTTGGCTCTCACGATAGTCGGGAGCTGGAGACGGCAGCGCGGCTGGTGCGGGTGGGGTTGGATCCCGACCGCATCGCGCGCCAGTTGTGGGAAAACCAGACATGGCCACGCGCGCGTCTGACCGGATGGATGTGGTCCCACGTCGAGCACGACGTCGCGGGCCGCGTCGTCTGGGTGCGCGTGTCGGCGGGTGTGCAACGGGACTTGGGGGCGCACCCCGAGGATGCGGAAGGGCTTATCAACGGGCTGCGTGCCTTAGAGGGCGTCCAATTGGCGCTTTTCTTCCGTGAAGAAGAGAGCGGAGCCGTGAAAGTGTCGATCAGAAGCCGTCCGCCGTTTTCCGCGGGCGCACTGGCCGAACGGCTGGGGGGCGGAGGCCACGAGCACGCCGCCGGGATCGTCTTGGGCCCGGGTCTGGACGAGGCGGTGCGCTCGGTGCTGGCCCTCGTGAAGCAGGAGTGTGGGGAGACGATAAACTGGACGGATTTGTCAGTCTGATCAAGCCGCCGGGTATGACGGCGCACGACGTGGTGGCGCGGGTACGCCGCGGCCTGGGCGGGGTTCGCGTGGGCCACACGGGGACACTGGACCCCGATGCGGCGGGTGTGCTGGTGCTAGCCGTGGGCCGCGCCCGTCATTTGCTGGCTTGGTCGGATCTGTCGCCCAAGCAGTATTGGGGTCGGGCGGTGTTGGGGTGGTCCACGGACTCGCTGGATGCCGCGGGTGCCGCGGCGGCGCGCTCGCATCCTCCATGGCCCGGTTATGCGGACTGGGAGCGCTCGAGCCGTTGGCTCCTTGGCCAGGGGCTGACCCTGCCCCCCGCGGTGTCGGCCAAGCAGGTGCAGGGGCGCCGGGCCTACGACGCGGCCCGCCACGGCGAACGGGTGTGGCTCCCACCCGTCGGGGTGTTTGTCCACGACCTCACCGTCGAGAGCGCGCGCGACAACGCCGCCACGTTTCTCGCCACGACGGCGGGTGGGGTGTACATTCGCGCGCTGGTGAGGGACTGGGGCCACCTCATGGGGCACGCCGCCCATCTGGCCGCGCTCATCCGCACGCAGGTGGGACCGTTTCGGATTGAAGCCGCGGCGACGCTGGAAGAGTGGGACACCGACCGCCGGGGCTGGGACGGCCGCTGGCAGCCGGGGTGGTCGGGACCCGTCCTGCCCGTGAATGAGGCGGACCGGGATCGCATTTTGCGCGGCCAACGCCCCCGGGGCGTGTCTTGGGCGGGCCCGACCGCGCTCGTGCACGCGGATACCCTTTTGGCGGTGGTTGACGAGCGAGGGTTTCGTCACGTGTTCGTGGAGGGTGGCGGGTGGCCGGGGAGCCGCGAGCACGGGATCACGTGAGGAGCGGGGTGGATCGACAATGAGGCAGCTCGGGCCGGAAGAGGAGTACGCCGGAACCCCAGTGGTGACGATGGGGACGTTTGACGGCGTCCATCGGGGCCATCAGGGATTGATGGCCCGCGCGCGCGCGCTGGCTGGGACGCTGGGCACGGACTGGCTGGTCGTGACCTTTGACCCGCCTCCGAGTGAGGTGCTGCGCGGCGACGCGGCCCCGCAGCAGCTCACACCGCTGGAGGAAAAGCTTTGGTGGCTGGAGCGCTTGGGCGTGCCGGCCGTCGCGGTGGTGCCCTTCACCCCGGATTTGGCAGCCTGGCCCGGCGAGCGGTTTCTGGACGAAGTCGTCCAGGCGCGGCTGCATGCCACCGCGGTGATCGAGGGACCCAATTTTACTTATGGGGCCGGCGGCCAGGGCAACCTGGATACGCTCATGCGCTGGGGTGCCGCTAGAGGGGTCCGGGTCGAGCGCGCGCAGCCCGTCAGCGTTTCCGGGGCCGAGGGGGCCCTGTTGTCCAGTTCCCGGATTCGCGCGGCGGTGGCGGCGCAGGAGTTGGCGGTTGTGGCGGCGAGCCTCGGACGGCCCTATTCGGCCACCGGGCTGGTGGTTCCCGGTGATGGACGGGGACGCACGATTGGGGTTCCGACCGCCAACCTGGCGCTGTCGCCCAAGAAGCTGATGCCGCCCGCCGGCGTCTACGCCGGCTGGGCGTGGACAGCGGAGTGCCGCTGGCCCGCCGTGGCCAATTTCGGGTGGCGGCCAACTTTTGGCGGCCAAGCCCCCCGGCTGGAGGTGCACCTGCTGGATGCGGCGCCCGGGCTCGATTTGTATGGCGTGCGGTTGTCGATGAGCCTGGCCGTCGCGGTGCGGCCCGAGCGCCGTTTCGCGGCGGTGGACGCGCTGGTGGCTCAGATCCAACAGGACATTGCGCGGGTAAGGGCGCTCGCGAGCCAGGAACGGTTGCCCGGACCCGATGGCGTGTTTGGATGAGGCGCATCGCAACCCGATGGATCAGGCCGATGCGCGCAGGGGACGATCGGAATGCGGGGTGCCTGCGCGCCGTGGTACAATGACCCGAACCGCCCAGGACCCGCGTAGTCGCAGCTTGGCCGAGAACCGTTAGTACAGGAGGATGATGGGTACGTTAGCGTCGGAGAAGAAGCAGGAAATCATTGCGGAGCACCGGGTCCACTCCACCGACACGGGCTCACCCGAAGTACAGGTGGCGATTTTGACCCGCAGGATCCTGGACCTGACCGCGCACCTGCAGGTGCACAAGAAGGACCATCACTCCCGCCGTGGCTTGTTGATGATGGTCGGGCAGCGCCGGGCGCTGTTGAACTACCTACGCAAGTCGGACAGTGGCCGCTACCGCAAGCTCATCGCAGATCTGGGGCTCCGGCGCTAAACCGGCGCCCCAAATTTTGCGCCCCGCCCCACGGTGGTCCATAATGCAACGGATGAGAACAGGTCGCATGACAATCGAGTGAGATCGAGGGAGGAATCCAACTGATGGCAGTCCACACAGCCGAAGTGCTGGTGGGCGGACGGGTCATGACCTTGGAAACGGGACGGCTGGCCAAGCAGGCCAACGGTGCCGTCTTTGTGCGCTACGGGGACACTGCGGTGCTGGTGACGGCCACCGCGTCACGGCTTCCGCGCGAAGGTATTGACTTTTTCCCGCTGACCGTTGACTTCGAAGAGCGGCTCTACGCCGTCGGCAAAATTCCCGGGGGATTCATCAAGCGCGAGGGACGCCCCTCGGAGCGGGCCATCTTGGCGGCCCGGCTCACGGACCGTCCCATTCGCCCGCTGTTCCCCGAAGGATTCCGCAACGACGTCCAGATTGTCGCGACCATTATGTCCGTGGACCATGATCACAGCCCCGAGGTGTGTGGCATGATAGGGGCGTCGGCCGCCCTCACCGTTTCGGACATTCCGTTCGAGGGTCCCATGGGGGCGGTGGAGATGGGGCTCGTGGGCGACGACTTGGTCGTCAATCCTACGGTCGCCGAGCAGGGTGAGAGCCGCCTCAAACTGATGGTGGCCGGCACCGCCGACAACGTCTTGATGATTGAAGCCGGCGCGGACCAAGTCCCCGAGCCGCGCATCCTCGATGCGATTTTTCGGGGACACGAGGAAATTCGCCACATTGTGGCGGCGCTTACAACCCTTAGAGACGCAGTCGGCAAGCCCAAGGGTACGTACAAGCTGTATCTCCCTGATGCCACCCTCACCGCGGCCGTGGAAGCCTTGGCCGTGGAGCCGCTGCGTCAGGCGTTGCGCGAGTCCGACAAGCTTGCGCGCGAGGCCGCCATTGATGAGGTCAACCGCCAGGTGACGGCGGCCGTTCTCGCGGAGCACCCCACGGAGGGCAAGGAGATTCAGAACGTGCTGAAGCACCTCTTGAAGGACGAGGTGCGCCGCGCGATCATCCAGGACCACATTCGACCCGACGGTCGGGCGCTTGCGGAGATTCGCCCCATCACCGTGGAGGTGGGGGTCCTGCCGCGGGTGCACGGCACCGGGCTGTTCACCCGCGGCCAGACCCAGGCCATGACGGCGCTGACCCTGGGAACGCTGCGGGATCAGCAGATGCTGGATGGCATCGGGCTGGAGGAAAGCAAACGCTATATCCACCACTATAATTTCCCCCCGTTTTCGGTCGGGGAGGCGGCGCCGCTCCGGGGTCCCAGCCGGCGGTCGATTGGCCACGGTGCGCTGGCGGAGCGGGCCCTGGAGCCGGTGATTCCGTCGGTGGACGAGTTTCCCTACGCGCTGCGGCTGGTGTCGGACATCCTGGAGTCCAACGGCTCCACGTCGATGGCGTCGGTTTGTGGGAGCAGCCTGGCTCTGATGGATGGCGGGGTGCCCATCAAGGCGCCGGTGGCGGGCGTCGCCATGGGATTGGTCAAAGAGGGCGAGGGGTACGCCGTCCTGACCGACATTCAGGGCCTGGAAGACGCGCTGGGCGACATGGACTTCAAAGTGGCCGGTACCCGCGACGGCGTGACCGCCATCCAGATGGACATCAAGATCCATGGCCTAGAGCGGCGCATCCTGGAAGAGGCGGTGGAGCAGGCGCGCGTGGGTCGGCTGTTCATTTTGGACAAGATGTTGGCGGTCATGCCGGCGCCGCGCCCGGTGATGTCGGCATTTGCCCCGCGCATCACCACGCTTCACATCGAGGCCGACAAGATCCGCGAGGTGATTGGCCCCGGTGGCAAAACCATCAACAAGATCATCGAGGCGACCAAGGTGGGCGACAAGAAAGTCGCCATCGACATCCAGGATGACGGGACGATCTACGTGGCGGCCGTCAACCAGGAGTCGGGCGAGCGGGCCATCCGCATGATCGAGGATCTGACGCGGAAGATTGAGCCGGGCCAGATTTACGACGGCAGGGTCACACGCCTGATGAACTTCGGGGTGTTTGTCGAGCTGTCGCCCGGCAAAGAAGGCTTGGTCCACATCTCCGAGTTGGCCTACCACCACGTCGACCGAGTGGAGGACGTCGTCAACGTGGGCGATCGCCTGCGGGTGCAGGTGAAGGAGATTGACCACCTGGGGCGGGTGAATCTTTCCCATCGGGCCACGCTGCCTTCTCCCCATCCCGAGGAACTGGCCCGGACGGAGAGCGAGCATCCACGCCCACCGCGCCCGTTCAACCGCGACGAGCGGGGACCGCGTCGGGGACCGCCGCGGCGAGACCCGTAGCCGACGGCAGCACCCTCGGGGGATGGCCAGACGATAGGGAAACCGATGGGTGCGCCGAAAGGGGCACGCTGGCTTGTGCTGGGATGAGCCCTGGACGTGTCCGCCTCGGCGCTGCCTCAGTCGGATGATCGCGGGCCGCCGCGCATACCGTGCACAAAGCGGGCGCGGGGAGGCCAGGGAATGTGGATCGAGGTGTGGTCGTGGCGGCGCGTCGTCGGGCGGGCCGCCACGTGGTATGAGCTGGCGGCCGCCGTGTTGGTGGGGCTGGCCCTGGTGGGGGCGCCGCGGTGGGAGAGCGCGGCGGCCCCGCCGCCTGTGCCAGTGTACCGGGTCATCACCCGGGAACCGGTCATGGCGCTCAGCATCAATGTCGTGTGGGGCACCGAGTTCGTTCCCCAGATTCTCAGCACCCTGATGGCGGCGCACGTCCCCGCGACGTTCTTTGTGGGGGGCGCGTGGGCGGCGGCCAACCCCGCCTTGGTGCAGCAAATGGTGCGGGACCAGATGGCGGTCGAAAATCACGGCTACGCGCATCGCCACTCCAATCAACTGTCCTTTCACGAAAACCTGAATGAGATCGCCCGGGCCGCCCGCGCCATTCAGCTGGCGGGCGCGCCCCGGCCGACCCTTTACGCTCCTCCCTACGGGGAGTTCAACGGTACGGTGCTGGCGGCCGCGGAGGCTTTGCACAACCTGGTGATCCTGTGGACCATCGACACAATTGACTGGCGGCCCTCATCGGATGCGGGGCTTATCACCGCTCGCGTGCTGGCCAAGGCCCAGGCGGGGGCGATTGTCCTCATGCATCCCACCAGTCGGACCCTCGCGGCTCTGCCCGGCCTGGTGGCCGGCTTGCACGCGGCCGGCTATCACCTGGTAACTGTTCCCCAGCTCCTCGGGCGCGGTACGCCGACGGGGGACGGCTGAGGTTCTTGGGCGGGCTGGTACGATACACTGGCACCGAAAGGTGTTGGTGCTTTGGGAACCAAGGGGGCCCCGGGGGTCATGGAGGTGGAGGCGGCGGCCAACGGGTGTCGCCTCGCCATGGAATCAGGGGGCGCCGGGCACGGGGGCTCCGCGGCGGTGGCCGTCTTTGTCGGGGCCGGGTCCCGCGACGAGCCGCCGCGCGAGTGGGGAGCGGCGCATTTGCTGGAACACCTGGCGTTCAAGGGTGCCGGTGGTCTCAGCACCGCGGCATTGGCGGACCGCATGGACCGGTTAGGTGGGGATGTCAACGCTTATACAACGCGCGAAGTGACGTGCTACCACGCGCACTGCCTGGCCGAGGACTGGGAGGCCGCGTTCGAGCTGGTGTGGGCACTGGCCACGGCCCCGCACCTCGAGGCCGAAGACCTGGAGCGGGAGCGCGGGGTGGTGGAGGCCGAACTGCGCGAGGCACTGAACGATCCGGAGGACCGCGCAGAAAACACGTACCTGAAAGCATTGTGGGGAGACCACCCGGTTTCCCGCGAAGTTTTGGGATCGGCGGCCAGTCTCCGGCGGATGACGATCGAGGGACTTCGGGCCTTTCACACGCGGACCTATGCGCCCGCACGGACCTTGGTGGTGGTGGCAGGCGGCTGGGGGGGGCCGGATCCTGCGGAGGCGCGAGCTCGAATGTTGCGTCGGATGGCCGCGTGGGCACCGTCGCCCGCGCTCACCCCGCCGCCGCGGGGCGAGCCGACGGCGTTTGGCGCGGAGCGTCTGACGCGGGTAGCCGGAGACCAGGCCTATGTCGTGATGGGATGGCCGGCGGTGCCTTGGAACCACCCGGATGCGATGATTTATCGAATGCTGGGCGTTGTGCTCGGGGGGCAGAACACCAGTCGGCTGTGGCAGCGCATCCGGGAGCAAGAGGGCCTAGCTTATCAGGTGGGGGCCGGGTACAGCGGGCACCGGGACCACGGGGACCTGTCGCTGTCCGCGGCCGTCGCCGCCGATCAGGTGGAGCGCGTGGTCACCGAGATGGCGGCCGAGTGGCGGGGGATCACCGAGCGGCCGCCGACGCCGGACGAACTGGACCGCGCGGCCACGCAACTCAAAATTGGCATTGTGTTTCAGGAGGAAAGTCCAGAAGGCCGCCTCCATCGCGTCGCGCCCTGGGTAGCAGCTGGCTGGACGGTGCCGACCGTGGCGGATCTGGTGGCCGCCGTAGACCGCGTCCGCCGGGACGACGTGCTGCGCGTGGTGGACGAGGTGAATCGGCAGGGCATGCCGCGCATCGCACTGGCCGCGGCGGGCCCGCGGCGGGCCCTGGTGCCGGGGCTGCGGGCGCGGTTTGTGGATGAAACCGGCGTGCCGTCCTGACGGGCCGTCGCGACGCCGGGGAGGCGACCATGAGTGAGGGGGAGGAGTCGTTGGGCAACGGGGTGGGGGACGACCGACTGGGAATCATCTTCGCCTGGCAGCAGCGCTTCCAGGAGGACCTGGTGGCACGGCGGGGACTGGACTTTGACGAGCGCACCTGGATTCAGAAGCAGGCGTTGGCCCTCATCGTGGAGTTGGGTGAGGTGCTGGAAGCCGCTCAGTTCAAGTGGTGGAAAAACCCGGAGTCGTGGGACCGGGCCCATCTGCACGAAGAGCTGGTGGATGTGCTGCACTTCTACGTGGCCATGTGCCTGGCGGCCGGGATGACCGCGGAGGACCTGTTTCAAGGGTACCTGGCCAAGAACCAGGAAAACTTTCGCCGCCAGGCTGGTCAGTCCGCCAAACCCGGGTACGCCGCGCCCTTGACCGGAGCCGGCGACTAGGGCGGCGCGCCGTGGACATAGCCCTCGGTCCCCCCACATAAAGTTCCCCGGGGGTGTTGGAGGTGCGCTTTTCGGGTCTCGCGGGCAAGGAGATCATTAACTTGCGCGACGGCGAGCGGTTGGGCCACCTGGGCGACTGCGACCTGGAAGTCGATCCCAGCGGATCGTTGCAGACGCTGGTCATGCCCGAGCGCCGCGGCGTAGGGCGTGGGCGCCGTCGGGTGAGCATTCCGTGGTCGGCGGTGCAGCGCATTGGGCCCGACGTTCTCATTGTGGATCTCGCACCCGCCGACCTGCCCAAAACCTGGCGCGGGGTGTGAGACCCCGTGTAGGTCTCTGCCCACTGCCACACACTACCCGGCGACCGCCCCCTCCGGGGGCCGGTCGCAAACATCTCAAAAGGTGGGGTGCCTGTGTGGGTCATGGCGTTCTTTGACACCCGACAGCGGCGGGACCAGGCGGCAGCGCGCCTGCCGGCCAGCATGGTGGACCAGGTGTATCGCGAGGACCCCGAGACGCTCCCCGATGGAGCGGACGGGCCCGGCGGCCTGACGGTGGCCGAGCTGCCGGTCGCGGGGCCCATCCCGCCTACGGAGCCGGTGACGGGGGCCAGCGCCCCGCGGGCGGACGCCCGGTATCAGCTGGCGGTCTCGACGCACCGCCCGGATGCCGTGTCGGGCTGGCTGGCCCAACATTACGCGCGGTGGGTGGAGCTGTCCGATGCCCCGCCTCGCTGACCGCATGGTCCAGCTTACGCCCTACGTGTTTCAGTCCATTGGGTGGGAGATGGCGCAGAGGCGCGCGCGGGGTGAAGACGTGGTCGACTTGGGCATCAGCGATCCGGACCTGGCCCCGTCGCCGCGGGTGGTGGCCGCCCTGGCCGCGGCGGCCGCCCGCGCGACAAGCCACCGCTACCCCCCCTACCGCGGAGCCAGTGGGCTCCGGCAGGCGGTGGCGGCCTGGTATCGGCGGCACTTTGACGTCGTGCTGGACCCGGAGCGCGAAGTGTGGATCACGCTGGGGTCCAAAGAGGCCTTGGTGCACCTGACCCTCGCACTGGTCAACCCAGGCGACGTCGTCCTGGTGCCGGATCCCGGCTATCCGTCTTATCGCATGGCGGGCGCCCTGTTTGGCGCCCGGACAGTGGACGTGCCGCTTTCACCGGCGCCGCACTTTCTCCCCGACCTGAGTCGGTTGGCGCCGGGGGACGCGGCGCAGGCCCGGGTCTGGTACGTCAACTATCCCAACAACCCCACCGGTGCGGTCGCCACGCCGGCTGCGATGCGAGACTGGGTGGCGTTCTGCCAACGCCACGACACGGTGCTGGTGAGCGATCTGGCGTACGCCGAGCTGGTTTATGACGGACGCGCGGCCAGCGTCCTGGAGATACCCGGCGCGAAGCCCTGGGTGCTGGAAAGTCTCACGTGGTCCAAGGGCCATAGTTTGCAGGGATGGCGCGTGGGCGCGCTGGTGGGCAGCGCGGAGCTCATCCAGGCGGTTGGGCGCGTCGAAGCCAACGTGAATGCCGGCGTGTTTCTCGCGATCCAGGATGCGGCGGCCGAGGCCCTCGCGCACGACCACCCCGAGACCCGGGCCCGCCGCTACCGTGCACGGCGCGACTTGGTCGTGTCGCGCCTGGCGGACGCGGGCATTGCGATTCCGGTCCCGCCGGCGGCGGTGTACTGCTGGGTGCCGGTGCCCGGAGGGGATGGTGACGCCCTCGCCCGCACCGCGTTGGCCGCCGGGGTGGCCGTCGCGCCGGGGTCCGCGTTCGGGCCCGCCAGCCGCGGATATATCCGCCTCAGCCTTACCCACCCTGATGCCGTCCTGGCGCGTGGCCTGGATCGGCTGGCCGCCGTCTGGGCCGATGCCCGGGAGCCGGCCACGCTCTCCACTTAACCGCGGCGCCGACCGGCTTCGTCCTGCCTGCACCACACCTCCGATCCATCCGTATAGTGAGCCGAGGTCGGATCGGAGGTCGGGATGACCACATACGCTTCAGAACACAGGCCCCCCATCCTGGTGGTGGGCGGGGATCGGCGCGAGGAAGCTCTCGTGTTGCGGTGGCGGCAGCGCGGCGGGCTGGCCCAGGCGTTTGGGCACACCCCCGCCCAGACGGGTCTCCCCCCGGCCGCGCTGCTTCACGGTGCCTTGGTGGTGGCCCCGCCTTCAGGCATTTCGTCCGAGGGACACGTGCGCGCGGCCGCGGGCACTCTGGTGCTCCCGGCGCAGCGTCTCGCCAGCACCCTGGGGGTGATGGCCGGCGCCGTGGCCTCCGAGTGGGCCCGGCAGCTGGCGGTTCCCTGGGCGGCGTATCGCGAGCGTCCCACTTTTGCTTGGCCCAACGCCATTCCGACCGCCGAGGGGGCCTTGGCGTGGGCGCTCGGGTCCGGGGACACCACGGTCGCGGGGTCGCACCTGGTGGTCGCCGGCCTGGGCCGCGTCGGCACTGCCCTGGCCGTACGGGCCCAGGCCCTGGGGGCGGAGGTGGTGGTGGTGGATCGGGATCCGGCAGCCCGCGGGCGGGCCCGGGCTCTAGGGCTGGAGGCGGTACCCTTCGGCCCGGGCATGCTGGCGGGGGTTGATTGGCTGTTCAACACCGTACCCGTTCCCGTCTTTGGTGTGGAGGACGTTCTCCACCTGCCCCCCCGAGCGCACGTGTTGGACCTGGCGTCCCTGCCCGGTGGGTTTCAGGCGGGGGTGGCGGAGGCACTCGGAACCCGCCTCGTGGTGGACCGTGCGGTGCCCGGGCGCGTCGCGCCGAAGACCGCCGCGGAGGTGTTGGAGCGCTGTGTGGTCGAAATTTGGCGGCAGTGGCATGAGGCAGCCGGCCCCCCGAGGTGGGGTGGGCCGAGGGAGGGAGAGGCGCCGTGAGCTTACACAACGTGCGGGTGGGCGTGGCGGTCGGCGGTTCGCATTGCAACATGGACCGAGCAGTCGATACAATGAAGCGGCTTCGGGCGGCGGGAGCGGTGCTGACCCCGGTCATGTCCAGGGCGCTGTTGCGAGATGCGACCCGCTTCGGCAGCCCCGACGACTGGTGGGGACGCGTGGCGGAAGCCGCCGGGCAGGAGCCGCTGACGACGATTCCCGAGGTGGAGCCGAGCGGACCCCAGTATTGGTTTGACGTCATGTTGGTGATGCCGTGCACCGGCAATACCTTGGCCAAGGTGGCCAATGCCATCAACGACAGCCCCACCACCATGGCGGTCAAGGCCCAGTTGCGCAACACGCGGCCCGTCGTCATGGCTATCACCACCAATGACGCGTTGGGTATGAACGCCATGAACCTGGGCCGGCTGCTGGCGTGCCGAGGCATTTACTTTGTCCCGTTCGGGCAGGACAATCCGACCGAGAAGCCGCGCTCGGTGGATGCGCATCTGGAGCTGACGGAAGAAACCATTGCGGCGGCGCTGCGCGGCGAGCAGCTCCAGCCCCTGATTCGAGAGTGGAGGCGGTAGCAGGTGGTGGGGGCGGGACTGGTGGACAGGGGCCCGATTGCGGTGGTGGGCGCCACGGGTCTTGTGGGGGAGATGCTGCTGGATCTGCTGGCGGCGGTCGGCGTGCCGCGGGCGGCGGTGATGGCCTTGGCCACAGAGCAGAGCGTGGGACGGACGGTGCCGTATGGGAGAGAGACCCTCTCGGTGCGTGCATTGGACGAGGAGACCCTGGGCGGGGCCGCCGTCGCCTTTCTGGCGACGCCCAACCCGGTGTCGGCCCGGTGGGGACCGTGGGCGGCCGCGCGGGGCACGTTCGTGATCGATAAGTCGAGCCACTGGCGCCTGGACCCCGCCGTCCCCCTGGTGGTGCCCGAGGTCAACGCGCACGTGCTAACCCCGGCGGTGCGTCTCGTGGCCACACCCAACTGCTCCACGATTCCCCTCGCGATGGTGTTGGACGTGGTGCGGCGCCACCGCGGATTGGTTCGCGTGCTGGTCTCCACGTATCAAGCCGTGTCGGGGAGCGGACGCGGCGCCGTCGAGGAATTGGCTGCACAGGAGCGGGCTCGGGTCGAGCGGGCAGCGGAGCCGGCGCCCCGGGTGTACCGTGCCCCGATCGCGGGCAATGTGCTGCCCGAGTGCGATGCCCCGGGGGCCGACGGCTTTACCGGGGAGGAATGGAAATTGATGCGGGAAACACAAAAACTTTTAGAGAGCGCGGTGCCGGTGGTGGCCACGGCCGTGCGGGTCCCGGTCGCGGTCGGCCACTCCGAGTCGGTGGCCATTCAATGCACGAGCGCGGTGACGGCCGACGACGTGCGGGAGTGGCTGGGCGCTGCGCCCGGCATTCGTCTCGCGGACGACCCCGACCGGGGGATTTGGCCCACGCCCCGGCAGGCGGCGGGCACGGACGATGTCTGGGTGGGGCGCATTCGGTCGGATCCCTACGCCGATGACACCGTCCACTTGTTTTTGTCCTGCGACAATCTGCGCAAGGGAGCCGCGTTGAACGGCCTTCACATCCTGCAGGCAGCCATCGGGCGGGGGGCGATATCGGCGTGAAGGTGATTGTGCAGAAGTTTGGCGGGACGTCGGTGCAGAGCGAGCGTCACCGCGAGCGCGTTGTGGAGCTGGTGGAGCGCGCCCGGGCCGAGGGCTATCGGCCAGTGGTGGTGGTGTCGGCCATGGGACGTCAAGGGGCGCCGTATGCGACCGACACCCTCCTGTCGCTGGTGGACGCTGCCGCTCTCGAGCCGGAGCATTTGGACCTGCTCTTGGGGTGCGGCGAGGTGATTGCCGCCGCGGTGGTGGCGTCCTGCCTGGTTCGGCGAGGTATTGCGGCGGTGCCGCTGACCGGCGGGGCGGCCGGCATTGTGACGGACGGGGCCCACGGCAGCGCCCGCATCCTGGAGGTGGACCCCACGCCAGTCGAGGCGCTGCTGGCTGGGGAGCGCGTGCCCGTCGTGGCCGGATTTCAGGGGCGCACGCGCGAGGGCAAGCTCACCACGCTGGGGCGCGGGGGATCGGATACCACGGCCACAGCGCTGGGGGCGGCCTTAAAGGCCGAGGTGGTGGACATCTTCACCGATGTCGAGGGCCTGATGACGGCTGACCCGCGCATTGTGTCGGACGCTCGCCGCGTCCCGGCCGCCGACTACGACGAGGTGCTGCAGATGGCGACGCTGGGCGCACGGGTCGTGCACCCGCGCGCCGTCGAGATTGCGCGGCAGTTTTCCGTGCCGCTGCGCATCCGTAGCGCGTTCTCCGATACGGACGGCACCATGGTGGGGGCGGCGCCCCGCACGCTGGACTCGTGGGCACACCGAGAGCCATCCAGCGCCGTGACCGGGGTGACCGCGCTGTCCGGCCTGGCGCAGTGTTCCGTGGAAACGCCCGCCGGAGAGGCCAACTGGGCGTGGCGGCTGTTCCAGGCACTGGCCGAGGCGGGCATCTCGGTGGACCTGATCAACGTGTTTCCGGAGCGCGCGTATTTTTGCATTCCCGGGGAGCACAGCGCTCGCGCCCGCGAGGTGGCGCGCACCCAGCAGCTCGTGTGCGCCATTCACGGCGATCGGGCCAAGGTGTCGGTGGTCGGGTCGGCCATTCACGGGCTGCCCGGCGTGATGGCCCAGGTGCTGTCCGCTCTATCGGATGCCGGCATCGAGGTGCTCCAAACGGCCGACAGTCACTCGACGATTTC
The DNA here is from genome assembly GCA_021846565.1 of Bacillota bacterium. Classification (GTDB taxonomy): domain Bacteria; phylum Bacillota; class Sulfobacillia; order Sulfobacillales; family JAIMBI01; genus JAJZWV01. The sequence goes on from JAJZWS010000026.1 coordinate 16,498, forward strand.
GTGCCTGGTGGAGCGGGCAGCGATGGAGCCGGCCGTGCGCTGTCTGCATCAGAGCTTTGGCTTGTAGCGCCACGGAGGGGAGGTACCGTGATGGCAGCGGCCGGCGGGCGGGACCTGGCGAGCGTGGCGGTGTTCACGGCCATGGTCACGCCGTTTTTGGCGGACGGAACGTTGGATGCGGAGGGGGTCGGCCACCTCGCAGCGTGGCTCGCCCAGCATGGATCGGAGGCGCTGGTGCTGGGGGGCACGACCGGTGAGGGCCCGACGCTCTCGGTGGACGAACGCCACCGCCTGTTCGACGCCGCTCGGGCCGCCGTCCCGCAGTTGCCCCTCTTCGTATCCACGGGTCACAACAGCACAGCCACCACGATCGAGTGGACCCAGGCGGCGGAAGCCTGGGGCGCCGACGGGGCGATGGTGGTGACGCCCTACTACAACAAACCACCCCAGGCGGGGTTGACGGCGCACTTTGGCGCGGTGGCCGCTGCCACCCGTCTTCCCCTCATGCTGTACAACGTCCCAAGCCGCACCGGGGTGCACCTGGCGGTGGAGACCACTCTCGGGCTCATGGCGCGGCACCAGAACGTGTGGGCCGTCAAAGAAGCGTCTGGGGCAGTGCAGCATGCGGCCGATCTAGCAGCCCGCCTGCCCGCGGGGCGCCGGGTGTTTACGGGCGAGGACGCGCTCCTGCTGCCGTCCCTCCAGGCAGGGGTCCACGGGATCGTCAGCGTGGCCAGCCACGTGGCGGGGCCCGAGATACAGTCTCTCATTGCGTATGTCGCCGCAGGGCGGCTGACCGCCGCCGCGGAGGTGGCGGACCGCCTCGCCCCCGTAATTGCCGTCCTGTTTTCGGTCTCGAACCCCATCCCGGTCAAGGGACTCCTGAACCGCCGCGGCCTGCCCGCTGGCCCGCCCCGGTTGCCGCTCGTGCCGGCATCGGATGCCGAGTTGGCGGAGTGGGGCCGCGTGCTGGCGGCGGCCGGCCTATGATGCCGAGGTTTCCTCCCAACGAAAGCGCACCGTCACGGGGTGGCCCGTGCGAAGCGGCTGGGCGCTTTGTGCTGGGGTCATCCAGATGAGGCGGCCTAATGATGCCCCCCGAGACGCGGACGGGGGCGACGTCGGCTAGCGAGAGGTGCGGGTTCCGCGCCCGCTGGCCGGCGCCCTGGTGTGCCTCGGGTCCTGGGTCGTGCCCGAAGACGGACCGGGACGGTCCGAGGTGCTGCCGGACGCCTCCACGGACGTGCTGGTGGTGAACGGCGAGGAGCAGTGGGTGGTAGGGCCCGCGACCAGCCCGTGATGGCGGAGTACCCGGCGGGCACGGTCACTGTGGGCGCCCGGTTTCGGCCCAGACACGCCACTTAGGGGGCTGCTGGTGCCCGCCAAGGCAATCCTGAACACCAACCGGCCCTTGCGCGACGTGTGGGGTAGCATGGCTCTGACGATCCAGGATGCGGTTGCGGCCGCCCCTTCCGCCGGCGCTAAACGCACGGCCCTGGCGCCCGGGCTGCTGGGTCGGCTGGCAGCGGCGGCCGGTCCCGACGTGTCGCTGATGCCGCCGTCCGTTGGATTCCGGCCCACCCCGCAAGCTCCCTGGAAGACCTGGCGCGGCGGCTGGCTGTGAGCGATCGGCCGCTGGGGCGCCGGGTGACGGGCGCGGTCGGGTATAGGCCCAAGACGTTGCAACGCATCCTGCGTCTGCAGCGACTTCTGCTCATGCAGCGCACCAATGCCGATGCCGCACCGCTCACGCTGGCGGCTCTAGCCATGACCTGTGGCTACGCTGACCAAGCACACCTGGCGTCAACTCGCCGACCCGACCCCCTCGGCGCTGCGGCGAACGTCCCAGGGCACGCTTGGCCTGCCCGATTTGTACAAGACAGGGACGTTCGTCGGGGACTAGCGTAGGGCGGGCGCTGGGTACAGCGCGGATGCGCCGTCTGAGGCCGGACCGATGACAAGCGGAGTGAAAGGACGGGAGCGCATGATGATGCTGGGGCGGGATCGATTGGAGGAGGCTCTCGACTTGGTGGACTGTGACGCACGGCCGCTGGACCGTGCGGTGGCTCGGTGGCTGTTTCGGGGCCGTCCCGTGCGCGACGCGGCGGACGAGCTGAGGAAGCTGCAGAATAACGAGGGCGGCTTCGGCCACGGCCTGGAGCCAGACCTCGAACTTGTCGAGTCGTCGGTGCTGGCCACCACCATCGGCCGGCAGCACGCGATGATCCCACGTTCCTGGATGAGGTCAAAGTGGCCGCGCGGCAGATGCAGGCCGTCGCCCCGAGCCCAATGGACATGTACTAGCTCCTCTGTTGGATCCGGTGGGCCACCGCTCTCGGGGAGGAGGCTCGCGCTCGGCGACGGAACGCCTGCTGATGGAGGCGAGCGCTATTGTGGCGCAAGATGTGCGAGAGTGGGCGGAGTAGGGTGCCAAGCCGCTCTACCTGGCGCCTGCCCCCGATTCGCTCCTCGTTCCTGCCGTGGGCTCGCTGACCAGCGCGAACTTGGAGCGGGAGATTCGCCGGCAGGGCACTGACGGCAGCTGCTGGCCCAACTGGTCGTGGCACCAGCATCCGGAGGCCTGGGCCCGTGCCGAGGTGGCGTGGGCAGGTCGGATCACGGTGGACATGCTGCGGTCGCTCCGAGCCTACGGGCGGATCCCCTAAAGGGGCACGGTGGGGCGATGGGTTGACCGCTCACCGCCCACGGCCACGCGGGCCGCGGCGTGTGCCCGTCGGCGGAGCAGGGACTGTGGCGCAGAGCGTTGGGAGCAGAGAACGGCCCCGCTCGGGGCCACGCCCGAGCGACGTGGCGGTCCCATCAGGCCCGCGTCGTGGCGAGGGCTCCCTTGTCGGAGAGGACGCGACACGCCCGCAAGCGGCCACGCGAATCCAGACCCGCCGCGGGGGCCCCTGACCCTCCGTGCTGCAGAGGACCAGGGTGGGCGGTCCTCCCAATCCCTCAGCCATCGAATCAGAATATCTCCCGCTCCTGTTGTGCGACCGTACGAGGAACCGGCCGCGTGTGTCGGGCCGTTGGCGTCCGGGCGGCCTTGACGTATAATGCGGGGGAGTAAAGCGTGCGGCGGTTCCCATCCGTGGAGTGCACCATGCGGCGAGATCTTGGCGCGTGTGTCCCGCGGACGGTTTCGGACATGTCTTCCTGCGCCAGCGGCACGCCGTCGGCGTCGGGGAGGCTGGGTTGGCGCGTGCCTCAACACAGTTGGAGGTGGAAGTTCTGGATAGGCCGGCAAAGGGAACGGTACGATTTGTACCCTTGGGTGGCATCGGTGAGATTGGAAAGAATTTAGCCGTTTTGTGGGTGGGCGAGGATATTATCTTGATCGACAGCGGGTTGGCGTTTCCCGACGAAGAAATGCCCGGCGTCGACTTGGTGCTGCCGGACATTCAGTTCGTGCGCGAACACGCGGATCGGGTGGCGGGGATTGTACTGACCCACGGCCATGAAGATCACATCGGGTCGCTGCCCTACGTGCTGCGCGACATCCAGGCGCCCGTGTATGGGTCGACCCTGACGATGGGTCTTTTGCAGTTGAAGCTGGACGAGCACAAATTGCCGCTGCCCGCCGGCTCGGAGGTGGTGATGCCCGGCAAGCCGTATCGGATTGGCAAGAGCCAGATCACGGTGGAGTGGTACCGTGTCAATCACTCCATTCCCGACGCCATGGGGCTCATTATCAAGACCACCGCGGGCATGCTCGTGCACACCGGGGACTTCAAGTTTGATCATACGCCCGTGGACGCGCGGGTGGCTGAGTTTGACCGGTTGGCCCGCGCCGGCGATGAGGGGGTGCTGGTGCTCTTCTCGGACAGCACCAACGCGGAACGTCCCGGGTTTACGCCGTCCGAGCGCACCGTGGCGCAGGCCCTGGACCGGGTGATCCGAGAGGCCCCCGGTCGCGTGCTGGTTTCGTCCTTTGCCAGCCACGTGCATCGCATCGCCTCGACGGTGGAGATTGCGGCCCGATACGGCCGTCGCGTGGCGGTGGTGGGGCGAAGCATGGAAAATGTAGTCAAGAAGGCCCAGGAACTGGGCCACCTGACGTTTCCGCCGGGGACATTCGCCGAGAAAGAGGAGATTGCGAAGCTGCCGGCCAACAAACTGGTGATTCTCACGACCGGCAGCCAGGGCGAGCCGATGTCCGCCCTGTCACGGATGGCGGCCTCGGATCACCGCACCGTGGAGATCCTGGCGGGTGACACTGTGATCATTGCGGCGTCGCCCATTCCCGGCAACGAGAAGCTGGTGGCGCGCACCATCGACAACCTGTACCGGCTGGGCGCCAGGGTGGTGTACGGCATTCCAATGGGTGTGCATGTGTCGGGCCACGGGGCGCAGGAAGAGCTGAAACTCATGCTGAACCTGGTACGGCCCCGCTACATGGTGCCGGTGCACGGGGAGTATCGTCATCTGGTGCACCATGCCGAGCTGGCCCGCGCCGTCGGCGTGGAGTCGGATCATATCTTCATTGTCGAGAACGGTACGGTGCTGGAATTTTCCGAACGGGCTGGCCATGTGGCCGGCCAGGTGCCGTGGGGCAAGGTGCTGGTGGATGGAGTCGGGGTGGGCGATGTGGGCCACATCGTCCTGCGGGATCGTCGCCAGCTGTCCCAGGATGGCGTACTCATCGTGGTGATGGGCATCGACAGCCAAACCGGTGAGCTGTTGTCGGGCCCCGACGTCGTGTCCCGCGGCTTTGTCTACGTGCGGGAGTCGGAACGCCTGATGGAGGAAGCGCGCCAGCGCGTGCGCGAGGTGGTGGGGGGCTTGTCGCGGGGCCGACCGGACTGGGGCACCATCAAAACTGCCGTACGAGATGCCCTGGGCAAGATGCTGTTCGAGCGTACGCGGCGGCGCCCGATGGTGCTCCCCATTGTTATGGAACTCTAGGCCGGAGGTTGTGCGGTCCCCGCGCACGGTCAAGGGAGGCGCTCCACAGGGAGCGCCTCCCTTATGGCCCTTCAGGGGTCGCCTGCACCAGGATGCGGGTGCGGCTGCTGATCAAGAGCGCGCGGGTAGTGATGCGGTAGCGCCGCCCCAGAATCGTCACCTGCCGGTTGTTGAGTGCCTGCCACACGAGGTCGGGTTCCAGGCGGGCCACGGGCACGCCCAACAGCGCCGAGGTGACCGGTTCCAGGGCCGCCTCCAGGTCGGCGACGCTGGGACCCGGCCCCGTGAGGTCTATCCGCACCTCTGTCACGACGGGCGGCTGGCTCGGCTGCTGGGTCAACGCCTGAACGCGCTCGCGCAACCGCGCGGCTTCCACCCGCTGGCGTGCGCCGTCCACCTGACAAATGCGAAGTCGCTCGGCCAGCGTCCCCGCATACCGGTGGTCTTGCAGCTGGGTCATACTGGCTCCCAGCAACAGCCCCACCACAGCGGCCGCCACCACCGCGCGCCAGCCGGGCCGGGCCGCCTGCCCGTCGTCAGGCCCCGGCCAGTGCACGGATCAGCCAGTAGCCGAACAGCGCGCCGAGATAGGCCACCACCACGATCGCCAAGTCGCGTAGCACCCCGAGACTTCCCCGCACCAAAAATTCGCGTTCGAGGTTTTCGAGTGCCGTCATGGCGCCTCCGATGGCCACCGCGACGGCCCAGATGCGAATCCGCCACGCGAGTTGGGCGTAATCCGGGGCAGGGTTGCCCACCACCCATTGGCCGAGCCCGCCAAGCATGGCGCCACCCACAGTGATGCCCAACGCCAGGCAGAACGGGGGTGTGAGGCCCCGCGCGAGCCGCCATGCCAAATGCACCATGTTCCCCCCGCGTCGTTGTATGCGCGCCGCCGCATAAATTGCAGACGACCTTGAACACTAGGCGGGTACGGAAGGGGACGATGGCTTGCGTGAGGCGCGGTCGGGCGACGAACCGGAGACAGGAAAACGGCCCAAAACCGCCAACCGAGAGGCGCGGGAAAACCTGGAGGCACTGGGCACACCGGAGGTGCCCACCAGCCAGAGCCGTCTCCACACCCTCGTGATCATTGGGCAAATCGAGGGACATCTGCAACTGCCGTCCCAGAACAAAACGACCAAGTATGAGCACGTGATTCCGCAGCTCATCGCCATCGAGGAGAACCCGGACATCGAGGGGCTCTTAGTCATTTTGAACACGGTGGGTGGTGATGTGGAGGCCGGGCTCGCCCTGGCGGAGATGATTGCGGGCTTGTCCAAACCCACGGTCGCCCTGGTCCTCGGCGGCGGACACTCGATCGCGGTGCCCGTGGCCGTGTCGGCCCAGCACACCATGATCACGGCCACGGCCACCATGACCATCCATCCGATCCGGATGAATGGCCTAGTCATCGGAGTGCCGCAAACCTACGAGTATCTGGACAAGATGCAGGACCGGGTGGTCAACTTTGTCATCCACCACTCCCACGTCAGTGAGGCCACGTTCCGTGAGCTGATGTTCCGCACGGGCGAGCTGGCGCGCGACGTCGGAACGGTGCTGGTGGGGCAGGACGCGGTGGCGTGCGGCCTCGTGGACGAAGTGGGCAGCGTCGCCCAGGCCCTGTCGCGGCTGTCGGCCATGGTGGACGCGCGTCCGCGTCCCGCGCGGCCGTCCGAGCCACCGCGCGCGCGGCGACGTCGGTCCTCGCGGAGCGCGCGGCGGAGCACCACGGCGGTGCATGCGCCCCATTAGCAGGAGGCGACGGGAGACTCTGGGACAGGGGGAGATTCGACTGGTGTTGTACACGCCTCTGGCGCTTGAGCAGGTACTGGCGTCGCCGCTTACTGACGAGGGGGCCGCCACGCTGATGCGGGTGGACGAGCGCACGTGTCTGGTGCGGGTGGGGCCGGACGGCCGCCGGCGCGTCGAGCGTCTGCTGTCAACCGACCCACGGGATTTCCTGGACCCACGCTGGCAGCCCGGGCAGCTGGTGGACTGACGAGCGACGCGAGTTTGAGACGGACCGGCATAGTCATTACCCCGGAGGGATGGCATGCCGGTGACCGTATGGTTGGGCATTTTGCAGGGCGCTACCGAGTTTCTTCCGGTCAGTTCGTCCGGTCATCTGGTCTTAGCCCAGGCCTGGCTCGCGACGGCCACGCCGGGCGCCGGTTTGGACGTGGCGCTCCACGTGGGCACCCTCGCGGCCCTGGTCGTGATGCTGCGCCACGATCTCGGCCAGCTGGTTGGCGGCCTGGTCCGGGTGGACCCGGCGGCGCGTCGCCTCGCGGCGCTGTTGGTGGTGGGTTCGCTACCCGCAGCCTTGCTGGGCGGTCTCGTGGGGGCGGCCCTGGCGACCTGGCTGTTTCAGCCGGCGGTGGCGGCGGGGGGGTTTTTGGTCACCACGCTGCTATTGGCCACCACCCCGTCGCCGGGACCGGCCATGCGCGGGTTGGACCGCGTGGCGTTCGCGGACGTCGTCGTGGTGGGCCTGGCCCAGGCCGCCGCGTTGGTGCCCGGGCTGTCCCGCTCAGGCAGCACCATGGTGGCGGCGCGCTGGCGCGGCCTCAACCCGGATGCCGCCTCGCGGCTGTCATTTCTCTTGGCCGTCCCGGTGACGGTGGGCGCCGCCCTGCTGGAGCTCCCGCGCATGGGGGCGCTGCCGTGGGCTGGCATGGCGGCTGCCTGGGGCACGGGGGTGGTGGCGCTGCCGCTGGCGCGGGCGGCGCTGGCCTCGATTCACCACTGGCGGGCCTTTTCCGTGTACACTGCCTTGATGACGGTGCTGTGCCTCTGGGCGTCATAGCCGAAAGTTGGGCGACCAGCAGCACCGGGGTGGAGGTGCACCGACGCGGCGGGAAATTTGCGGCATCCTGTTGGTGGCGCTGACCTTGGTGGCGTATCTCACCCTCACGGGGGCCACGGGGGGCATCGTGGGCCGTTTTGTGGCCGCCGACCTCGTGAGCGGTTTTGGCTGGATGGCATGGGTGGTGCCCGCTGTGGTGGGGGCAGCGGGCGTGCTGTTGCTGTTTGACCGCTGGGGCTGGGGCGGCACGCGGCGCCAACTGGCCGCCTTGGCGGCCCTTGGGCTCCTGTTGGGCTTTCTGGGCTTGTTTGGCACGGCCACCGGGGGTGCGGCGGGGGCGGCTCTGGGACATGGCCTGGCCCGCCTCATTGGGACGGCGGGCGCGGGCGTATTGCTGGCGGCGCTGATGATCGTGGCAGGAGCGGTGGCCACCGGCGTGAGCTTGGCCGATGGGATGCGCGCCAGCGGGGCGGGGGTCGCGCAGGGGGCGGGGTCCGTGGGACGGGGTGGCGCCCAGTACGCCCGCCGGCTCCGGGACTGGGTGGCACCGCTGGAGGAAGACCCAGAGCCGGTCGCGGTCGTCACCGTCGCCCCCGAGCCGGTGCCGCCGTCGGTCCAGGAACCCGTGGCCGTGCCCAGTCCCCCGACCCCCCGGCCCCGGGTCGGTCGGCCGGCATCGGCCGCCAGCGCGGTGGCTCCCGGATCGACGGGTTCGTATCGCCCCCCGTCGCTGGCACTCCTGAATGCCCCCGTGGCGCGGGGCCCGGCGCGCGGGCGCAGCGCCGCGGAGCGGGGCCAAATTCTGGTGGACACCTTAAGACAGTTTGGGGTCGCGGTGCGGCTGGCGGATGTGAGCCAAGGGCCGGCGGTGACCCGCTTTGAGATCGTGCCGCCGCCGGGAGTGAAGGTCTCGAAAATCCTGAACCTGTCGGATGACATTGCGCTGTCGCTGGCCGCCACCGGCGTGCGACTGGAAGCGCCGATTCCCGGCAAGAGCGCCATCGGGATCGAGATTGCCAATGAAGAGGTGGGCATCGTTTGGCTGCGCGAGGTGCTGGAGTCGCGCGCCTTCCGCGACAGTCCATCTCCCCTCACGGTCGCCCTGGGCAAAGACATCGCGGGACAGCCGGTGGTCGCCGCGCTCGACGCCATGCCGCACCTGTTGGTGGCCGGAGCCACGGGATCGGGCAAGAGCGTCCTGATCAACAGCCTCATTCTCAGCCTGGTTTACAAGGCCGGGCCGGAGCAGCTGCGGCTCATCCTGATTGATCCGAAAGTCGTTGAGCTGTCGATCTACGGCCGCTTGCCCCACTTGGTGGATGAAGTGGTCACGGATCCCAAGCGGGCCAGCCGGGCGCTCCGGTGGGCCGTGGTGGAGATGGAGCGCCGGTATCGGCTGTTTGCGGCCTCGGGCGCTCGTGACATCACCCGATACAATCGAGGGGCGGACGAGCCGCTCCCGTATTACGTGATCCTTATCGATGAGCTGGCTGATTTGATGATGGTCGCGCCCATCCAGGTGGAGCAGTCCATCGCACGCCTGGCCCAGATGGCCCGCGCGGCCGGCCTGCACCTGGTGGTCGCCACCCAGCGGCCGTCCGTCGATGTCATCACCGGCACCATCAAGGCCAACATCCCGAGCCGGATCGCCTTTGCGGTATCGAGCCAGGTGGACTCCCGCACCATCCTGGACACCGCGGGGGCCGAGCGGCTCCTGGGACGGGGGGACATGCTGTTTCACCCGGTGGGCGCGGCTAAGCCCCAGCGGATTCAAGGCGCCTTCGTGCAGGAGACCGAAATCGAGAACGTCATGCAGGCCGTCGATCCCGGACAGCGGCCCCCCGAAGACACGTCGCCCTGGGCTACGGGGGGGGACGACGACGCCCCGTCGAGCCAGGACGAGGAGGACAGCCGCTTCGTGGAGGCGTTGGCCGTGGTGGTGGAAAGCCGCCAAGCCTCGGCGTCGCTGCTCCAACGGCGCATGCGGGTGGGGTATACCCGTGCTGCGCGGCTCGTGGACCGCATGGAGGAATTAGGGTACGTAAGTCCCTCCGACGGAGCGCGGGGGCGGGAAGTCCGCCTGTCGCACGAAGAGTTCCACCGCCGGTACGGCGAATCCGCCGACCCAGCCGATGCACTAGACGACTGAGCCGAGGGGGGACTGGCACGCGCCGGGCCGGAGCCACATAGCCTCTAGCGTCGCGGAGGGCCGCGGGGAGGTGCGCGTGGCGCGATTGGGGCAGGATTGGTCGTTGCAGCGGAAGGGGCCGGTTGACCAGGCCCGGCACTTGGCGCGGATCAAATCCGCGCTGCGTGAGCGCCTGGGCGAGCTGGTGACCGAAGACGCCATCATCATGTCAGACGGACGCCACGCGGTACGGGTGCCCCTCAAGAGTCTCGAGGAGTTCAAGTTTCGGTTCGACCCTTGGCGCGGTGACCATGCGGGGCAGGGGCCCGGCGGTACGAAGGCCGGTGACGTGCTGGGCCGCCTGCCCGCTCCCCATGCGGGCCCGGGCGGCGATGCCGGGTCCGAGCCGGGGTACGACGTGTATGAGGTGGAAGTCACGGTGGACGAGGTGGCCGGCCTGCTGTTTTCTGAATTTCGACTGCCCTATCTGGAACCCCGCGGGGGACGTTCGCTCGAGCAGGCGGGGCCGGTCTTTCGCGACATTCGCAAGGTGGGCCTGTTGGGCAACCTGGATAAGCGGCGCACGCTCAAGGCCAACTTGATGCGCAACGCGCGCGGTGCCGAGGGACCGCGCATCCACAATCTTCGCCCAGACGACCTGCGATTCAAAACCTGGATCGACGAGCGCCAACAGGTGGGGTCGGCCGTCGTGATTGCCATGCGCGACGTCTCGGGTTCGATGGGGGACTTCAAAAAGCGGATGACGCGCGCCTTTTTCTTCTGGATGCTCCGGTTCCTGCGCACGCGGTACCGCCAGGTGGACGTGGTGTTTATCGTGCACCACACGCAGGCGCGGATCGTCGATGAGGACAGTTTCTTTCAACTGGGGGAAAGCGGGGGCACCAAGGTGTCGTCGGCCTACGAGCTGTGCCGGACGGTGATGGTGAGTCGCTATCCGGCCGCTCAGTGGAACGTGTACCCGTTTCACTTCTCCGACGGGGACAACTGGTCGGATGCCGACAATCGGCGCACCGTGGAGCTCTTGGAAGACATGCTGCCATCGGTCAACCTGTTTGGGTACGCCGAAATCCGGGAGGGCGGTTATGCGTCCACTTTGATGACGGCCCTCAACAAGGTTCAGCATCCCCGTTTTCGGTCGGTGGCCATTGCGGAGACGCCCGACGTGCTGCGGGCCCTGCGCCGCTTTTTTCAGCCGGAGCAAGGGGGGGGCCGTCCATGAGCCGACTTCCGGATGCTCACACCATTTGGGAGGCGGCTAAAAGCCTTGGGCTTAACCCGTGGCCGATTCAGTTTGAACAGGTGCCGGCGTCGGTGCTGTACGAATTTGCTGCCTATCTGGTGCCAGGCCGGATGAACCACTGGAGCTACGGCAAGGCGTTTTACGCGATGAAAACCCGGTATGACTATGGGCTTGCCAAACTTTACGAAATGGTGGTCAACGCGAACCCGGCGTACGCCTTTTTGCTCGACACCAACACACCCCTAGAAGATGTGTTTGTCATGGCGCACGTCATGGGGCACGTGGACTTTTTTGCCCACAACCAGTGTTTTCGGGCCACGCCCGGCGACATGCTGGAGCAGGTGGCCCTCCACGCCGAACGGGTGCGCCAGTATCAGTTTGACCATGGGGCCGCGCGCGTCGAACAGCTGCTGGACGCCGCCTTGGCGCTGGCGGAACACGTCGACTGGCCAGCCCCGGATGCTTCCACGGGGCGCGCCCCGACGGCAGCGGGCACGTCCCACGACACATATCGCGACCTGGGTCCTGGCCCGGCGGTTCCCGGAGAGCGCGCCGTGAAGTCGGTGGAAGCCAATCCGGACGTGCTGGGGTTTTTGGCCGAACACGCCCCCGACTTGGAAGCGTGGGAGCGGGACATGCTGTCCATGGTGCGGGTGGAGATGCAGTACTTTTGGCCTCAGATCCGCACGAAAATCATGAACGAAGGCTGGGCCACCTACTGGCACGCCCGCCTGATGCGGGTGCTGGATCTGTCGGACGCCGACGCGGTGGACTTTGCCCGCCTGCACGCTTCCATCCTGCAGCCGGGCCATCTGGGATTAAATCCGTACCTGGTCGGCTTCCGGATTTTTGAGCACCTGAACATCCGTGCAGGGCCGGACGCCGTGTGGCTCGCCCGCGAGGTGGATGACGATGTCTCGTTCATCCGCAATCACCTCACGGAGGACTTGGTGGAGTCGCTGGATCTGTATACCTGGGCGGTCCGCCAGGAGCAGGTCGAAGTGCAGTCCACTTCCTGGCAGGTGGTACGGCAACAGCTGGTCCAGGAACTGACTCACGGCGGCATTCCGGTGTTGCACGTCGAAGACGGCGACTTCAACCGGCGGCGCGAACTGTACCTCATCCACCGGCACGAGGGCCAAGACTTGGACATTCCCTACGCGGAGCGGGCGCTGCGTCACGTGGCCACGCTGTGGGGCCGGCCGGTCCACCTCGAGACCCGTCTGCTGGATCCCCCCAGCGGCCAAACCCGCCGCGTCGTGCTCACCTATGACGGCAAGGCCAACACGAAAGTGACGCTTTGATCCTCTGAGTGCGGGGCTTTCCGCTCGACCCAACTAGCACCTCGGCGGCGCGCCCGCGCGGCGATTCCCATCGCTGCCCGTCGTGCGTCGCCCGCATCGTTGCTAAGCCGCCAGTCCTCGTGCGGTCGGGGGTGCTGGTCAGTCTGCGCTCGGCAGGTCTTCGTGGGGGGCCACGGCATCGCGGTGGGACTGTCCTGGCAGTCGGTGGCGAGGCGTGCCGAAGGTCGCTCACGCGGCGCGGCGCCGCGGAAATCTCGGCTGGTCCGCGTGCAGGGGTCTGCCTGGCGCTCCCACGAGGACCGGATGGCCATCAACGCGCGGGGTCTCCGGCGGCTGAACCGCGGGCGATGCGGATGTGGCCAATCCCTTGCCCGCCAGCTGAGATCCGGAGACCCACGCGCATCATGGCTGGCGGTCACGCTTGACGGGGGCCGGTTCCGTGATTCCATCGGGCCATCGACGGGAGAAACAAGTTGTGCACCCGCTCATGAGGTACGCGGGGCACAATGAAGCCGTGGTGCCGTCCTTCGGTGTCCACGATGGTCACGCGGGTGGCCTGATACCGGCCCCACCACGTCAACGTGGCGTTCAACCGGGTCGCGGTGTCGCTCCCCAACTGTACGTCGGCCACCTCAGCCCATGGGAGCTGCCACGCATAGGCACAGAATAGATACCTGGACTGAAAGTGCACGCCCTGTTCATCGATGCTGAGGGTGCCGATGCGGAGATGCTTCTGTCGTGGTCCCCCGATGATCTCCGTGGACTTGCCAACGAGGCTTCGTCCAATGGCCATGTCCGCTCCTTTCTCAATCGTACGCGCTGCCTGCTCGATCACGGGTTACGCGGCCCACGCATCCCAACGAGGCCGAGAGGGGTTCTTAGGAATTGGCTATCGACAGAGGGCGCGTTGGCCAGACCACTTGTAGCAGATATTGGCGCGAGGCACAACAATGTTCGGTTGGAATCGGTGAGAAGGAATGTGACACAGCTTGGCGAATGCCTCCCGACGTTCGCGCGGTGGTTTTGAACCGCTTTTGGAGTAGCCAGCGGGCCTCGTCGTCAGCAAGTTGATTCTCGCGGTCGCCTCGCTTTCTGTACCAGTTCGTACGTCTCGGGTCAGGCGCCAAGGACGAGCGGAAGGCGGGAACGGATTGCAAGTCAAGGTGGGGCGGGGTTTGCGCTATCCCGTCAAGTCCCTGCAGGACGCGCTCGGGCGGCCGAATGTGACAGAGATTCTCCTGACGGCCGGGACCTACGACGCTGGCGACGTGGTCATTCGGCGCCCGGTGGTGATTCGCGCTGAGCCGGGCGTCGCGTTGTCCGGCCAGCTCACCGTGGCCACGGCCTCCGCCGTGTTGATGGACTTGGCGTGGCGGGGAGGCTTGGCGCTCGCCGCCCAAGCATCGGCGACGGTGCAGCGGTGCGTCATTCGGGCCCACCCAGCCACCCCGGTGGCGGTGGCCGTGGGGGCGGGGGCGGCCCTGACGCTCGACCACAGCACCCTCGTGGGCAATTCCGGGCGGCCCACCACGCTGTGGGTCGCCGATGGCGCCCGGGTCGAGGCGGCCGGCACGCGCATTGAGGGGGCCACTGGCAACGCGGTTCAGACAGGCGATCGGGCGCAGTGCACCTTTGACACCTGCACCCTGGTCACCGAGGCCACCCAAACGGCGACGATATGGGTGCGCGGCGTCTCGACGGCCGGCCTGACTGGCTGCGAGGTGACGTCTGGGCAGTCCAACGCGCTCTTCGCCGAAGGGGACGCGTCGCTGTCGCTCCGGTCGTGCGTCATTGATACGCGCTCACCCGATTCGCCTGCGCTCTATGTACGCGACCGGGCCACCGTCACCATCGTGGATTCCCGACTGCATGCCGCGGGGAGCAATGTGCTGAACCTCTTGCACGGAGTGCGCGCGACCATCACCGCGAGCCAACTCACGTCAGACAGTGAGGCCTACCCCGTGCTGAGCGCCACCGGTTCCGCCGTCGCTCAAATCCACGACAGCACACTCACCTCGGCCGAGGCTGGGGTCATCTGGTGCAGTGAGCAGGGGGAGGTGTCGGTGTCCGGAGGCCGCCTAGCCAGCGACACCAGCCCGAAGGCGTTGGTTTCGCTGGCGGGCACGGCCCAATTTGCGGCGACCGGGGCAGAGATCTGGTCGCACAGGGGAACGGGCATGTGGGCTTATCAGCAAAGTCGCGCCACCTTAAGCCAATGCACCCTGGCAGGCGGAGGTCCAGACGCTGCGGCGGGATACTTCTGCAGCGTGGCCGACACCGCCGAGCTTCGGGTGGAGGGCGGGAGCATCGCGCTGGCCGCCGGCCCGGGCGCTTTGTACGCCAGGGGCCAGGCGCGCCTGACCGTCACCAGCGCGTCGGTCACCGGGACCAATGGCGTCGGCATGTGTGTCACGGAATCCGCCGTGGTCTCGGCGCAACGCGTGGAAGCCTCGGGCTTCCACAACGCGGTGTTTGCTGACGGTGGCACCGCCACGCTGGCAGGCTGCCGGTTGGGACCCAGCCTCGAGGGCACGCCTGTGGTCGCCGCCGACCACGGGGCCCATGTCCAGCTGACCCAGTGCACGATTGACCAGAGTGGTGGCATGGGGATGGTGCTGCTGGGTCGGTCGTTCGGTGTGCTGGCGGAAACCACCATTAAAGGATCCAAGAGCCATGGGGTTTGGGTCGAAGCGCTGTCCGATGTGAGCTTGACCGCGTGCGTGCTGGATGGCAACGGCGGCTCGGCGGTTTTGGCCGAAGCCGAGTCGGTGGGTACCGTTACCCGCTGCATCATTCGGGGCCACCACCAAGAACCGGTGCTGAACTTGGCCCGCGGGTCGTTTGTCCGAGCCGAGGGCAACTTTGTCAGCGCGCAGGTGGTTCCCCCGTCGGCGGCGGGTCTGCCCGCTCACCAGGCTGGAGAGCTGGCGCTGGACGCTTCTCTGTTGGAATTGGAGTCGCTGGTGGGGCTGGCTCAGGTAAAGGCGGCGGTACGGGACTTGGCGGCGCTGCTCAAGGTCGCGGCCGAGCGGCAGCAGCTGAAGTTGGGCGACACCGGCCTGCCGACGCTGCACGCCTTGTTTTTGGGACGTCCCGGAACGGGCAAGACCACCGTCGCCCGGCTCATGGGGGGAATCTTCCACGCGTTGGGCGTGTTGCCCCAGGGCCATGTAGTGGAGGTGGATCGGTCGCGCCTCGTGGGACAGTACATTGGCGAGACGGCCCAAAAAACCCAGGGCGCCATCTCAAGCGCCATGGGCGGCGTGCTGTTTGTGGACGAGGCGTATGCCTTGATGCCCAATGCCGGCCACGGTCAGGACTTCGGTCGTGAAGCCATTGACACCCTGCTGAAGGCCATGGAGGACCATCGGCAAAAGTTTGTGGTGATTGCCGCCGGCTACGCGGACCAAATGCTGGACTTCCTACATGCCAACCCGGGACTCCGGGACCGGTTTGGCTATACGTTTACCTTTGAAGATTACACGCCCGACGAGCTGATGCAAATTTTTGACGACGCCGCGGCCGCGGCGGGCCTGCGGGTAGACCAGGATGCCCATGCGCTGGTCACGGAAGAGTTTCAAGCCTTGTACGCGCGACGCGACAACGCGTTTGCCAATGCCCGCCTGGTTCGAACCTGGGTGGAGCAAATAACCGTCCAGCAGGCCAGGCGCCTGGCGCGCTGGCCGGACGCCGAGCGTACCCGCGACGCCCTGATGCAGGTGGTCTTGGAGGACGTCAAACCGATGGTGCGACTGGTGAGCGGCGTCCGCGAAGCCGAGCCCCTGACCGCGATCATGGCCGATTTGGACCGCTTGGTGGGATTGGCCTCCGTCAAGGACGCGGTCAAGCAAATGGCCGCGTTGGTGGACTATCAGCAGCAGCGTCGGGCGCTGCATCTCCCCAATCTGTCTCATACCAGCTATCATATGGTGTTTCTGGGCAATCCAGGGACTGGCAAAACGACGGTGGCTCGCCTGATGGGCCGGATCTTCAAAAGCTTGGGGGTGCTGGAGCGGGGTCAGGTAGTTGAGGTGGACCGCGGCCAGCTGGTCGCGGGGTACATCGGCCAGACGGCTTTAAAGACGCAGCGCGCGATTGACGAGGCGCAGGGGGGGGTCTTGTTTATCGACGAGGCGTATACGTTAACGGGGGGCGGCGGACAGGATTTCGGGCGGGAAGCGGTCGAAACCTTGCTAAAGGCAATGGAAGACCGGCGCGATGCGTTCGTGGTCATCTGCGCCGGCTACCCCGAAAACATGCGCACGTTTCTGGACGCCAACCCCGGGCTGGCCTCCCGGTTCGCCCAAAGCTGGGACTTTGCCAATTACACCGTGGAGGAACTGCTGCAAATCTTTCGGGACTTGGCGGGGCACGCGCAGCTCGCCCTCACACCCGAACTGCAGGATGGGCTTGGTCGGCAGTTTCGCGAGCGCTTGGGGTCGGGGCCGGCGCACTTCTCCAACGGCCGGTTTGTCCGCAACGTGTATGAGAAAGTCCAAGGGCAGATGGCCTTGCGCGTCATGGGGCTGCCCGCCACCGAGCGATCGCCCGAAACCTACAGCCTGCTGACCCTGGCCGACCTTCCGGATCTGTCCACGGTTCCCGACTGAACAGCCGGCGCTTGGCGAGGCGGGGACTAGAGCGCCGCCATCGTGTCGGGCACGGACCGGTGCACCAAGTCGGCGTACAGGCCGTCCTGCGCCATGAGGTGTTGGTGGTTCCCACGCTCCACAATCTGGCCCTGATCCATGACGAAGATGAGATCCGCGTCGCGCACGGTCGATAGGCGATGGGCAATCACGAGGGTGGTGCGACCCTCCGCAATGCGGGTCAGCCCGCGCTGCAGCACCATCTCGGTGTGGGAATCCAAGCTGGCGGTGGCCTCGTCCAGTATCAGAATTTTCGGGTTGAACGTCAGCGCCCGGGCAAACGCCAGCAGTTGGCGCTGGCCAAGCGAGAGGTTGGCCCCCTTGGCCCGGAGCCACATCCGGTAACCCCCGGGCAACTGGCGAATGAACGTGTCTGCACCCGCAACGTGCGCCGCTTCCTCGACCGCTTGGTCGGTCACGTCGGGACGGAACAGCCGGATGTTGTCCGCCACCGTGCCCGAAAAGATGTTGACCTCCTGCTGGACGATGGCGATCATGCGGTGCAGGTCATGTTGCCGATAGCGCTGGATGTCCACCCCATCTACGGTGATGTGGCCCTGCTGCACGTCGTAGAACCGGGTCAAAAGGCCCATCAGCGTGCTTTTGCCCGCCCCGGTTTCCCCCACGAAGCCGACGAAGGTTTCTGGCGCCACGGCGAACGTCACGTCCTGCAGCACGGTCTGGTTAGGGAGGTAGCCAAACGTGACGTGTTCAAAGGCCACCGCGCCGCGTGCAGCGGCGCGCCCGTCATCGTCCCAGCGCACCGGGACGGGGTCGGCGACGTCCTTAATTTCTGGCTCCTCCAGCAGCACGCCCCCAATGCGTTCGGCCGACACCAGCGACGACTGCAGGGTGTTCCAGTTTTGCGTAAGCGAGTTGATGGGCTGGAAAAACTGGCGAATGTACGACGTGAACGCAAATAGGACGCCAATCTCGATGCGGTGGTGGAGCACCGCCCCGCCCCCCAGCCATACCATGAGCGCCACCGACAGGTTGCCGAGCGCATCAAAGCTGCGGTTGAACAGCACAGACCACCGATATTCCCGGATGTTGCCTCCGGTGTAGCGCCGGTTGAGTTCCGTGTGGAGCTGGAACTGCTTGGGCTCCTGATGGAAAATCTGCGTGATGCGCATGCCGCCCAAGTTTTCTGCGGTGTACCCGATGAGACGCGAGAACTGCGTTCGGGTGTACTGGTAGCTTTGGTGGAGCTTCTTGCGAAACAGGACGGAAATCAGGACGATGACGGGAATCACCAGGAAACTCAGGAGCGCGAGCTGCCAGTTCAGCGCCAGCATGGCGCCCATCACCAGCAGAAGCATCATGCCGTCCTGAATGACGCTCAAGAGAAACTGCGTGAAAAACATGCTCACGTTGGTGGTGTCGCTGGACACATTGGTGATGAGCCGCCCGGTGGCGTGGGTGTCGAAGAACCGCATGGCCAGCGACTCCACGTGGCTGAAGAGGTCCTGGCGCATGTTGCGCACGATGCGCTGGCCAATCCACTGCAGCCGGCGGTTTTGCACCAAGTTGGCCCCGAGCCCCACGAGCGTGACGCCCAGGTACAAGAGGGCCAGCATCAAAATGGGTTCCAATGCGGGGTGCGGGACCAGCAGGTCCTTGTCGATGACTAGCTGCACCAGCCAGGGCTGGAGCACCTGGGCGCCCACGTAAAGCGCCGCCAAGCCCACCACCACCAGAAAGCCCCTGAGATGGGGCTGTGCGTATCCCCCGAGGCGGGTGAGCGCCGTTCGGGAGTCTGTCATTCGGATTTCGCGCCCTTCGTCCCAATCGGTCTCAGGCATGCACCCCCGTCTCCTCTCCCATCTGAATGCGGAACAGTTCGGCGTACAAGCCCCCGGCGCGCACCAGTGCCTCGTGCGTGCCGCGCTCCACCACCGCCCCATGGTCCAGCACGATGATGTGGTCGGCGTCGCGGAGTGCCGACAGCCGGTGGGCCGCAATAATCGTGGTTTTCCGACCCCGTCCCCGGCGCAGCACCCGCAAGATGTCGGTCTCAGTGCGGGTATCCACCGCAGACAAGCTGTCATCCAGGATCAAGAGCTTGGCATCGCTCTTGATGAGGGCCCGCGCGATGGCGGTTCGCTGGCGTTGGCCGCCGGACAGGGTGACGCCGCGCTCGCCAATCTCCGTGTGGATCCCGTCGGGCATCTCGCGGATGGCGTCCAGGATGTGCGACTGGGAGGCGGCCCGCTCCACGGCCTCCGGCACCACCAGGGGCATCGAGAACGCGATGTTCTCCCCAATGGTCGTGGAGAAGAGAAACCCATCCTGGGGCACATACGCGATAAGCTCGCGCAGGTCCTCCAGCTTAACGTCCCGGATGTCGGTGCCGTCCAGCGCAATGGTGCCCCGGGGGGGATCGTAGTCGCGCAGGATGAGATTCAGCAGCGTGGTTTTTCCGGCACCAGTATGCCCCACGATGCCCAGCACGGATCCGCGGGGAATGTGCACGGTCGCGTCGTCCAGCGCCGGGGCGTCGGCGCCCGGATACCGATATGTTAGGTGCGTGATGGTCACCTCGCCGCGCCAGTCGCGGTGCACAGGCTCGGCCGGATCCACAATGGAAGGCTCGACCAACAGCAGTACTTGGAGCCGAACCAGCGACGCGGACGCGTTTTGGAAGGTGTTGATGACACGCCCAAATTGCATGAGGGGCTGCACCATCATGGCCAAGTAGGCGGAAAACGCGACAAAGCCGCCCAGGGTGATCACGTGGTGGATGACGTCGTAGCCCCCCAGCAGGAGGCCGATCGTGAACGCGATGCCGCTCAGCAGGGGCAGGATTGCCTGAAAGAGCGTGTTGAGCTCCACGAGCTTCATCTGCCGCGCCAGCACTTCGTTGGCCAGATCAGCGAAACGGGTGTTCTCCGTGTCCTCGTTCGAGGTGGCTTTGATGAGGCGGATGGCGAGAAAGCTTTCCTCCGCCCGCTCCGCCATGTCCGAGAGCGCTTCTTGCACCCGTCGCGAGCGCATGCGCACGCGCGGCCCCATGGCCACGATGACCGCGGGAATGAGGAGCAGGGGCAGGAGGCTCAGGACCGTTAGCTCCACGTTGATGGTGCCCAGCGTCATGTAAAGCGTGGCGGCAAACAGAAATACCGCCTGTGACATTTGGTTAATCCCCTGGGAGAGCGCCTGGCGGACGCGGGTGACGTCCGTGAGCGTGTGGTTTAGCAAATCGCCCACGCTGTGCTGCTGGAAGTAGTGCGACGACAGCCGCTCCCAGTGGCGAAACAGCACTTGGCGCACGTCGTACTCCATCGTGCGGGCCAGCTGGCCCATGAGCATCTGGCCCAGACCAAACGCCACGACATAGCACGCCGCGAAAAACGCCAACTCCAGCGCATAGTGTTCCACCGCGTGCGGGGTCGCACCCGCCTTCAGGCGGTTGATAAACTGCCCCAACACATGTGGGATCTGCACCTGCAAAAATTCGGCCCCGCCGACGGCGAGCACGGCCAGGGCGTAGGCCCACTTGTGGCTCCCGAGGAAAGAGCGCATCAGATCCGGGGGCTTCAAACAGGCAGCACCTCTTCCACGGGCTATCCCGAAGATTACTAATCAGGTTAACAGAATAGCAGACGTGGGGGCTCGGGGCGCAGAGCGATAAGCGGGATCACAGACCCGGACTGGGTTTGTCCGAATCTGGCGCAGCGTGGTGCGACTGGGGACGCAATCCCCGGTTCCCACCATCCGCCGATCGAAAGCCGTCACGCGCCGCCGGCCCCGGCATACCCTGTAACACTCACCCTGAGAGCCGGGCTCGGTGGCGGTGGCCGCTTTGGCGTCCGATCCGTGCCCCGGGTGCATAGGGGAGACGACGGCAGAACGACGGCCGGACAAGAACGAACGCACCGACACCGAACCCACCACCCACAGAAGGAGGGAGTCGCGATGGATGCGGCCGCGCTGCAGGAACGATTGCGGAGGTGGCGAGCCCAGGAGGCCGAATTGCGCTGGACCGGTACCTTCTGGGAATATTTTGACCGCGTGCGGGAGAATCCGCGCCTGGCGCGCCTCTCCCATGCGCGGGTGTACGACCTCATTGCCGACGCCGGGGTGGAGGAGGGCCCCGACGGCCCACGCTACCGGTTTTTCACCGACGAGCTCTTTGGGCTGGAGCGCACCTTGAGCCAACTGGTGGACTACTTTCACTCCGCCGCAAGGCGCTTGGAGGTGCGCAAGCGCATCCTGCTCCTCATGGGACCCGTCGGGGGCGGCAAGTCGACCTTGGTCACGCTCTTGAAGCGCGGACTGGAGTCCTACTCGCGCACCCCACAGGGCGCGCTGTACACGATTGTTGGCTGTCCCATGCACGAAGAGCCTCTCCATTTGATTCCGGGGCCCCTCCGCGGGGAACTGGCTGCCGAGTACGCTCTGTACATCGAGGGGGACCTGTGCCCCGTGTGCCAGCACCGCCTGGAAACGGAATGGGGCGGGGACATTGACCAGGTGCCGGTGGAGCGCCTGGCGCTGGACGAGAAGCATCGCGTAGGCATTGGCACGTTTGCCCCCAGCGATCCGAAGTCGCAAGACATCGCGGAGCTCACCGGGAGCATTGATTTGGCCACGGTGGGGGAGTACGGCAGCGAGTCGGACCCGCGCGCGTATCGGTTTGACGGGGAGCTCAACATCGCGAACCGCGGTTTGATGGAGTTCATCGAGCTTTTGAAGAGCGACGAGAAGTTTCTGTACGGACTCTTAACCCTGAGTCAGGAGCAGAGCATCAAGACGGGGCGCTTTTCGCTGATTTACGCCGACGAGGTGATCGTCAGCCACACCAATGAGGCGGAGTACCAGCGCTTCGTCGAAAACGACAAGAACGAGGCCCTGCGCGACCGCATGATTTTGATTCGGGTACCGTACAACCTTCGGGTGGGCGACGAGCAGCGCATTCACGATAAGCTGATTCGCGAGTCGGGCCTGGAAGGCGTGCACCTGGCGCCGCACACGCTCCGGGTGGCCAGCATGTTTGCGGTGCTGTCCCGGCTGAAGGAGTCCAAGCGCCAAGGCTTGAGCTTGGTGAAAAAGTTGAAGCTCTACGACGGGTTGGCGGTGGAGGGCTTCACCGCCAAGGATCTGAAGGACCTGCGCGAGGAGCATCCCGATGAGGGGATGGTGGGCATTTCGCCGCGCTACATCATCAACCGACTGTCCACGGCCCTCGTGCGGCCCGGCGTGCGCTGCATCAACCCGATCGACGCGCTGCGCGCCCTGAAAGACGGACTCGAGCAGCACACCGGGTTTTCACACGACGAGAAGGAGCGTCTCTTGAACCTCATCTACGAGACCCGCCGGGAGTACGACGAGATGGCCAAGATCGAGGTGCAGAAGGCGTTCGTCTACTCGTTCGAGGCGTCGGCTCGATCCCTTTTGAACAACTACCTGGACAACATTGAGGCGTACATCAACAAAACCAAGCTGTCGGACCCGCTGACGGGCGAGGAACTGGAGGCGGACGAGAAGCTAATGCGCAGCATCGAAGAGCAGATTGGCGTAACGGAAAATGCCAAGCGCGCATTTCGCGAGGAGATTCTGATTCGCATCTCGTCGCTGGCTCGGCGTGGGCAGGCGTTTGACTACACCTGCCACGCCGCTCTCCGAGAGGCGATCGAAAACAAGCTGTTCAGTGACTTGAAGAACGTGGTAAAAATCACCACTTCCACCAAAACCCCGGACCAGGAGCAGCTGAAAAAGCTTAATGACGTGGCGGCCCGGCTGATGAGTGAGCACGGCTATTGCCCGGAATGTGCCAACGCCATCCTCCAGTACGTGGGGACGCTGTTGGCCCGCTGATCACCGGCTGCCCGACCGGAGGACGCGGGGGCCGGGGGACGCCTCTGTTCGGTGGACAACGGCTCTTCCCGGGCGATACGATGAAGTTCGGGCGCTCGTCGCCTCACTGCACGCCAGGGGGTGCCATGATGCCCGAGATTCAGCCACCGCGTTACATGTTCCACCACGAAAGCTACCACCAGTACTTCCAGGAGACCCACGAGGCCGGCGCGTTGGATGCGAAGACCAAGGAGCTGATGCACCTGGCGCTGGTGCTGGCGTTCCACTGCGAACCGACGGGTGTCCCACTTCGCAGGTGCGAAGAAGATGGGAGCCACGGAAGACGAGATCCAAGGGACTGTCCAGATGGCAGGATCGGTCGCGGCGGGCGCGGTATCGGCCATGGCAGACCCCGCCCGGCAAGCTGCCGACGGCCACCACTATTGGTGGAGGCCGCAGCGCGCCCCGGAGCCGTGAGCCTAGTGCAGGGACAAAGGCAACCAACGAGCGACCGCTGCCGTCCGTCGAGACGTGTCGGACGGTGCGGTCGCGCCCCTTATGGCGAAGTATAGACGGCCGACAGCATTCCGAAGTAGGTGGGCACCTGG
The DNA here is from genome assembly GCA_021846565.1 of Bacillota bacterium. Lineage (GTDB taxonomy): Bacteria > Bacillota > Sulfobacillia > Sulfobacillales > JAIMBI01 > JAJZWV01. Next base: position 39,964 of record JAJZWS010000026.1, read on the forward strand.
TACTGCAGAAATGTCGACCGCCAGGCGACGTGTCGTCGGGCGCCCGTGAGCACGGCGATTTGCCAGAGCCCATCGGGTTTGCCGTGTTCAATCAAAGTGGGGTCCACGTGCAGCAGGGCGGGCAGGTCGTCCGCCCGTATGCGGTCCACGATGTGGGCATCCAGGACCGCCGCTGCCGGGTCATACCCGTAGGGCCCCTGCGGGTCGTGCGCGTGGCACAGGTCGGAGCTCGCAATGAGCGCCACCCTGGCTTCCCGCGCCGCCGCGACCGCGTGTAGCACCTCGCCAAACTGCGCGAGCGTTTCGAACGACAGCGCGCGCGACGGCACCACCGTGACCACCTGTGGAGCCGCCGCACCCTCGGTGGCCGGGGCGAGGAAATGCAAGGGCACCTGCGCGCCCCAATCCATCGGTAGACAGGAGTGGGGCCCGGATGAGGCCCCGTAGCTCAACAGCGCGGTCGGGATTCCGACCGCCTCCGCCGCCTCCGACAAGGCGCGAGCCAGCCCGCGATCGACGGGGTGGTTAGCGACGACGCGTGCGCCGCAGTGCTCCATCACCCCTTCAGTGCGCTCACTGAACGACAGCGCGAAGCGCCCCTCGGCCCGAATCCCATGCGGCGTCACCACCACCAACACGTCCGCCTCCGCGGCCTGGACCGTGCGCCCCGCCGCTTCCAACCCTTCGCGGGTGGGGCGAAATATCTCCAACCGCTCTCCCGCCAGGGCTGGGATGGCTTCTCCTCCATGCGGCACAATCGCGCCCACCACCAGTGGCATGCCGAAAACCCCTTTCCGGACCCCGTATGGAAACCGGCGGCTAGCGCGCCTCCAACAGATCGAACGCAAAGCCGGCCGGATCCACCACGCCGAGCTCCCGGCCCCAGGGCCACGGGGCCACCGGCGCCGGCGGCGGGAAACCCGCGGCCGTCAACTGGGCCGCCATGGCGTCGACGTCGTCCACGTGCAGATGCAGCGCACCCGGTCCGGGGTCGGCGCGTCGGTGTTCGGTGGCATGCAACGCGAGCGTCAGCGGGGGAACGGCGTACTCGACGAACCCTGGCCGCTGGACCTGCGGCACCAGCCCGAGACCTTGCTCATAGAACAGACGGCACTCCGCGAAGCGGTCCACAAACAACAAGACGGGACCCCATCCGGTGATCGGCACGGCGGCGCTTCCCTTGCCAAGCTCAGGGGTGGGGGATGGGAAAGTCAAAGGCCAGCACCTCGCCCGCGTGCGCGCGGATCCAGTGCACCAGTTCCTGGTGGCGCGGATGGACTTGATATGCCTCGGCCGCGGCCTCGTCGCGAAACCGCACGACGATACCAAACTGGCATCCCTGCGCCCGCCCACTCACGTCAGTCCCCCAGGCCAGCGATTCCAAGCCACCAATCGCGTCCGGCCAGGTCCGGATCAGCTGACCCATCCAGGCGAGCTCCTCCGCCGTCAGCGTTTCAGGAAAGCGCATGAGCGCCACATGTTGAAAAGCCATGCCTGCCTCCGTTCCCCTCGCCACCGCCGCCCGCCCACGCGGGGCGCCCGCCCCGTTCGTCACCGGCCGGGTCGGGCATCATATGGCACCATACCACCCCCGCGGATCGGATGCATGCCCTCTTCTCCCGGATCGGCCGCGCGGATCATCCGCGCGGGCCTTCGTTCCAGAGGAATCGCACCTCCGACGGCGAAGGACCCGAGGAAAGGGGGGACAACGTGGAGGAGATAGGGACGGCCCGGCGGTGGGCCCTTAGTGAGTTTGCGCAGGTG
>JAJZWS010000095.1 GCA_021846565.1 Bacillota bacterium
GTCCGTTTCGGCCTAAGCCATCCCGGGTTGGCATAAGCGATCCGGACAGCCCAGGTGGGGGTGGTGGTGTGCGAGGGCGATCACGTCGCTGGACTGCCGGGGCCGCGATGGCGGTGGCGCTGGCCGGCTGCGGGCCGTTGGCGGCGGGTCCACCGTCCCCACCGGCGGTGGTCGTGCGGGTCGCGGGTCCCACACACACCTTGGGATTGCTGCCGCTGTACGTGGGACTGGCCCGCGCCGCGGGGACAACCACCGTGGACTGGACGCCCCATGCCGCCCTATCGCTGACGGACCAGGCGACGGCACCCGTGACCGCCTTTCTCCTGATCCGCTCGGACCTCGTGTTGCTCAGCCCACTGGCCCACCCAGACTTTCGCTGGCGCGACCTTCGTGGCGTGCCGCTCACGTCCACGGATGTCCCTCCCACCGAGCAGCGGCTGGCCAGCCGTGTCCTGATGGAGCATGGCGTACACGAAACCATCACCCCCCTTAGGCTGGCCCAGGCCCGCCGATGGTTTCACGCAGGCCGGCTGCCCTATCTGTTGGCTCCGCTGCTGCCGGCCCTGTCCCTCGCGGCCCATGCCCGGGGGGCCGTTTTGGCCTATGTCGGCGCCGCCGGCCCGCCCATGCCGTGCCTCCTGCTGGTGGGGCGGGACCCAAACCTCGCGCGCCTGCTCGCCACGCTCAACGTCGGGCTCGCCTATCTCGCGTCACATTCGCCGGCGACCGTGACCCACCTGGTCGGCCGCGACTATCCGGGGATGGCACCGGGTCTTTTGGCCCAGGCCATTGGCACCCTGGACGGCCTGGGCGCCTGGCCCCCGTCCGCGTATCCTGCACGGGGGGTATACCAAAACGCGGAGGACCTGCTGGGGCCCGGCGCGTGGCCTCCCTACTCGGCAGTGGTCGACCCGGCACCCGCCGCCAGGGCCCTGGGCGCCCCGACGGCCGTGCCGTAGCCCGCCGCCGACAGCTCCATCAGCCATACGGGCCGGGCTTCCCGGAGGCGCCCCGTCGATGCGAGTCGTCCCCGCTTGACGAACCCGCACTTTTCATACAGCCGCACCGCCCGGAGGTTGTCGACCGTCACCCGGAGGTAGACGCGGCGAAGCCGCAGCGGACCAAAGGCCCAAGACAGCACACGCTGCATCGCCGCCGTTCCCAGCCCACGGCCCCACGTGGCGGGGTCGCCGAGACAGATGCGCAACTCGGCCTCGGCGCTGCGCCAGACGATGTGCTCCAGCTCCACATCGCCCATGAGCGTGCGCCCCTCCATGACCGCAACGGCGAGGCGGCCCTGGCGGGGACCCATGGTCAAAAGCCAGCGATAGGCGCTGTCCAGATCCTCGAAGCGGCGCCCCATGAGGCGGGCCACCGCCGGATTGCCATCCCACGCCACCAGTTGCGCCAAGTCCAAAGGCATCAGCGGTCGGATCCATACGCCCGTTGGATCGCCACGGTCGACACCCTTCTCATCGCTCCACGACCTCGCCATCCCATCGGGCCCCCAATACTGGCATAGCGCAACATATGTCTGGCATCTGGCTGCACACGGTTCGCGGTTCAACAACGTGCCCGCCCTCGCCAGAGTTCGACGGCCAACCGCCACTTCCTGCCACCATCAGGCGGCAGGTTCTTACATTGGGACCAGCCTCGTCCACCATGGGTGTTCTCCTGCATGATAGGCGCGTGGGTCGCGGCGGTGCGCCTTAGGCATCCAGCCGCCGAACTTGGCCGGAGCGGCCATCCACCTCAATCCAGTCCCCGGAGTGCAGGTGGCGCGTGGCGTCGGGCACGCCCACGACGGCCGGGACCCCGAATTCGGCGGCGGCGAGGACCCCCGGCGCATACGGCCCGCCCCCCTCCGCCACGAGCCCGGCCACGAGGGGCAGCCCCGGCGCCCACTGCGACGTGACGAGTCGTGCCACGGCAATTTCCCCCGGACGGGCGGCCGCCGCATCGCGCAGCGTCTGCACCACCCGCACCGGGCCCCGCACCCGGCCAGGAGCACCGGCGGTGCCCTGCCAGGAGGCGTCGGCGGAATCCGGGGGGGCTTGCACGCCGTGCCCCAACACCGGCGGGGGGGTCCCGGGCGCGGCCCGGTCGGGTTGGGCCTGGCGCTGACGCACCAGCTGGTGCAGTGGGGGCGGAGCCGCGGCGCGGGATTCCAGCGCGGCCAGACACTCGGCGCGCGTGAGGAAGAGGACGTCGCCACGCTGAGCCAGCTGGCCATCTTCCACCAGCCAGTCCCCGACGGCGGCCACGATGCGCCGCAGGCGATACGCCACCTGCTGAACGATGTCGTCCACCCGATGCGACGCCAGCTCGTGGGCCTGCCGGGCCCGCGCCACGTCCAGGAGAAAGGAGGTTCCCGGCGGCAGGCGGCCCAACACGGCCGCCTCCTCGGCGTCGCGGGCGGCCTGGACCCCATCCCAGTGGTCGGACGGCCGCCGACGAGTGTCGTCCAGGTAGGCCTGAAGCAGGCGGAGTGGCACCGACGGGTCCTCGATCCAGCTGGGTCCCATCCCGCCCGCCTCGTCGCACCGCCGCCCGTGATGATCAAGAAATCGGTCCCACTGCGCGAGCCAGACCGTGCCCGCCGGATTCGCCGCCCGCGTGTCATGCAGGTTGCCGGGTGACGCATCAAGGATCGCCTCACGGAGCCAGGCCGTGTCCTTACCGGCCGCCTCGACGGCATCCTTCAGTTGCCACAGAGCCCGGGTCGTTTCATGGTTCGCCGGCTTGTCCGCCACTGTCAGCAGCGGGCTGGGGAACGTGGCCAGGCACTTATCCCGCGGATCCGTGAGCCACGGTCCGTAGCGTTCGTGAAAGGCTCTCAGGGTCCCGGTGGCGGCGAGCCGGATCTCCTCCGCCACGCGGAGCAACCGGGGGCCCTCGTCATCCGCCTGCTGGAGAAGTTGCGCCAGCTCGGGGCCCGTCCGCCCCGCCACGACCCAAGCCGCCCATGGAGGCAGCCACGCGGCCAGCGCCGGGGCCCACTCGGCCTGCCAGCGCGCGTCCACAGGTCGGCCGATCCCCGAGGGCCTGTCCACCCGCGGCACCGCCAGCGCCACGTACCAGTGGCCGTACCACCTAAGGCCGCGAGAGGTGGGAGGCAGAGCCCGCGCCGCGTCGTAAGCGGCCAGCCCCCAACGCCCCAACGTGTCTGCGTACAGCGGCGGGACCGGTCCGGATTGACCGTTGGCATCGTACACCCACAGTGTGCCCACTTCCGGCGGAAGCGCCGGGGAATCTAGCGCATCGTGATTCATACCGCACCCCCTCCAATCAGGCACGACCCGGCAAATCACGGTAATTTTCTTAAGCCTAGTGCAGCCTGCTTCGCATGGCAATGCGGGACATCATCCCCGATGGCGGCGAGCGCCATTTCTTTATCTGGCCTTCAGGTTCCTGCAACCCAGACCCCCCACCCGGCGTTTTTAGTTAAAACCCTCGTGATGGAGGGCAACGCCCCTCCCACGAACCGTACAACAGGGAAGGTGGGCCGTGATGGAACTGGGACGACGCATTCGCGACGCACGGCAGTCGGTCGGCCTCTCGCAGGGACAGGCGTGCTACGGCATCTGCGATCGCACGTATCTGAGCAAGATTGAGAACGGCGTCCTGACGCCGCCAGCCGACTTGCTGCACCTGCTGGCCGACCGTCTGCGGGCCCACGATCTCACGTCTGTGGTGGCCGCGAGCCGTCACCAGGCTCGGCTCCATGCCCGCCAGTGGCTTCACCGCACCCGTCGCCTCCCCCTAGAGGAGCCTGCACTGTTCCGCGAAGGCTACCACCACTGGTGGGCCGTGCGGGAGCCGCACGCCCCGCCAGAGTTCCACACACTGACAGCGCGCCTTTTGGCCAGTGCCCCTTCGGCCGTGACTGCCGAACCCCTGCTGGTGCCGCACTGGCTGACCGAAGCGTACCGGTTCTATCGCTGGCGGCCCTATCGGGACTTCCAGATGGCGATTGGGCTCGAGCGTCTGGGTCAGCACGCGGACCGCCGACGCTTCGGACAGGTGGACCAAGAGGGGCGCGAGCTGTTGGCGCACCTCGAACCCGGCGCCGAGCGCGCGGCCGTGGCCGCCGCGCTCCTGCCCGTGGCGCTGGCGCGCCACGGGGGACCGGACGCATTGGCGCTGTGCCAAGACGGGGGAGATCCACCCTGGTGGTGGGCGACCCTCACGGCACCGCTGGTCGCCGCCGGCCCCACCGGCCGTCCGTTGGCAGCCAGCCTTCGGGCCGTGGCCGCACCGCTGGTGGACCTGGCTCGCCCGGTAGCCTGGCGGCGCCAGCACCCCGCGGACTACGCCGAGTTGCTGTTGCTGTGGCAGCGCATGGCACGGTTGGCGGGGGCGCCGCGCGCAGCGCGCCGCCTGATGCACGCGCGCGCGGCAGCGCTCCTTAGGATCGCATCCTACGAAGGCGAGGGTGAATCGACACGCTGACGCGTCGACCCGAGGCCCAATTGAGCCAGCTGCGCGCGCACGGGCTCCAACCCGGTGCCACGGAGCGCCGACACGGCGTGGACCGGCTGGCGATACTGTGACGCCAACGCCCCGACGCGCTGGCCACGCTCCCGCTGGTTCAACTTGTCAATCTTGTTCGCCACCACGATAAGCGGCACTCCGCGTGTGCGGGACCACTCCAGCAGCATCTCTTCCTCAGGTTCCAGGCGACGCCGGACGTCCTGAATCAGGATGGCGCCCACCAGCGAGGTGCGGGTGCTCAAATAGTGGTCCACGGCCTGCCCGAACTCGGCCCGCACACGCATCGGCACCTTGGCGTACCCGTACCCCGGTAGGTCCACGAGATACCAGGCGTCCATGTCGAAGAAGTGGATGCGCCGGGTGCGGCCGGGATCCTGCGACACATGGGCCACCCGCGCGCCCACCAGTGCATTCAGCAGCGTGGACTTCCCCGAATTGGACCGGCCCATCACGGCGAGCTCCGGCCGGCCCTCGGGGGGAAACTCCCGCGGATGGAGCACCGAGTGCGCGAGCGGCGGCGGCTTCACAGCAGAGCCACCTCCAACACCTGACTCAGGTTCTCGGCCGGAACCACCTTCATGGCGCGCCGCACCGCGGCCGGCACTTCGTCCAGGTCGCGGAGGTTGTCCTGGGGCAGCACAACCAGCCGGATTCCCGCTCGGTGCGCGGCCAGCACCTTCTCTTTAATGCCCCCCACGGGCAGCACCCGTCCCCGCAGCGTGATCTCGCCCGTCATCGCCACCGTGGCCTTCACCGCCCGGCCCGACAGCGCCGACACCATCGCGGTCGCCAGCGTCACCCCAGCCGAGGGCCCGTCCTTGGGCACGGCTCCCTCCGGGACATGCACATGAATGTCAAAACGCTCCGCGAAGTCCTCCGGGATGTTCAGCGTGGCGGCATGGGCTCGGATGAACGCGAAGGCGGCGTGGCCCGACTCCTGCATCACCTCGCCCAGTTGGCCCGTAAGCGTGAGATGCCCCTTGCCCGACATCACGGTCGCTTCCACCGGCATGATGTCGCCGCCCACTTCGGTCACGCCGAGCCCCGTGGCCACGCCCACCTGATCCCCTGCCTCCGCGGCCGTGTGCCGGACGCGTGGGGGCCCCAGGTAGCGGCGGAGACTCCTCCGCGTGACCCGCACCGGACGGTCGGCCCCCGCCACGACTTCGCGCGCCACCTTTCTGAGCACCCCGCCCATCTCTCGCTCCAGCTGCCGCACCCCCGCCTCCCGCGTGTAGCCGCGGATCACCTGCTGCAGCGCCGGCAGGCCAAAGTCCACGTCGCGGTCCGACAACCCATGCTCAGGAAGCACCTTCGGCAACAAGTGGCGACGCCCAATCTGCAACTTCTCTTCTTCGGTGTAGCCGGCGATGGGGATGAGCTCCATCCGATCCAGCAACGGGTGAGGGATGTTGTGCTGCAGGTTGGCGGTGGTCACAAACATCACCGACGACAGATCAAACGGCAGCTCCACGTAGTGATCCGAGAAGTTCTTGTTCTGCTCGGGGTCCAAAACCTCCAGCAGCGCGGCCGACGGGTCGCCGCGAAAATCCATCGCCATCTTGTCGATTTCATCCAACAGAAACACCGGATTGTTGGACCCGGCCTGCCGCATGCCCTGCAAGATGCGCCCCGGCATCGCCCCCACGTACGTGCGGCGGTGGCCGCGCACCTCCGCCTCATCGCGCACGCCGCCCAGCGACACCCGAACAAAGTGGCGGTTGGTGGCGCGCGCAATCGACCGGGCCAACGAGGTTTTCCCCACGCCGGGCGGACCCACCAGGCACAGGATGGGCCCCCGCATCGACTGAGAGAGCTGGCGCACGGCCATGTACTCCAGGATGCGGTCTTTGACGCGGACCAGCCCGTAGTGGTCCTCGTCCAGCATCTTCTCAGCGACGTCCACCTCAAGACGGTCCTCAGTCTGCTCCAGCCACGGCAGGTCCAGCAGCCAGTCCAGGTAGTTGCGCACCACCACGGCTTCCGCCACGGTCGGCGGCATCTGGTCCAGCCGCCCCAGCTCTCGGGTCACCTTGTCCTGGACCGCCTCCGGCAGCTTTTTCTTCTCCAGGCGGGCGCGGTACTCGTCCGCCTCACTGGGTCGACCTTCCTCGGAATCGCCCAGCTCCCGTCGAATGGCCTTCAGCTGTTCCCGCAGATAGTATTCGCGCTGGCTCTTGTCCATCTGCCGACGCACCCGCACGTTAATGCGCCGCTCGATGTCCATAATTTCCACCTGGTGACCCAAGAGCGCATGCACACGCTCCAGCCGCGCCTTCGGGTCCAGGGTTTCCAGCACGTCCTGCTTGTCGGCAGTTTTGAGTTCCAATGTCGCCGCGATGGCGTCGGCCAGCCGACCCGGATCGTCCACGGCAATGGATACCGTAGCCTCCGCCGGAATGCGCTTGTGGTTTTTGACGTACGCCTCAAACAGATCCGCCACCGCGCGCATGAGCGCCTCGACGTCATCGGGGCGCGGATCCGCGGACTCGGGTTCGGGTAGCGGCTCCACCTCGCCCGCGAAATATGTTGGTTCGGACAAAAGGCGTGCGAGCCGCGCCCGGGTTTGGCCCTCCACCACCACCTTGGTCGTGCCGTGCGGCATCTTGAGGACTTGTTTAACCTCGGCAATGACGCCGTAGGCATAAAGCCCGTCCGGGCCGGGCTCGTCGTCCCGCGGGTTTTTTTGTGACACCAGCACGATCTTGCGCTCCCCCAGCATGGCCACTTCCAGCGCGGCCAGTGAGCGCTCGCGGCCCACTTCCAGCGGAACCACCAGGTACGGAAACACCAGCACTCCACGCATGGGCAGCACCGGCAGGAGATTGGCCTCCTCCATTGTCCACCTCCCTCCTCATCACCTCGGGCGTGCGAAGCCCTCCTGCGCGACCCGCGGCCTTGCATCGTCCACCGAAGTGGCTCTGACGGCCACGGTCGGCTCACCACCGTCGCAGTCTATGTTAGCAAACGTGCCTAGTCTGCCCGGCGGGCGCTCGTCGGGGCCGGCTTCTGCGCCCGAATCCTAAGCGTGCCCGCTGTCATGAACACCGGTCCTGACGCGGCCGCGCGCGCCGCCACCCCGTCTTCCCACTGTGCGGCCGTGAGATGTCCCCCCTCAAGCAGGGCCTCACGCTCCCCTTCCAAACGGAACCGCTCCAACTGCCTACTGAGGGTGAACGCCTCGGAGGAGACCCAGGCGCCCTGCACGGCCACCTCGGTGGCCTCCAGTACGAAGCCCGCTTCGTTGAGCAGCTGGGGCAGGCGGCGTCCAATCTGCCGATCGCCGCCGCGGGACTTCTGCAACTGCTGGAGCGCCAGCACGAGGGTGTTCCACGCTGCCGGTGGCTCGGGATGCTCCACCGTCCAGCCATCGTCCACGTCTTCCACCATGAGGCACCCGCCCTCATCCAGCACGTTGGCCCAGTGGGCCAGGGCCCCGGCCGGGTCCGGCAGGTGCTGCAGGAGGAAGCGGGCACTCATTCCGCCCACCGGCTCCGGCGGGCGATAGGTCATCACATCCGCCGCGGTCCACAACACGATCCCCCGGTGCGGCACGCGCTCGGCCCACCGTGCCGCCGCCGCGAGCCGCGCCCGCGACCAGTCGACCGCGTACACCGCGCCACCGCGCTGCTGCGCCACCTCGACCGACAGCGCTCCATACGCCGCACCCCAGTCCACCCAGGCCCCGAGGGGACCGGCCGGCCACTGTGCCACCCACTCTCGCCGGGCAGGACCCGTGAGCGCGGTCTGGTAGAAGAGCCATCGGTCGTCCGCAGGCACCCGGGCCTCCTCCTGGATCAAGGCAACGTCCAGCGCCCGCCCCCAGGCTGGGTCCAGTCCGTCCGCGCGGGATCCGATGGGCGATCCCGTGCTCAATCTGGCTGCCCCTTCCCTGCCTGTGGCACCGCTTAGGGTGTCCCGCTACCGCGGAAACGCGGCACGCTGCTAGGAGGCGCTGCCGGCCGAGGAGGCAGGCAGACGCACCGTGATCGCCTGGCTGCCCAGTTGGGTCCAGGCCGCGATGAAGTCGGCACGGTTGACGGCCTCGTTGCCCTGGCCCGTGTAGGGGTTGTTGATGATGACCGCCGTGGGCGTATACCCCACGATGAGCACCGCGTGCTCCATGGGCGTGGCCGTCACGGGGCCTTCAGGGCTCTGCCACGTCACCCAGTCGTTGGTGGGTTCGAAATCAATGGTCGTCCATGCCTCCACCGGCACGCCGTGCGCCACGTGGTCCAAAATTTGTGCAAACGGGTCGCCGGTCATGTCTTCCGCCTGGCCAGGCAGAATCTGATTCAGCAGGTGGTCCAGCGGCCCGTTGTAGATGCCGTAGCCCAACTGCGAGCCCCCCTCGACGCTGCCCACAAAGCCCACGTTGGGGTTGCCCCACGAGACCACTTCCAAGATGGGGTTGCCCTTGAATCCGGGGATGGTCTTTAGGACCGCCGGCGTGGGGTCCGTAGGCTGTTCTGCCGCCAGCGTCATCTTGCTGACCGGATGATTCACGGCCGTGAGCAACATGGAGAGGCTGGTCACCTCGCAGCCGTTCTGCAACTGGGGCAACTGCGACTGCGCGGGCACGGTCATGTCATAGCTCGCAGGGGCGGTCCACGTCGGCGGCGGCGTCGACGCCACGTGATGGTGTGCGACGGGCTTTTGGGTCGTGCGGGGGGACGACCGCTGGGATCGCTTGGTCGTGCGCGCGGTCGTGCGCGATAGCGGCGCCGCCGACCCCAGCGGATTCCACTGCCAGCCCACCACCCCTACTAGCGCCAGTCCCAGCACCGTCGCGGTGACGCGCCCCCACGCGACGCGCGTAGCCGGTCGCGTCCGGCGCCCGCGGTCTGACGGCGAAGAACCCATGCGACCCCTCCTCCCCGCCCCGAACGAACGGATGCACTGTAACGCGCCACGTACCGAGCGTCAACCCAACGCGCTCTTCAGGATATAACGCGACCGCGCGGCCGGAGGTAACGCGACGCCGACGAATCAAGGGAGCGGGCAGCACTCGCTCACGCCTCCGAGGACCTGTCCAACCCGAGCGAGCATCCCCGGGCGGCA
>JAJZWS010000096.1 GCA_021846565.1 Bacillota bacterium
ATCACCGCTACGTCAGCGCCACATGGCTGCGGAGCCAGAAGTGGTGCGCGACCCGCTCGCCGAAGGCTCGGGTGCCGAGGCCCGCATCCTCGCCCAGCACGTCGTCCACCGCTTCGGTGAGGAACTGCGCCAAATCCGGAGCGCCGAACGCGTAGCGACACGCCAGGGCGAACGACAGGATGGCGCCCGCGGGCGTGGCCAGATCCCGCCCCGCCAGGTCCGGTGCCGACCCGTGCACCGGCTCAAACAGCCCCGGGCCGTCAGCGCCGAGACTGGCCGATGCCAGGGCGCCGAACTGGCCGACGATACCGCCCAGCAGATCGCTCAGAATGTCACCGAACAAGTTCTCGGTCAGGATCACGTCGTATTCGTCCGGACGCTGCACCAGGCGGAGGGTGGCGCTGTCCACGAGTTGATGGTCCAGCCGCACGTCGGGGTACTCCCCGGCCACCTCCGTGACGACCTCCCGCCACAGGCGAGAGCACGCCAGCACGTTGGCCTTGTCCACCGAGGTGACCCGCCCGCGCCGCTCGCGCGCCGCCTCGAATGCCACGCGGGCCACCCGGCGAATCTCCTCCTCGTCGTAGGTCATGGTGTCCACGGCGGCTCGGAGCCCGTCCTGCCGCACCCACCGGCGGCGGGGCTCCCCGAAGTAGAGGCCGCCGGTCAGCTCGCGCACGAGGAGCACATCGACACCCAACGCGACCTCGGGCCGCAGAGGCGAGCGCGTGGCCGGCAGCGTCCGAGCCGGGCGCAGGTTGGCGTAGACGCCGAGTGCGCGGCGCAGTGCCAAAAGCCCGGCCTCCGGCCGCCGGTCCGGCGCGAGCCCGTCCCAGGCCGGGCCGCCGACCGCGCCCAGCAGGACGGCGTCCGCCGATTGCGCGCACCGGAGGGTCTCCTCCGGCAATGGCGTCCCGAAGCGGTCCACGGCCGCCCCGCCGACGACGGCTTCCTGGACGTCGAGCCGGCGGCCGCTTCGGCTCTCGAACTCCCACGACGCACGCTCCAGCAGCGGCCGGACGGCTGCCAGGACCTCGGGGCCGATGCCGTCGCCAGGCAGGAGCACTAGGCGCCATGGTGGTCGGGCCATCAGGGGTTCCCTCCTTCCGCCGCACGCTCTTGGGCCAGCTCCCGCTTCAGGCGGGCCATCAGCCCGCCGGCGTCCAGCAGTTCCTGCATGAAGGGCGGCAGCGGGCGGATGGCGTACTGCTCGCCGCGCGTCCGGTTCACGATGGTCCCGGCCCGGGCGTCCACCGCAATCTCGTCCCCCATGCCGATGCCCGCCGCGGCGTCGGGCGACTCGTAGACCGGAAGCCCGATGTTGATGGCGTTCCGGAAGAAGATGCGGGCGAACGACGCCGCAATGACGCAGGGGACGCCGGCTCCCTTGATGGCCAGGGGCGCGTGCTCGCGCGAGCTCCCGCAGCCGAAGTTCTTTCCGCCCACGATGATGTCGCCCGGCTGGTGGCCGGCGGGGAACGTGGGGTCGAGACCCTCTAGGCAGTGCGGGCCCAGTTCCTTTGGGTCGCCGGTCACCAGGTACCGGGCGGGAATGATGACGTCGGTGTCGACGTTGTCGCCGTACTTCCACGCAACACTCACACGCGCCATCACGCCACCTCCTCGCCCAGGATGGCCGCCGGGTGGGTGATGCGGCCGGTGACCGCCGAGGCGGCCGCCACGGCCGGACTGGCCAGGTACACTTCCGCCGTCGGATCGCCCATCCGCCCCACGTAATTGCGGTTGGACGTCGACAGGCATCGCTCACCGGCGCCCAGCACCCCGGTGTGGCCGCCGAGGCACGGCCCGCAGGTGGCCGCACTGACCATGGCCCCGGCCTGCACGAACACTTCCACCAGCCCCTCCTGCACCGCCTTCAGGTACACGTCCTGGGTGGCCGGGATCACAACCAGGCGGAGATTGGGGGCCACCCGGCGTCCCTGGAGGAGGCGGGCCGCAATCCTGAGGTCGGTCAGTCGACCGTTGGTGCAGCTGCCGATAAAAACCTGGTCCAGCGGCACGTCGCCCACTTCGCTCAGCGGACGCGTCTTGGACGGCAGCCAGGGAAACGCCACCTGCGGCTCCAGCCGACTGACGTCGACGTCGATGGCAGCCAGGTAGCGGGCGTTGGGGTCCGGCGCCAAAAAGCGCGGCGGCCTAAGCGCCCGACCGCGCTCGTAAGCCTCGGTGACGGCGTCGGGCGTCACCAGGCCCACTTTGCCGCCAGCTTCGATGGCCATGTTGGACATGGTGAGCCGGTCCTCCATGGAAAGCTCCCCGATGGCGCTGCCGCTGAATTCCATCGACTGGTACAGCGCGCCGTCGTCCCCGATCAGGTGGATGGTGTGAAGGATGAGGTCTTTGCCGGTCACCCACGGCTGGCGCTGGCCGTGATACACGAACGACGTGGTTTCCGGTACCTTGAACCAGGTGCGCCCGGTGGCCATGGCATAGGCCAAATCGGTGCTGCCGACCCCGGTCGCGAAGGCGCCCAGCGCCCCGTAGGTGCACGTGTGCGAGTCGGCGCCGACCACGATGTCGCCGGACACCACGATGCCCCGCTCCGGCAGGAGCGTGTGCTCGATGCCCCCACTCCCCTCCGGATAGTAGTGCCGGATGTGGTGGGCCAGCGCAAAGCGACGCATGGTGGATGTCTGGTTGGCGGAACTCACGTCGCGCGCGGGCACGAAGTGGCTCGCGACCAGCGCCACCCGGTCGGGATCAAACACGCGCGTGGCGCCGGCCGCCTCGAACGCGCGGATGGCCACCGGAGCCGTGATGTCGTTGCCCATCACCAGATCCACCGGGACCTCGACCAGCTCTCCCGCCGCGACCGGCCGACCCAGTTTGGCGGCCAAGAGCTTTTCGGCCAGGGTCATTCCCGTTCTTTCCATCTATCCCACCTCCGTCAGGGACTCCTGCGCCATCCAGCGATGGGAGCGGTTTAGGGCCGCGAGATACGCGAGCGCGCTTGCCTCCAGGACGTCGGTGGACACCCCGTGGCCCCCGACGACGCGGTCTTGGACCCGGACCTGGCACGACACCTCACCCTGCGCGTCGCTGCCGGCGCTGACGGAATGCAGCGCATACTGCACCAGCGTTCCAGACATGCCGGCGGCGCGGCTCAGCGCCTGGCACAGCGCATCCACCGGCCCATCGCCGGCGGCGGCCTCCCGGACCGGTTCGCTGCCGGGCCGCCGGATCGTCACCGTGGCCGTGGCCTGCCCGCCCCCGATGCTGGAGACATGAAAGGTCTCCAGCTGGAAGGCGTCGTCGCCCCCGGGGCGCTCCTCGGCCAGCGCGCGGATGTCGTCGTCGGTGACGTCCTTCTTGCGGCCGGTGAGGTCCTTGAAGCGGTGGAACAGCTCCTCCTGGGCGGAGTCCTTAAGGGCATATCCCAGCGCCTCGAGGCGGACCCGAAACGCGTGGCGGCCCGAGTGCTTGCCCAGCACCAGGGTGTTGGGGTTCACGCCGACGTCCTCGGGCCGCATGATTTCGTACGTCGTGCGCTCCTTCAAGACGCCGTCCTGGTGGATGCCCGACTCGTGTTCGAAGGCGTTGCGTCCGACGATAGCCTTGTTGGGCTGCACCGGCACGCCCGTGAGCCGACTCACCAGGCGACTCACCGGCCCGATGGCAGCGGTGCAAAGACCCGTCTCGAGTCCCAGCGCTGCGCCCCGGGTTGCAATCACCATCGCCACCTCTTCCAGCGCGGTGTTGCCCGCTCGCTCGCCGATGCCATTTAAGGCCACCTCCGCCTGATCCGCGCCGGCCATCAGGCCTGCGAGCGTGTTGGCCGTCGCCAGACCAAGGTCGTTGTGGCAGTGCACCGACACCGTCACCCGGTCAATGCCGCGGACCGTCTCGCGAATGTTGCGGATGAGGGCGCCGAATTCATAGGGGATGGCGTAGCCGACGGTGTCGGGCACATTGACCACCGTGGCCCCCGCCTCGATGGCCGCCTCGAGGATCCGGTGGACGAGGGCGGGGTCCGACCGCATGGCATCCTGGGCGGAAAATTCCACATCGTCCACATAGTGACGAGCCAGCCGCACGGCGGCAATGCTTTGCTCGATCACCTCGTCCGCGCTCTTGCGCAGCATGTGCTGGAGGTGGACGGCGGAGGATGAGGTGAACACGTGGATGCGCGGGCGGCGCGCCCTCTCCAGGGCAGCCGCCGCGCGGACGATGTCGTCTTCCTTGGTGCGCGCCAAGGCGGCCACCGTGGCCGCCGAAACTTCGGCCGCGATGCCGCGGACGGCCTCGAAGTCGCTGGTCGAGCTGTTGGGGAAACCGGCCTCGATCACGTCCACCCCCAGCTCCTCCAGCTGGGTGGCAATCTCAAGCTTTTCGGCCGGCAGCAGGTTGACGCCGGGCGTCTGTTCGCCGTCCCGCAGCGTCGTATCGAAGATGGCAATCCGTCTCATGGCCCCACCTCACTGGTCGGGGCCGCGGTACCGGCGTTCAGCCAGTCCATCATGGAGCGGAGCCGGCGCCCCACCTCCTCGATGGGGTGAGCAGCCGCGTGCGCCTTCAGCCGCTGGTAAACGGGGCGTCCGGCCTGGTTCTCCAAAATCCAGTCCCGGGCAAACCGGCCGCTCTGGATGTCGTCGAGGATGTGGGCCATGTTGTCCCGCACGCGATCGTCCACCACCGCCGGCCCCCGGGTCAGATCGCCGTACTCGGCGGTGTCGGATATCGAATAGCGCATGTAGGACATGCCGTCCTGGTACATGAGGTCGACGATCAGCTTGAGCTCGTGAAGGCACTCGAAGTAGGCGATCTCGGGCTGGTAGCCGGCGCCGACCAGGGTTTCGAAGCCGAGCTGCACCAGCCGGGTCATCCCGCCGCACAGCACGGCCTGCTCACCAAATAGGTCCGACTCGGTCTCCTCGGCGAAGGTGGTCTCGATGACGCCGGCGCGGGTGCACCCGATTCCCCAGGCCAGTGCCAGCGCCACATCCCGCGCTTGTCCGGTGGCGTCTTGGTGCACGGCCAGCAGGCCCGGCACGCCCTGGCCCTCGCGGAACAGGCGCCGAAAGGCGTGGCCGGGAGCTTTCGGGGCCACCATGATCACGTCCACCCCGGGCGGGGCCGGGATCTGCCCATAGTGGATGTTGAAGCCGTGCGAGAAGGCGAGCGCCGCCCCGGATGCCAGCCCCGGGGCGATGGCCTCCCGAAACAGGGCCGTCTGGTGTTCGTCCGGGACCAGCACGTGGACGATGTCCGCCTCTCGCACGGCGTCAGAGACGGCGAGGACCGGAAAGCCGTCATCGCGGGCCCGATCGGCCGAGGGTCCCGGCCTGGCCCCAATCACCACCTGCACGCCGTTGTCGCGCAGATTCTGGGCCTGTGCGTGGCCCTGGCTGCCGTAGCCCAGCACGGCCACCCGCTGGTCACGAATCAGGGACGGGTTGGCGTCGCGGTCGTAGTACATGTGTGCCATGAGTAGTCCTCCTCGTAGTGGGGATAGGGGGGGTTGGGGGAGTGGATGGGCAGCGGCGGCAGGCCCGGCGCCACTGGGACGTCAGGGACCGGGGCTAGGTGCACCCGGGTGCGCCGGACGGCTTCCACACCCCAGGCCGACAGGCCGCCAAGCGCCGCAGCGACGGCTGACGGTGGCCCGCTGAGCGCGACCACCACATGCTCGGGTGTGGCCGCCGCCACCTCACCCCCGATGTCCTCGGCCCACGTTCGCAGCGCCGCGCGATCCGCCTCGGGGCATCGGATGCGGGCCAGGGCGATCTCGCGCCCCACGCTGTCGTCCATCGGATCGAGGGCGAGTCCGTACACTTTGGCGCCTCGACCGACCTGATGCGCCACGCGCATGGCGTCCGGGCCGGAGGCGGTGTGAAACCGGAGGGTGAGGCAGATGACCCCCTCCGCCGGGTCCGCCTCGGCGTGGACGCTGGCCGGTGTGATGCGGCGCCGGGAGAAGGCCAGCAGCGCACGGTCCAGCGTTCCCGGCTCGTTCGCCATCCAGGCGGTCAACTGAAATTCCATCGCGGCCTCCTCTCCGAACACGGCTGCGGTGAGAGCATGCAATTTGAACCTCAGGGACGCGGCGCGCAGTCCACTATGCCTCGAGGCATCTCAGAGGCGATGGATCCGCGGGGCGCCGCCTCAGTCGTACACGGGCAGCACCCAGTCCCGATGGTTGGGGTCGTCGCCGCGCACGGCCCGGAAAAACGCGTCCTGCAGTCGTCCGACCATAGGCCCCCGGCGGCCGGAGCCGACCATCCGGCCGTCAATGGCGGTGATGGGCGCAATCTGGGCCCCGGTTCCGGTCAAGAACACCTCGTCGGCCACGTACAACTCCGTGCGGTCAATCGGCCGCTCCGCTACCGGAATCCCGTTCTCTTCGGCCAGCTCCATCACGATCGACCGAGTGATGCCCTCCAGGATGTCGGCTGTGACGGGCGGGGTGATGAGGGTGCCCCGACGCACCATGAAGAGATTGGAGCCGGCTCCCTCGCTCACGTGCCCGTCGGCGCCGAGGAGAATGGCCTCGTCGTACCCCTTCTCGTGCGCGTCGTCGGAGGCGAGCGCCATGTTCACGTACGACCCCGTGAGCTTCGACCGAGCCGGGATGGCATTGTCGCTCACGCGCGTCCACGCCGAGACAATGGCATGGAGCCCGCCCACATCGATGTAGTTCCCCATGGGCACCGCGTAGATAGCGACGTCGTCGCGGAGATCCTTGAGGGTGAGCTTGATGACCCGGGAGGCCTTGAACGCCACGGGACGGATATACACGTCCTGGCGGAAACCGCCGGTCCTCAGAAGCGCCCGGGTGATCTCCAGGAGATCCTCCACCGCGTACGGGCAGAGGATCCGGATCATGCGGCATGAGTCGTGGAACCGCTGATAATGTTCCGGGGCCTTAAGGAGATACAGGTTCTGCTGCTCCTCGTTCCAGTAGGCCCGAATGCCCTCGAAGCACCCGGTGCCGTACTGGAGGGCGTGGGTGGCGATGCTCACCTGGGCATCGGCCAACGGCATCATGCGGCCGTGGAAGAATGCCGTACCTTCATCAAACTCCTGCGTGGGCGACGGCCCGCTGGCGCCTGCCAGTGTCTCAGTGTTCATGGTTTCTCCCCTCCAGAAAACAAAGCACCCGCCCTCAAAGGGGCGGGCTTTGACCCGCGGTACCACCCTTGTTCACGCCCATGCGCGACCTCTCGTGTTGAATAACGGTCCCGCCTCGCGGCGGCCGGGTTGCATTACAGGGCACGGTGCCGTTCACACAACCGGCTCTGGGAGGAGAGCGCCTCGTCTCCGGCGCCGGCTTTCAGCCGCGACCGGCTCTCTAAAGCCAGAGGTAGGGGCGCGATTCCCTTCATTGCCTCCGCCTGCCAGGGCAAGCGTATTGGCGCGTATCATAAGCACGTTTACATGCGGCCGTCAAGAACTTTTTTTGAATCTATCATGAAACCTGTGACATGGGGGCCGGAGAGCAGCGGCCGCACGCCTCATTCGCTGGCCCTGAATCTCGCAGGGGACCGGGCCGCACAGAGGTGCGAGTGACCGCCAGACCGTGCCATGCTTGGGCTGCCGAGATAAAGCTCGTGCGCCGGACGGTCACCCGGTAGGCGAAGCGCACACCCCGGTCCCGCGCGCCGACCAGGATCTAGGAGACATGCGACTTGGCGGCGGCCGTCTCCTCCGCGCGCGGTTCGTCCGCCTCGGCCGCGGAGGAGGTTGGAGGCGGCCCTGGTCCCGGCCGAGAAGCGCCCCAGCGCCCGCTGCCCCCCTGGACCGCGCCCAAAATCCTCGCAACCTCCACACGCCACGCTCTCAGGCGGCTGGGCGGCGAGTCTCGTGCCCCGTGCTGATGGGCCGATTGGCGGGCGGAGCCCCCAGGCGCGGCAGCTGGGGGCTCGGGCTACTCGCCTGCAGAAGGGGCAGCGGGCGAGATTACAGGTGCAGGGAGCCCCAGGGCGCTGAGCCCAGTGGCGGTCCAACGTGGCTCGTGGCACCTGCATCCGCTCGGCAGACGGCGCGCCCGGCAGCCGCTGCACAGGAATGTCGCCTAGCAGTTCAATTCCTAGTGGATGAAACATGGACAGCCAGGAGGTAGGGTGGGAGGAATCTTCGTGGGAGGTGATTCGGCTGCCCCATCCCCGCACGATTCCGCCCTTAGCCGTCCGTCCCGCCGACCAAGCGTACCTCGAGCGGCTGGCCCGCTCGCGCACGGCGGCGGTGCGCACCGTGACCCGGGCCTGGATCCTGGTCGCGTAGGCGCCGGGGGCCAGTGGGCCCGCGATTGCTCACGACCTCGGCGTGCCACTCCCCGGTGATGCGGTGTGTCAAGAAAGCGCTGGCCCTAGGCCCCCGCCAGGCGCTGGATGACTTGCCCCGCACCGGGCGGCCGCCGCGCATCACCGCGGAGGCCCGGGCGTGGATCATCAGTCTCGCCGGCCAAAAGCCCACGGATCTGGGGTGGGCGCCAGAGTTCTGGACGGAGTCGCTCCTCGCCCGCTACGTGCGTGAGCACGCGGAGGCGGTGGATCATCCCAGCGCCGGCCCGATCCGGCAAGGCACCATTTCGAAGCTGCTGGCGGCGCAGGACCGGTACCCCCATCAGGTGCCGCCCGAGCTGCGGCGGCAGGCCTCGCCCTGTGACGCCGCGATGGTGCAGATCCTGTACGTCCGCCAACAGGTGACGCTGGCGTTCGACGCGGCCGATGACCGCCGCACCGTGCGCTGGTCGTGCGGCGAAAGCCGGGGATTCACGCCCGGGGGGCGACCGCGCCGGACCGCCCCCCGCAGCCCGGGGTGGGGGACCAAGGGATCTGGGACCGGGACTCCGTGGACCAGCGCCCAGGCACCGGGACCCTGCTCGCGGGTATCGACCTCGCGACAGGCGAGGTCTTGGGGCTGGTCCGCGCCCGCCACCAGAGTCGGGAGTTCGTGGAGTGGCTGCAGGCGCTGGACGCGAAGTACGACGCGCCGGTGAAGATCCTGGTCGTGTTGGGCCACCATTCTGCCCACACGTCGCAGAAGACTCGAGCCTACTTGGCCACCAAGCCCAATCGGTTCGAATTGGTGTTCACCCCGGCGCACGCCTCCTGGTTGAACCGGATCGAGATGTTCTTCGCCAAGCTGAGCAAGCACGGCTTGCGGGGGATCCGCCTCGATTCCGCGGAGGAACTGGAAATCCGCCTCCAGCAATTCCTCGGCGGGGTGACCACGGACCCGGGCCCATTTCGCTGGCAGGGGCGCCTGGAGTCGGCGGACCCCGCACCGCCCAAACCGGATGTTAGTTAGGAATGGCTATGCCAGGCGCAATGCGGTTGCTGAGCGGCATCCCAGGAGATCTGACTCGCCAAGGCTATATAGTGGCCCCTGAAAAAAGCGAGGAGTGGAGATCCCGGAAAGCCGCATGAATAAAGGGATTTCCGGCCCTGATGTCGAATGAAAGGAGTGACAAACCACCACCATTCGCAGGGGGGAAATCCCGGG
>JAJZWS010000097.1 GCA_021846565.1 Bacillota bacterium
GGAAACCTCGGGGTCGTGGTTGATTGTCCAGGCAGGCCGGCTCACCGCCACCGTGAAGATGCTGGGCAGTACAACCCGGGGCGTCCCCTTCGCTGGCATCCTGCCGATAAGGACCGCGGAGCGCCTTGAGATATTCATTCTCGGCCAAGGCCTCTGGAGCAGCCCTTGGCAGCGGAACATGGTGCTTCAAGCCTCCGGCGGTTGATCAGCTGGCCAGCACTCTGGCTGGCGGCGGCTTTCTGTTGCGCCAGACGGGCATTGTCGCCGTTGGCAGTATCGCTGAGCGGTCAAGCGCCAACGCGTCCCCGCCCAACAGCCCATCTTTGTTGTCTGGGGAACCACACACCCGGGTTTCGGCTGTCCCGGTGGCTTGACCCTGTGCCAGCATCCCCGCCGGCCTCGACAGGGAGGTTCGCGGCATCCCTGCGATGGTCCGTTGCCCCGTCGAGGTGACTTCCTCCCGTGAGGGCGACGTCCCGTCCGTGGTTGGAGGCAGCCGTCGTGGGTCTACCAATGCGAGGCGCAGGGTGCCGGGTGGCCGCCAGGCAACCTTAGATCAAGGCTCCAAGTCCTCCGCGGGCGTGGTCGTAACACGGCGGCCGCAGGAAGCCCCGGTTGCCCTGGGTGTGTCTGCTTGGCCCCCCTCGGACCCACCGTCGCACCACTCCTTTCGTGTTGAGAGCCGCGGGAGCTGGGGCCGATCGTTCAACCGACCGCGAGACAGCCACGCGCCAAGCTTTTACGCGTGGTAGTGGTATCGGCACATGGCAATACGCACGGTGTTGTCCGTCACCTTGTACACCAACCGATGCTCCTGTGTGATCCGACGGAACCAGTCATCGTGCAGACCGTACCCCAGGCGCTCGGGCTTGGCGATGCCCTCTTGGTTGCCGTCGCGCTGGACTTCTTGAATCAGCGCATTAATCCGCCGGAGAACCCTTCTATCCTGCGCTTGCCCCCAAAGATAGTCCTTCCACCCATTTTCATCCCGATGGTCATTCATGCAGGCGGTGAGGCGCGCCCTGACCGGCCTCCAACCGCTCGATTGACTCCCAGAGTCGGCGCGCGTTGGCGGGGCTGCGCAACAAGTACGCGGTTTCCTTGCGCGACTCATAGTCGTCGAGCGCCACAGTGACGACGGGCTCGTGGCCCGCTCGCGTCACAACGACTTCCTCGCGGTCCTCGACCACTGCGTTTAGGGTCTCAGCGTAACGAGCACGAGACCCCCATAGGTTAACGTCCTCACGCCATCCCTCCCCGTACAGGATATTGTACGTATGATCGCGTCGGCATGGAAGGGATGGTCGTTGGCCGCGGCGCAGGCGCTCCTTGGGTGTGTCGTGGGTGGGCGTCCCCTCCCCGCGCGTGGAGCTGCCAGCCGAGCCCATCATAGGAACAGGCCCCCTTGTGGTGTACCGCATGGAGTTTCTCGGCGGTCACGTCGCACCCTCGTCGAACATGTGGCCGGCGAGACCGGTCGTCGTAGGCCCGCAACGTTCGTCTGCACGGGCCGGTGGCGCAGCTGTGGTGCACATTCCGGCAAATCACCAGCAACCCCAGAGGCGGTCGTCAGGTCGTGCGTACCGTGGAAACGGGGTTTCCCCCCTGGCTGTTGTCGTATGAGGAACTCCCCCTGGGCGTCCCTGGTCGCGTTGGGACCAGTGGCGGGGACAGCCGCGTCGTGGCGACCGTCGCGGTGCAGACCGGCGTTGCCGTCTGGACCGTGCGGCGCCGGCGGCGGCGGTGGGGCCGCAGGGCCTCGGCCGGCGGTAAGGGCCAGTCCTGCACGTTCCGATGGTGCCCCTGACATTTCTCCAGATCACCACGAGGGACTTCCTGGTGGAACGCGGGGATCCGGTAACGAGCCTCACCCTCGCCGACCAGGACAAACTACCAGCTACCGTCTGGGCGCCACCCGTTCCCCGAGCGCCTCACCGCGGCAGGAACCAACCTCACAGACCTCGTATGCCTCGGCGTCATTCTTCCGCCATTCCTGACGTTTGCCAGTGAACACGCGACCGCGCAGATTGTGTTTCCCGGTATTGGTTGTTGGCGGTCGCCGTCCTGTCGGAAGGTACCTGGGCCGATGGCAAGCCCCGCGCCCGCGCTTCTCCTCTCTCCACGCTGGGTCGCGATGACTCGGACCGGGGGCCAGCGTTAACAACGGCTGCCTACGCCAAGAAGGCAGGACCCGGACTTCGCGCGGCATCGGGCCAGTCAGCCACCACGGCAGACCACGCCTGACGACCACAAGGTCCGGCCGGCTCTGCAGGTTTGAGTCGTTTCCCTGAATGGTCGGCTACAATGTGAGACTAGGTAGGCGGACCACGAGGGCCGACCGACCGCAGAGGTCGGGAAAGGCAGGGACGATCCATGGCGGTAAGGGCGCTGGCGTCTCTGGACGCGCGGGTTCGCCGACTGCAGGATCTGGAGCCGTTGCCCGAGCCCACCCGTGCATCTCTGCTCGCCGCGCTCCGCACCCGGGTGACGCAAGCATCCACAGCTATCGAGGGCAACCACCTAACCATCCGGGAGACCCAATTGATCCTGGAGGGCATCACGGTCGGCGGCAAGCCCCTTCGGGATCATCTCGAAGTCTTGGACCACGCCGAGGCCTGGGACGCCATGGTGGAGTGGGCACGGTCCGAAGACGCTGTGACGCCATTCCTGGTACGCTCCCTGCACGCCCTGGTCATGCGCCGGTCCCAGCCCGACATCGCGGGCCAGTTGCGGACCGCCCCCGTGGCCATCGCCGGCAGTCCCCTGGTGCCCCCGGACCCCGTTCTGGTACCGGGCGCGGTGGCCGATTGGTGCGAGCAGTGGCGGCTCCAGGCGGGCCATCCTGTCCAAGTCGGTGCGGCCATGCATGCCGCGCTCATGGCCATTCACCCGTTCACCGACGGCAATGGCCGCACCGGCCGGCTGCTGTTGACCCTGTGGCTGATGCGCCACCACTACCCGCCGGCACTTCTGGAACCCAGGGATCGCAAGCGGTACTATGCGGCCCTTCAGGCCGCTGACGGCGGGGATCCGCGACCCATTACCCGTGTCGTGGGTCATGGCATCGCCCGCACCGTGACCTTGTACGAACGCGTGCTGGGGCTGCCGTCGCTGCCCGCCCCCACACCTGTCAAGCATCCTTGACCGACCAACGGAATTCCCGCAGGCCGGGTGTGCGGGCGCGCATGAACCGTCCTCTCCGCGGGCAAGGCTCAGATATAGCCGCGGCCAGCCCTCCCCCGGGCCCGCAGCCCCCGGGGGCGGGCGCCGAAATCAGGGATCCAGGGGCAAATGCCACCACACGCCCTCCCAGAAATCTGACGCCATCCACTGCTGGGCATAACGACGGACGGCCATGCCCACCCATAGTCCAACAAACACAAACCCAACCGTGAAGGCAACAGCAAATTCTCCCGAGGATAGCCTTGAAAGGTTGGCCACCTTGTTTAACTTGAACACATTGATTACCACGGGCACACCGATCGTGGCCAGCGACATCCATAGGGTACCGCGGTTGGCCTGGCGGCGCGATCTTACCTCGATTAGATAAGCACGGTACGCCCAGAGGCGCCGGGCTAGGTCGGCGTCTGTGCATGGGTGCTCGTTCTTGAGCTGTCCTGTCACACGCTCCGTGAGTTGACGCAACCCGGCGGCCTCTTGATAAACCGCCACGGCCCAGGACACGGCGGCGAAGACCGCGAAGTATCCCACGCTGAAAGCGGCGAGCAGGATCCAAGCATCGGTGGGCCTTGGTTGATGGCTAACGGCGCACCAACACGCAGCGACGCCCACCACGAATACGACCGCTGCCCATACGAGGGACGCCATGGTGCGCCAGTCATTAAGATCGCCGACCCCACGCGACGGTGGACCCTTCGCGCCCCAGCGCCGCGACCATTTCACGAGCCAGTCCTTCACCCGCAAGGACTGGTAACATCCCGGCTCGGGCGGCCCGTTCCCCTCATCCCTGAGGTCGGTGCACACGTCGACCGCGTTATCCGGGATGGTTGCCTCCTGGGGGCGGGATTCCTGCTCCTCGCATCGGTGCCGCGCTGGAACGGGGGCACCTGGTGCCGCCTGGCCAGGACTCCCGGTGGACGTTCGGTCACTCTTCGGTAAACCCCGAGACCGTGAACTTGCGGTGGCGTGCGTTTTCCAGCACAGCCCGCCGCTCATCCTCGGAGTAGTTGGCCGGCAGGCGGGCGGACACCTCGAGGGTCAGGGACACCTCGGCATCGGGCGAGCTGGCCAGATAGCGAATGACCTCCTTGATGATTTGCTCCAACTCACCCGCCGCTCCCGTGTACGTCAACGGTACGCTGCCAAAGTACCGGGGTCGCGTTGCAGGAGCCTTGAACGCCGTCTCTGGCCTGGCAACGTCCGTGCCTCGCCCCGGAGTCGCCACGGCGGGACCACCTGCATCGGATGCGGACGCGGCCTCGCCCCCACGCTGTTGGCGACGCCGCTCCATCTCCGCAAATTGGGCGTCGGCCACGTCGCGTTTGACCACCAGCGTCGGCGCCCGCGCGGCCGCCTCTTCTCCCCAGACCAGACCCACGTACTGCCCGGTGTCGTCGAGGCGGTCCGCCAGGGCCCAGGCTTTATGCTCTGCGCCGTCGCGGACGGCCTTGACCAATACGTCCTGGCCGGTGAGACGGGTAAGGTACGTGTACTTGGCGTAGGACGTCCACAACTCCGTCAGCGAGAGGTGGGCGTTCTCTTTCCAAAACCACCGGTCCAGCTCGGCCCGCAGTAGCACCCAGCCCCATTGGTCGACGATGCGCTCCCCACGGAGCTTGTCAAAGACGGCTTTGGTCAGATTGTCCTCGTGTCCTCCAAGTCGGCTGGCCACCCACGGGGGACTTACTTCGCCATCGGGCACCAACAGCCAGCGGTAGCCCTCGGTCACCGCGCGCTGGAGATCTTCGTCGGCGCGGGCCCGCTGGTGTTCCACTTCGCGCGTCTGCTGGACATCCAGGTTCAAGACGTCCTTCTGGGCGTGCAACTCCGTCCACGCCAAGAAGCGGCGCGCTTTGAGGTCGACGTCCCCCAATGCCTTCTCGTCCAGTGCCAGGAACACGAGGACATTTTTATACTGGCGTGGTCCGTGTCCCCTGTCCGCCAAGACGGTTTCCGCAAATCGCTGGGCGGCGTTGTTGTCCTCGCGCGCGTACGGGTGGTCCGGCGGCAGGATCGCCAGGCGCACGCCATCCGGCAAGTCGGGCACGTCGCCGGGGGTCTCCGCGACGTGCCCCCCGCGAAGCCCCGACTTCCCCGACGCCCCCCTTAGGCGTCTCAGCACCTCGCGGCTCACGGCGCCCGAAGGCTGTCTTACCGCGCGGTCCTCCGCTTCCCGCCGGATGCTGGGGTGTGTGTCGAACCAGAGCCGGCTCCCCTCGTGATACAGATACGTGAGCACCTGGCGCAGTTCATTCAACGCGTCACCCATCACCCCGATGGCTTCCCCGGGTTGCACCGTTCCGAGCTTCACCTGGTCGGTTTCCATGCCGCGGACGCTTTGCCCGGTGCCGGACGGGGCTGTGCCCAGAAAGATCGTGCGCGTGACGCGGCGGCACGCGTACAGACTGCCAAACATCGTGTTTTGGCTGTCCAACTCGCTCGGACGGGAGTCGGGCCCATCCACGTCCTTGCTGATCACGGCCTGCCAGCTGTCGTCGAGGTAGTCGGACAGCGCCGTCTTCACCTCCGGCACCTCCAGCGGGAGGCTTCCGGGCATGACCAACAGCGAGCGGTCGCTGCCATCCCACAGCGCGTGAATCACCTCGGCCATCAGGCGCAGCACGCCGCGGGTGCGTTGAAAGCGCTCCAGTGTGGACCACGTTTCGTACAGATGGCGAAACAGCTCCGGGTGAATCGGGTAGGCGCTTTTCAGCTGACGCTCATAGTCCACCTGCCGGGCGTAAGGGGGAAAGTCCCCGTGGTGTTCGCGATAGAGACTCATGAACGCGGCCACCACCGCGTCGCGGGCGGCGTAGTCGGTCACCTCGCCGAAGAGGCGCCGCCGCACAATCTCAAAGCTCTCCAACGCTTCCGCGGGCGCCCAGGGCGCGTCCACCCGCTGGAACACCCGCGACAGTTGGTCCAGCGTCTCCTGCCCGGCGCGCCCGCCCACCTCCGCATCGGAGTTGGGCAGGCTGGCCACCACCAGCACCCCGTCCACGCTGGCGGCCGCCTCGGAGAGCGACTGCGCAAACGTGAGGTTGCCGTCGAAGGTGCCCGCCGATAAGCGGCCGGGGTGGGCCGCCAGCGCGCGCGTGAACGCGACCCACTCGTCAATCAGGATCAGGACGGGGGCGTAGCGTCGAAACAGCTCGGCCAGCGTGTCGGCGCCCGGCGGGGCCGCCTCCCGGTCCGCGTCGGCCACCATGGCGAGGCCTTCGGCCCCGCCCAGCTGGTAGGCGAGCTCGCCCCACATGGTGCGGACACTCACCCCGTCGGCATGCACCGTGGGGCTGGCCGGATTAAAGCGCGTCCCCACGAACACCCCGCGCGTGGCCCGCGGTACGTCGCTGGCATGGTCCACCCCTAAAATCTGCGCCACCTCGGGCACGTCCGGCAAGCGCACGCCGCCCCCAAACAGATGGTACAGGGCCAGCATGGCGTGGGTCTTGCCGCCCCCAAATGTGGTTTGCAGGCGCACCACCGGGGCGCCCCCTTGGCCCCCGAGCCGCTCCGCCGCCACTTTCAAGAGCCGCTGGAGCCCCCCGGTCAAATAGGTGCGGCGAAAGAACTCGGTGGGGTCGCCGTACTCCGAGTCGGCGCGCCCCTGGTGGACGGCGCTCAGATCCGCCGCGAACCGGGCCAGCGGGGCGCCCCGCGTGGCCACGTCGGGGTGGGGATGCACCACCTCGCGCCAGGGCTTGAGCGAGCCCGCGGCCCGCGAGGAGGTGGGCTGGCTCACCACCTGCTTGGTTTGCCGCCGCGTGCTTTCTTCATATCGCACGCGCAGCAGGCCGACGGCCATCTCTTCGGCCTCGGCCGCCTCCTTCGCACTGATGGCCGTCAACAGGCGCTGAATGCTGTCCAGCGCACGATGGGCATCCTCCGTGCTAAACGGCTTCTCATGCGCCCAGTCGTTGCGCGCTTTCAGCAGCTCGTTCACCAAGCCGCGCTCAAACTGCCCCAGCTGCTCGTAAAACACCTCATTCCACAGCTGGCGCATCACGACCAGCAGGGCATGACCGTCAAAGTTTTTCCAGTCGTCCCCGTCCACCCGCGCGTCGCTGAGCCTAGGGAGCGCACCGGCCACAATCTCGGCGGTGCGCCGCCCGTACTTCTGCTCGCACATGCGCTGGACAAACGGACCCAGTCCGCGCGTTAAAAGTGCGAGGCCGTGGCCCACCCGCTCCCGGTTACTCGCCGCCATTTTTCTCACCTCCGCTTGCATCCGCCCACCCGGCGAACCGAGTTTGCTCGATGGTGGTCGGCTTGACCGCCAGGGCCTTCGGCCAGGTGGCGACCAGCGTGTTGTACTCGTAGGCCCGGTCGGTCCAGCCTTTGCGTTCGCTCAAAGCAAACAGGCGGTACGCCAGCTCCCGCACCTCGTCCGAGCGGCCGCCCAGCTGCGACAGTCGAGGAGCCAGCCCCTGGGCGCCCCCCGTTCTGGCGACGCGCGCCAGATGATGCACAGATCGCCAGGCCGGCATGCGGCCCCAATCCGGGTCGGCAGCCTCGGCAACCCCCGTCCCCGGCGCCAGCCGCACGGCGCCCCCCTGGCTTTCCACCACGCCGACCCGCGCCAGCGCGTCCACCGACGTGTTTTTGGCCCGCGCCATGACGTCGGCTGCGCCATAGGGAGCCGACTCCAACCCGTACTGCTCGAACCAGGCCACCGCCCACCGGGACTCGGGGTCCAACTCCCCATCCTGATCCTCGAAGTAGGCGTCCAGCGCCTGATTGATCAACGAAAGGGCCGTGCGAATGGGCATCACCTGGCCGTTCGCCTCCAGCACCTGCTGATACCGCGTGTAAATCGCCATCCCGGGGCCAATGGCCGCCTGCGCCATGTCCACCGGAGCCACGTGGCCCTTTTGCATGGCTTGCAGGGCCGTGGGCAGCTCCAAGCCGAGCGCGGTCACGAAGTCCCGGCGCGTGGCGATGGGCGCGGACGCTGGCCGCGGCCGGCACACCAGCACAATGGACGACGCCAGCGCATTGGTCCCCTGGGCGACCGGCCGATTGCCCATCTCGCTCCGGAGCGGCCACGTGCCGGTCACGCTGAAACCCGCGTCCACCAGCCCCGTCAGCATGGTTTCCCATCCCGTGGACGCCACCCCGCCCGCGGCCTCATCGGTTTCCTGCTGCTTGTAGGCGTAGTACACCGTCATGGGATAGGCCGGGTCCTGCACGGTCGCCAGCTGGTCAAACGCCTCGCGAAATCCACTCTCAAAGTGCTCCTGGGCTTTGGCCCGACTACCCTCAAAGCGATACGGCGTGGCCACCAGCTCGTCCGCCTTGGGGGTCATGACGGTGCGAAACAGCCCCGGAAACACCGGCTCCAGCGAGCGTCTGAGCCACACATAGAAGAAGTCGGACAGGTCGGCGTACCCGATGTTGTCATAGTAGGGCGGATCCGTGGACACGACGGCACGCTCCAGGCCGGGGATGGGGTGGGTGGCGTCGGCTTGGCGCACAATGCCCGCCCTGCCGCCGGGCAGCGCCTCCAGCACCTCTACGATCGGCTCCACGGCACTTGCCCAGCTGCCGGACGAATCGCTAAAAGGGTTCGCCTCGGCATAGTCCCAGGTCATGGGAATGGCCTGACGCGCAAAAGTGTTCCGAATGCTGTCCCGCGTTTTGTCCCAAGAAGCGATGGTGGAGCTGCGGTCCGCCAACCTGTCCACCCCCAGCGCCAGGTAGGTGGCCAGCGCGTCGGCGTAGGCGGTCGCCCCCTCTCCCCCTTGATCCAGCCCCCGGCCGTCGTCGGCCCACCCGGCCGCCCGCGCATCCGCCAGGACTACTTCCCGAACCTGGGTGATGAGATCAGAAAAGGTGGTGAGCGCCGTCAGCTGGCGGGCGGTGAAAAGGTCCGCGAAGGTGGTGAGGCCATAGTTGGGTGTCTTAAAGTCCCGAGGGTTAACCGGCAAATTGACCCGTGGCTGCCACCCCGCCCGCGCCTGCCGTGCGCGCTCCATGTGCAGCGCGGTGGGCGACAGATAGCGCCGCCCCCGCTTGCCCTCCCCCACGATCGCCATCAGCTGGGCGCCCATGCGGCCCGCCTTGGCCTCGGTGCGCACATAGTTCAAGGGGACGGCCTGTCCACAGGCGACGCAGGTAGCCCCCTGCCGCCCGATCGTGGCGGCCCGCGCGTCCTCAGTTCTGACCTCGACTTTAAACGTGACGTCCTTGACCCCCTCTTGGGTGATGGGGATCGCCGTGGCGTGG
>JAJZWS010000098.1 GCA_021846565.1 Bacillota bacterium
GCGGCGGCAGGAGGCCCGAACCCGGGCCGCGGGGTAGGTTTCTGGGCCGATCCGCCCAGGGCTCCCCCCGCCCGAATACCCCCTCGCCCTCGCTTTCCAGCCACATGACTTTTTTCAGGAGCCTCTATATAGACGCAGAAGGATGCTGGCGGCTTCGGCCATCATGAGGGGAGGCGTCACCGACGCAATGAGCCAGGGCGCGGCGGCGGCCAGTCGGTCCGCGATGGCCACGGTGATGGCGTGGACCTTGTCGCGAGCCGCCTCGGCGCGGAGCCGGCTGACTTTGGCCAGTTGGCACAAGCTTCCGTGCATGCTGCCGGCCCGGTCCCGAAACCCCTGGACGGCGTCCACCCGTGCGGCGGCCCGCGGGGGCGCACATGCGGGACACGGCCGCCTTCGTGAGTGAACGGACGGCCCTGGAGGGGGCGGCGAGCGTGCTGACGCTGTGGGCGGCGCGTCGGCCGGGCTCGGGCTCGGGCCCGCCCTCCCCGGACGGGCCCCTCCCCTGAAGCGCCCCGACGCCCCACGTTCCCCGCCCGCACCCCTGCGGGCGGGGGACTCCGTCGAGGGCGACCTGCGCTCTCGCCTAGGAATTCCCTGGTGCTGATTTGGGGAAATGTGCTTTGGCGTTTTGGGGAAATGAAGATTGCTGTTGACACGCGGCCAGCCTGCAGGCCCGCCAAGGACTGCGCGGGGGCGGGCGTCCCAAGTCTTTGGCGCGCACGTCCTTCCGTGCCGGCGCCGGGTCTGCCGCCGAGCCCGCCGGGGTCCATGTCTGGGGTAAGCGCGCGTTGGAGACGCAGACCCGCGGACGCTTGCCGGTGGCACCGTCCGGAGGGCCCGGGGCGGTGCCGCCCTTCTCCCCGGGGTTGGACGAGCCGCTCAGCCCTCCGTCCAGGCGACCAGGTGGGGGGCGATCTCCTGATTTCCTACAAATTGACTGATTTCATTGACAACCCGGATCGGCGTCGATATTCTGTGCGGAGAGATGGCTGTTGCGCCATACTATGTCTGGAAACAAACGTCTGAGTCGTTACGATGTCTTGTGATGGAGTTCTGGAAGCCAGGGGGACTGAGGGTCCCCACGCCACGCGGCCAACGACTCCGCGCTGTGGAACAGGAACAGCGAGGTAGATATGGCCGAGGCGTCCTTGTGAAGCTCATCGAAGGGAGCAGTCGTGACATGGTAGGTCTTCGACGACAGCTAACAACGCTCGACTTGGTCATCCTGGGGATAGCCGGGTCGATCGGGACGGGTGTGCTCTTTGCGGTAGCGGGGATGGCGGCGCTGGCCGGTCCCGGGATGGTCATCGGGTGGATCGTCGGCGCCGTGCTGTTTCTGTTCATCGCCCTTACCTACGTGGATCTGAGCGCCCGGTATCCCGAGGCCGGGGGCCCGGCGCGCTACAGCCTCTACACCCACGGCCGCACCACGAACATGATTAATGCCGTGTCCAGTCTCATCTGGTATCTGTTCATCCCGCCCATCGAAGCGCTGGGGGCCACAGAGGGCCTCAACTTCTTCTATCCGCACTTCATCAACGTCCACGGCGACCCCACGACGCTTGGCGCCATCGTCGCCGCCGTGATCATGCTGGCGTTCCTGCCGTTCAACTACTTCGGCATCAAGGCGTTCGCCAAGACGACCACCCCGCTCGGCATCGTGAAGCTGACCCTGTACCTGCTGGTGGCCCTCGGCTTCCTGGGCTTCGCTCACTTTGCGAATTTCACGGCCTTCGGCGGCGTCATGCCCTTTGGACTCGGGGGGGTGTTTGCCGCGGTCCCGCTGGCCATGTTTGCCTATGGAAGCATCCGCGTGCTGCCGGACTACGCCGAGGAGGTGAAGCAGCCCCAGGCCCTGCGCCGGGCGATCCTGTGGTCCGTCGGGGGACAGACGTTTATTTACCTGATGTTTGCCGTCGCCTTCATCGCTGGCCTCAGCTGGTCCGCCGCCAAGGTCCACCCCGGCGCCTGGACGGCGCTGTCCAGCTTGCCAGGCAACCCTTTTCTCGTGCTGTCTCAAGACTCCAACGTAGGGTGGCTGATCGGCATCACGGTGGTCATCGCGGTATTGGGACCCTTCGTGTCCGGGTACATCTATCAAGGGGCTGGGAGCCGCGTGCTGCTGGCCATGGGTCGCTCTGGCTACGTGAGCCAGCAGATGAAGGACCTGTCCGAGCGCTACGCCGTCCCCCAGTGGAGTCTGCTGGTGTTTACCGGGGTGGGCATCATCGTCGCGTATATCGCCGCTCCCCTCCCCAACATCTACAGTCTCATCACGGACGGGGTCGTGGCCGGGTATATCGCGTACGCGGTGAACCCGGTTTCCATGCTGGTTGTGCACCGGCAGAGCAACTCCAAGCCGCGCATGGGGCGCAGCGTGCTGGCAGCCGTCGCGATCGCTTCGGCCTCGCTTATCATCTACTGGAGTGGATGGCCCTCCGTGCCATACGCCGTGATCATTCTCGGGGTGATGTCGCTGGCCTTCGGGGTTGTCTACAAAGTCAAGGAGGGGCTGCTCAACTCGCTGTGGTACATCGCTTACATCGGGTTTCTGGTGCTCATGACCTGGGTGGGGAGCGTCGGCGCGCAAAGGGTGGTCAGCGTCGACATGGGCAGTGTCATCGTGGTTGCGCTGTCGATGGCCGTCTTCCTGCCCTGGGGCGTGGCGTCCCGGCTGCCGCAGCTGGAGGGCGCAGGGATCTCAGGCGTGGAGGGGCACGCTTAGCCAGCGGCGAGGGCGGCTCAGGGCCGCCCTCGCCTCCATCCCCCTGGGTGGCCACGCGGTGTGGACCGCGGCAGAGGACACCCTCATGAGAGAAACAAGGAGGCGGAGGCATGGACGACGTGGATCGCGTGATCGTGCACGCCCTGTCAAGAAACGCCCGGTCGTCGCTGCAAGTCGTCGCGGACCAACTGGGGCTGTCGCGGGCCACCGTGCACGAGCGGGTCCGCAAGCTCACCAGCGCGGGCGTGTTGCGGGGATTCCGGGCGGATGTGGACTGGAGGGCGCTGGGCTTCCTAGTCATCGCGTGGGTCGCGCTGCAAACGGAGCAGGGCGGATCCTCCTATCAAGTGCTGGATGATCTGGCAAAAATCAAGGAAGTGGATGCGGCGTACTTGGTCACCGGCCAGTTTGACTGCCTGGTCAAGATCCGCGCGCGCGACCACCGCGATCTCCAGCGGGTGCTGTTTGATGAGCTTGGGAAGGTGGGGGGATTCCGGCGTGCGGAAACCATGGTGGTTCTCTCGACCCCGTTCGAAAACAAGGTCGACGCGCTATTTGAGTCCCTGAGCGAGTCGCCGCCGTAATCACGCTCGCGGCGCCGGCGCGGGACTCGATCCCCATCGATCATTGAGCTGAGCGCCGGAATTGGCTCAGCGTCAGGGCGGATTGCGAAAGGAAGTGGGGCAGATGCCAAGCCAACACGCGGCGCCTTTGACCTTGGAGCGCCTGCAGGAACTTGCTGAGGTGGGTGACATCGATACCGTGTCAGTGGGCTTCGTGGATATGCAGGGCCGCATCCTGGGGAAGCGGATTCCCGTCGGCGAGTTTCTGGAAACGGTTCTGCCGGCGGGGATGCACTTTTGCAACTATCTCTTGGGGACGGACATGGACATGGGGACGCCTGCAGGCTACCGGCTCATGAGCTGGGAAGACGGCTACGGGGATTTTACGGCCATTCCCGACCTGTCCACGCTTCGCGTGACGCCCTGGCTGCCCGGCATGGCCCTCGTCCTCTCGGATGTATGCGATGGGACCGGCGCGCCGGTCGCTGTCTCCCCCCGCCAGATCCTCCAGCGCCAGATTGAACGCATCCATGGCTTGGGCTTTGACCCCGTCATGGCCACGGAGCTGGAGTTTTATCTGTGGCGCGAGACGTTTGATACGGCCCAGGAAAAGGGCTATGCCGGCCTGCAGCCGTTTGGGTGGTACGCGGAGGACTACCACCTTCTCCAGAGCACAAAAGCCGAGCCATTTTACCGCCAGATTCGAAGGCAGATGCGGGAAGCCGGCATCCAGGTGATCTCTGCCAAAGGCGAGACCGGCCCCGGCCAATATGAGATTAACCTCGGGCACGGGCCGGCGCTCGCCACCGCCGATCAGCATGCCGTGTACAAGCACGGCGTCAAGGAGATTGCCGTGGCCCAGGAGCGGGCCGTCACGTTTATGGCCAAGCCGGATGACAGCCTCCCCGGATCAAGCTGTCACGTCCACGTGAGCGTCGTGGACCGCCAAACGGGGGTCAACGCGTTTCCGGCGGACGGCACCGGCACCGGTCTCAGCGCGGTGGGGCGCCAATTTCTCGCGGGCCAGCTGGCTCTGGCGCGGGAATTCACGCTACTGCAGGCGCCAACGGTTAACGCGTACAAGCGCTATGCCTCTGAGAGTTGGGCACCGGTGAACATTGCGTGGGCCTACGATAACCGCACCTGCGGGCTTCGCGTGGTCGGGCGGGGACCGGGTCTCCACATGGAAAATCGCCTTCCCGGCGCGGATGCCAATCCCTACCTGACCCTGGCCGCCATTCTGGCCGCCGGAGCCTGGGGGATCGAGCATGAGATGGAGTGCCCGCCGCCGCTTCAGGGCAACGCCTACTCCGATCCGGATCTGCCACGGGTGCCAGCAACCCTTGGGGCCGCGACGGAGCTGTTTTTGTCCAGCGCCGCGGCTCGCACGGCGTTCGGGGCGGAGGTCGTGGAGCACTACGCTCATGCCGCGCGGCTGGAGGAGGCTGCCTTTCAGCGCGCGGTCACGTCCTGGGAACGCGTGCGCTACTTCGAGCGAATTTGATGGGGAGGGGAGGCGATCACGATGGATCGCTTAAGCGAGCAAGTGGCATTTGTCACGGGTGCGGGCAGTGGGATGGGCCAGGTGGTTGCCACCATGTTTGCGCGCGAGGGCGCATGCGTTGCGGTCACCGATCGCCGTGCCGAAGACGTCCAGCGCACGGCTGACCGCATTGAGGCGTCCGGCGGCCGGGCGACGCCGATTGTGTGTGATGTGACCGATGAAGAGTCGGTCCGACGCGCATTGGCCGAGACAGCGGCCACCTGCGGGGCCGTCACGGTGCTGTACAACAACGCCGGAATCATGCCCGCCGCCGATCACTCGGTCCTGGACACCCCCCAAGAGGTGTGGGACCACGTGCAAGAGGTCAATCTCAAAGGGGTGTACCTCGTGTGCAAGCATGGGATCCCCTGGCTGCAGCAGGCTGGAGGCGGCTCGGTGATCAATGTGGCCTCCTTCGTCGCGCGCGTGGGTTGCACGGTTCCGCAGGACTCGTATACCGCCAGCAAGGGGGCGGTCATCGCGCTCACCAAGTCCCTCGCGGCGCAGTTTGGCCGCCAGGGCATTCGGGCCAACGCCGTCTGCCCAGGACCCATCGCCACGCCCATGCTGATGGAGTGGCTCTTGGCCAATCCAGAGGCAGAGGCCCTGCGCCTGGCCCGCATCCCCATGGGCCGCTTGGGCCGTCCCGAAGACGTGGGACACCTAGCCGTGTACCTCGCCTCTGCTGAGTCGTCGTGGATGACCGGTGCCGAAATCAACCTCGACGGCGGCATCACCGCGTTCTATTTCTAACGGCTGCGAGCGATAGGGGGGCGATGGTACGGAGGAGCGAGGCGTCCCGTGGCCTGCTTGGGTGGATG
This sequence comes from Bacillota bacterium, assembly GCA_021846565.1. Lineage (GTDB taxonomy): Bacteria > Bacillota > Sulfobacillia > Sulfobacillales > JAIMBI01 > JAJZWV01. The sequence continues at coordinate 5,656 of JAJZWS010000098.1, forward strand.
GTGGCCCGGTGATGGCCCGGGCGGGTCACGTGTTCGAGGTGGAAAATCCCTGCCGCGAAGCGGTGTTGGCACAGGTAACCCGGTTCGATGCCGACGACGTGGACCAGGCGGTGGCCAGCGCCCGGAGGGCATTTGACACCGGCGGCTGGCCCCGTGCGTCGGCCACCGCGCGCGGAAGGGTGCTTCTCGCCCTGGCCGCGAAGGTCCGGGAGCAGGCGGGCGACCTGGCGCGGTGGGAGACGCGCCAGGTGGGGAAGCCGATTCGCGACGCCATCAACGAGGTGCACGCCGCCGCGAGTTGCTTTGAGTTTTACGCGGGCGCGGCCAACAAGGTGTACGGGCACACCATCCCGGTGTCGGCGGCGGGCCTGGACTTTACCGAGCGGATTCCGCTGGGGGTGGTCGCGCTCATTGTCCCGTGGAACTTTCCCCTGCTCATCGCGGCCTGGAAGGTTGCCCCGGCCTTGGCCGCCGGCAATGTCGTGCTGGTGAAGCCGGCGAGCTACACTCCTCTCACGGCACTTCTGTTGGGCCGCTTGGGTACCGAGGCGGGTCTGCCGGCCGGCGTGCTGACCATTGTGCCCGGCCCCGGGGCAGAGGTGGGCGAACGCCTGATTGAGGATCGGCGGGTGGACAAGGTCGCCTTTACCGGGGAGACCACGACGGGCACGCGAATCCTTCAGCTGGCGGCCCCCCAGATCAAGCGCGTGTCGCTGGAACTGGGAGGAAAGTCCCCGACGCTCGTGTTCCCAGGAGTCGATCTGGATCGGGTCGCGGCACTGGCGGTCCAGTCCGCCTACGGCAATGCGGGGCAGGACTGCTGCGCTCGAAGCCGCATCGCCGTCGACCGCGACATCTATGACGAATTTGTGGAGGCGTTTTGTCGGCACGTGCGGGCGCTGCACGTCGGAGATCCGGAGGACCCGGCCACCGAGCTGGGCCCGCTCGTCTCGGGTCCTCACCGCGAGCGAGTCATGCGACACGTGACGCGCGGGATCGCGGACGGGGCCGAGCTGCTGGTGGGCGGATCCACCGAGGGCCTGCCGGATCGCGGCTACTACCTGGCACCCACCGCATTGGGCGCAGCCGAGGCGCGCATGGATATCGTGCGCGAGGAGATTTTTGGCCCCGTCACCACGATTCAGCGCTTTGCCTCGGAGCAGGAGGCCATCGAGATGGCCAATGACACCGTGTACGGATTGTCGGGGTCGGTATTTTCTCGCGATGGAGGGCAGGCGCTGCGCGTGGCGCGGCAGCTGCGGGCCGGCGTGGTGAGCGTCAACAGCATCAAGAGCGTGCACATCGAGGCGCCGTTTGGCGGCTTCAAGCAAAGCGGGCTGGGGCGCGAGCTCGGGATGGAGGCGATGGAGCTCTACACCGAGCTGCGCAACATATTCATCGAGGTGGACTAGGTGATGAACACTCCCCAGGGCACCCGTCAGAGGGTGGGGCGCCCAGAAGAGCCCCGCGTGGCGGCTAAAGTTGTCGGGCCATGAAGATCGCGATTATTGGCGGCGGCATGATCGGCCTTGCGGTCGGCTATCACCTCTCGAAGCAGGGCGCCGCGGTCCAGGTGATCGACGCCGGGGATCCCGGGATGGCGTGCTCGCTGGGAAATCTTGGGTGGCTCTGCCCGTCCCTATCGGAGCCGGTCCCGGCACCCGGGGTCGTGAGCATGTCGCTGCGCTGGCTCCTCCACGGGGATGGTCCGCTGTATATCCGCCCCAGCGCGGTGCCCCAGCTGCTTCCCTGGCTGGTGCAGTTTTGGCGGCACTGCTCGCCGCCGGACTACGCGTACGGTCGTGACGCCTTGATGGCGCTCAGCCGCTCCAGCCTCAGCGCCTTCGACACGCTGGCGCAGGATGGGGTGGACTGCGAACTGCACCGTCAGGGGCTGCTGCTGGTGTTCGCGGATCGCCAGGAAATGCGGAGAAGGTGGGAGGAACTGGCGCCGGCGGCGGACTTCGGCTATGTCGCCGCCCAAGCGCTGACACAGGCCGAGGTGCTGGACCTCGAGCCGGCCCTGTCGTCGCGCGTCATCGGGGGAATGATGCTGCCGGGCGAGTACCATGTTCGCGCAGACACCTTAAGTCGGGCCCTTGCGCAGCGCATCATCGACCGAGGCGGCCTCATATCGGCGCGAACGCAAGTGGCTGATGTGGAGGTCCAGGGAGGATCGGTGCGGTCCCTCATGACGTCGAGCGGCCAGATTCAGGCGGACGCTTACGTATTGGCCGCCGGGGCGTGGAGCGCCGCGCTCGCGAGGAAGGTTGGATACCACCTGCCGGTAACGGCGGGCAAGGGGTACAGCGTGACCATCGATGCCCCTCGTGTCCGCTTTCACCGTCCGCTGTATTTTGGCGAAACGCGTGCGGGCCTCAGCCCCTACGTGGGCAGTGTGCGAATTGGCGGCACCATGGAGCTATCCGGAATCAACAGCCGTCTCGATCTGACCAGGGTCGCTGCCGTCCGCCGCGCTGTCCGGAGCTATTTGGGAGACGATCTAGAGGGTGAAGCCGAAGCCGAGTGGGTGGGACTCCGCCCGATGACCGCCGACGGCCTCCCGGTTCTGGGCCTGGTGCCGGGACATGACAATTTCTATGTGGCGACCGGGCATGCGATGATGGGCATCTCACTATCCCAGGTGACCGGGGCGCTGATGGCCAGACTCATCCTGGGCGGCTCCACGGATCTAGACCTCACACCCTTCTCGCCCGCTCGGTTTTCCCCTCGGCGGGCCCGTTGACCCAGGGTCGCCGTCGGGGGCTTTGCCTCCGACGAAGTCCCCCGGGCCGTCGGGCTTCCTCGGGGGCCCCCGCCCCGCGTGAATGGCCAAGAGTTGGCGGCACTGCGGGTCCGGGTCCTGCGGCGCAGACGGGCCATGTCGTCATGCTGAGGGAGCGGGAGCCGCGCGGGGAGTCCGCAAGGGGTGTCGCAGCCACCGCCACGAGCCCACTCGGCACGGTGTGTCGGCCTTCTTGGGGACGCCGCGCCTCGGAAGCTGGCTGGCGCGGAACACCGCCGGCTATGGGCCTCATAGAACCGGCAACGTCAGTCCCTGCTGGCGCCTAGGGCAACTGCAGCGGGGTTGGCACCGCCTCGCTGGGGCTGGCCTTGGCGATCGGGCACCTCGGCCTTACGGCCCGCGGAGCGTCAGCTCTCGGCTCTGCCGGCCCAGAGACCGCGGGCGATCCCAATCGTGGCATGACTGTTGTCGCTGTTCCCCGCCGGGGCACCTCGGCGCTTGGACGAGCGGTGGCGGGGGCCGCCTGGCTTCCCCAGACTTGGGGAGTGCCTCCCCATCGATCCCACCCCATGCCAGGGACATCGCGCACGGAGCCGATCACGTCCGCAATTCGCCTAGGAGCCTTTTCGGAAATTCGCAGGCCGCGCCGGGATTGGGCTGCGGGGCCCCCGGGGCGAAACATTCCTCCACCAAGGGTTGGCAGGGGGCGGGACTCTGGTCCCCGATCGCCGAAATACCGCGT
>JAJZWS010000099.1 GCA_021846565.1 Bacillota bacterium
CGCTGCCGGCGGCATGGGCGGCGCCGGCGCTGGCGTGTGTCCTGGGGACAGCACCGGCCGCGGTGGCGGTGGCGGTGCGAATCATTGAAGGAGGTGCGGGGGATGCGATCCGTCCTGGACGTGCTGGCGGAGGAAGCCGAGGCGGCCGAGGCCCGCGGCGAAGCCCGCGGAGAGGCCCGCGGGGAAGCTCGGGGCGAAGCCCGCGGCCAAGTGGAGGGCCGGCAGTGCGCGCTGGCCCGGGTCTTGCGGGCGCGGTTTGGCGCGGCGGCGGAGGCCAGCCAGACGCGCATCGAGGCCGTGGACGACGCGGACCGGCTGGACCGGGGGCTAGAGTTGGCTGCTACGGCCGACAGCCTGGCGTCGTTCCTGCGCGACTGGGACTAAGGTCCGACGGCGCGCGCCAGCGGTGGGGATTGCGCTCGCATAGCCCGGCGGCCCGCTCGACCGGACCGCACCGCCAGTCGCCGATTGTGCCCCGCGGACCCCAGCAGGCCATAGCCGCATTTCCACGGTAGTCATCTTCCTGCCTCCGCGGGAGATGTGGCGGACATCGTCCTCTCCTGGCACCGATCCAGATCACGCCGCGATGCGCTTGGAGCGGGTCCCGAACCCTGGTCTTGGTCTGCCGCGTCGCTGTGTCGACGCGGCCGTGCGGACGAATGCGGCCCAGCCGCCGTAGCACGGCGCCGCGCGAGCGACGGTTGCCCGCTGTCGCGGTGGGCGAGCCGGGGTGCACTGCCTGCCTCGCTCGCCAAACGGACCGTGGCTCCCGGCGGAAAAGGGATTGCGGGCAGCGGCAAGATCGAAGCCACCGAAACGTCCGGTGGCCGTGGTCTTAGCGTCAGTAGACGTTCAGGTATTGGTCGATTTCCCATGCATGCACCTCGGCGGCGTACACATTCCACTCGATGCGCTTGGCCTCCAGGAAACGCTCGGCAATGTGCTCGCCCAAGGCGTCGCGCATCAGCGCGTCCCGCCGAAACGCCTCCAACGCACCGGCCAGACTGTCCGGCAGGCGAGCCAGCCCCAAGCGCTCCGCATCTGCCGCCGCCGGCACGTAGCGGGGCTGCGCCTTCGGCAGGCCGAGCCGACGCGCCACCCCGTCCAGCCCCGCCCGAATTGTGACCGCCCACGCCAGATACGGGTTGGCCGCCGGGTCGGGCGACCTGAGCTCCAAGTGCAGCCGGTCCGGCGGCGCATTCACGACCCGCACCAACGGGCTCCGGCTGGCGTCGGACCACCCCACGTAAATCGGCGCCTCGTAGCCCGGCACTAGGCGCTTGTACGAATTGACCAGGGGGTTGGTCACGGCCGTGTAGCCCGGGGCATGCTGCAGCAGACCAGCGAGGTACTGGCGGCCCGTTGCCGACAGCTCTGTTCCCTCCGCCAGCGCGTTTTGCCCGTTCGCCCACACCTGCTGATGCAAGTGGAGCCCCGACCCGTTGATGCCCGTCACCGGCTTGGGCAGGAACGTCGCATGCCCATGATGGCGCCGCGCCACTTCGCGCACGACGACCCGCAGCGTCACCAGCAGGTCTGCGGCCTGCAGGGCATCGACCGGCGCCAGGTCAATCTCGTGCTGTCCCGGGGCCACCTCGTGGTGGCTCGCCGCTACGGGAAATCCCATGGCCAGCAACTCCAGCACCGCCGCCCGACGCACATCCTCCCCCACATCGCCCGGCGCCAAATCAAAATAGCCCGCCTGGTCCTCCGTCCGCACCGTGACGCGACCGGCCCGGTCGCGCTCAAACACAAAAAATTCGACTTCCGGGGCCACGTCGATGCGGAATCCCATCGCCATCGCCTCGGCCAGCACGCGCTTTAAGGCCGATCGCGGACACCCCGGGAAGGGCGACGCGTCCGGGTTGACGATGTCACACACCATGCGCGCCACCGGTGGGTGGGCGTCCGCGGCCGGATCCACGCGAAACGTGTCTGGGTCCGGCAGCAGGTACACGTCGGCCTCTTCGCTGCGCACAAACCCCAGCACCGCCGACCCGTCGAACAACACGTGGCCGGCCAGCGCGTCGGCGAGAGCGCCCGCCGGGATGACGACGTTTTTGACCACACCCAAAATATCGGTGAACTGCAGGCGCACGAGCTTCACCCCGGCCTCGCGCGCCCGATCCACGAGATCTCGCCTATCTGTGTCCACGGGTCCCTCCCCGCCGCCCACCGGCTCACTCCCGGGCGGCGGCTCCATCATGCCAAATTTTCCTGGCGGCGCCCAGCGCCCCAACCCGCGGCGGCGGTGCGAATTTATCCCATGGGGACACCGAGTGACCTCGTGACTTGTTGAGAGGAAGGGGCAAACCCATGCAGAACCCATTCGGCGGGACGATGGTCCATGGTCTGGCGGTCGGCGGCGGCCTCCTGGTGGCGCTGTTGGCGGTATACGCCGGCGGCCTCAGCCATGGGCAGGCCCACGCCGCCGGGCTCGCGGCGACGCGGCCGGCGGTCACGACACCGGCGGTCATTGGTTCCGTAGTGGTCACCACCACGACGCACCTGCCCACCCCAGAGACGACCGCCACCTCCGCCAACGCCGCACCCGCACCTCGGCAGCACCCGCACAATAAGCAGGCCCAGCCGGACCACAAGCGCGGGAAGCCGTCCGACGGCACCAAATCCTCACGGGTGAAGGGGGGTGGCCAACACCCTCACGGCCACTGAATGAACTCTCCCCACCGCCGGCCGAAGACGCCGCAGCGGGGGCGGGCGGGACCAGGAACGCGCGCTTGCCAGCGCGCAACGCTTGGCATCGAGTGAACGTGACGACGGCCCGCCGAATGAGCTCGGCCCTCGCCGCTGCCCCGTTGGGCAGAAACCGCCCTGCGCGGTGCGCGGATCGGTGAGGCTCCGGATGATGAGGGCTTCCAACGCCTAAAGATCCTACGCCGGCTTGGCCACCCACGCATGGCGGGTTTGGTGCGCGTACGGTTGGCGGACGGCCTGTTCGTACCATACGCCTTGGCCGCCCGGCGCCCGACCTTCCGCCGGTTCTAAGACCCCTCGGGATCACGTGCCTCTCTTCGTCAGCATCCATCCCGCGCTCAACATCTCCCGGCTGATCAACCACCTCATGGCAGCGAGTGCCCGTCACCTGTGAACCCAGTACACCCACCACTGGCGCAGGTTCTACTGCAAGCCCGTCTTCTGGCACCGAGCCCCTTGCGTCCGCTTGTTGGGGCGCGTCCCTCGACCCGATGCCACCCTACGGCGAAGCCGAGGGGCGCAAGAAGCCTGGCCGGCAGGCGTCCTCCCGGCCGCGGCCCGCGTGACCCCTTCCTGGCTTCGCCGAGGAAGAGCAATGCGCGGGTTTTCTGTTCACGGCGAGGGAAGTCAGACAGACTCGGCCGCCGCTGCCGCGGCCGGCCGCCCACTGCGGGCCTCCGCCCGTTTGCGGATCTGCTCCACCTCGTCGTCCGGAATGGCTCGCTCAAAGCGGCGAAATCCCGACATCTTAAAGCCCTGCCGGTCGGCAATGGCCGCGATCTCGCCCACCTTCGTCGGATCCACCGACGGGCCCAGCGTGAAGTTCTCCAGACGCCCCTCTAAAGCCAGCGCCATGGTTTCTGCCATGCACGCCTCCACCATGCGCGGGGGAAAACCAAAGTCAAAGCCCAGGTCCGCGCGCGCCCCCGGCACCTCAATGACCCCGCCGTCGATCACGAGGACGTCCCGGCGGCGCTCCGTCACAATCCGGCTCAGGTTGCGCGGCCGCGCTACGTCACAGACGACCGCTCCGGGCTTTAAGTCCTCGGGCTCCACCAGAGCATCCGGCGACGACGAAACCGCGATGAGAATATCAGCGGCCCGGGCCGCCACCGGGATATTGGTTTCGACGTGCACCACCAGGCCCGGATGGGCTGCGCCCAAAGTGGCCGCCAACTCCTCCAGCCGCTCCCGGCCGCGCGCGACCACCGTGATTTCCGCGACCTCGCGCGCCAGCAGGTGGCAGCACGCGGCCCCAATCGATCCCGTGGCCCCGATCACCGCCACGTGGGCCGTGCCTGCATCGACCCCCAAGCGCCGCGCGGCCGCGAGCGCCCCGGCCACCGCTGTGGCGGTCGTGTACGAGTTGCCGGTGGTGACGGGAATGTTCAAGCGGCTGGCCAGGGTCACGCCCCGGTCTCCCGCGATTTTCGTGAAGGCGCCGAGCCCCAGGATCTCGGCGCCTAGGCTCTCCGCGAGCCGGCCTGCCTTCTCCAGTGCCCGCAGCACCACGGGGTAGGGCGTCTCCAGCAGCACCCGCGGCGTCATGGCCAGGGCTAAGAGCCATCCTTCCAGCTCAGCGCCAGTGGGCGACACCACACCGGTCACATGGCCGACCCGCATGGGCGGCACATGCCGAAACAGCGATTCCACCCAGTGTTCTGGCAGGCGCTGGGTGAACGGGTACTTGCGCGCGAAATCGTCAAATCGCAGGGGATGCATCAAAAAGGCAAACTGGCGCGCCATGGCGACCCTCCTCGCATTGCGGTGTGCTCAATCTTGTGCACACACGACGCCCCCAGAATACCACGACCGTGTCGGTCAAGCCCTCAGAGGGTCGGCCCGGCGCGGCGGGGCCAAAACGCGTGCGGCCCCAGCAGCGTCACCAGGGCGGGCACCATGCACGTGCGCACCACGAGGGTGTCCAACAACACCGCGGTCGCGAGCCCAATCCCCAGCGTCTGCAACACCTCAAACGGGCTCGCGACCAGCGCCGCCACCACGGCCACCATGATGAGCCCTGCTCCGGTGATGAGGCCGCCCGTGGTGGCCACGGCTTGACGCGCCGCTGCGCGCGGCGCGAGCCCGCGCGCCAGTTGTTCTTGGATGCGGTGCAGCAAAATGACCTGGTAGTCCATGGAAAGTCCAAACAGCATGACGAACACCAGCGGCAGCACGGCCAAGTTCAAGGGGTTGGGCGCGACACCGAACGCCCCCCGCTGGATAATCCACACCAGAACGCCTGCCGTAGCCAGCATCACCAACCCGTTGATGCTCACCCCCAAGAGCGCCTGGAGCGGCGATCCGGTGGCCGCCCACAGCACCGCCAGCGCCACGAGCCCCACGGCGGCACCCATCCAGGGAAGCCGCCCGGCCAGATAGTGGTCAAATCCCTGCATCACCGCAGCCGCGCCGCCAATCTGCGCTTGCAGGCCCTCCACGCGGCCGAGGCGCGCCGACATCTGCTGCAGCAGCGTCGCCGTCGCCGCCGTGTCGGGGCCGGACCGCGCCGTGACAAACAGATCCACGCGGTGGCTCCCGGCCACGAAGGCCGACAGTGCGCCGTGGGCGGCAAGGCGAGCCAGTGCCTCAGGCGACGCGTGGCCGGTTGGAGATGACACGCTGGCCACATCCCCAAGGCGAGCTAGCTCGGCGGTCACGTGGGCCACGCTGGTCCAGCTCGTCGGCACCGCCACCGACGTCCCGAGTCGGAGTGCTACCACCATAGGCGCCACACTGCCTGCACCGTCGATCCGCTGGAGCACCCGCGAGGCTTTGGCCAAGGGGCTCTGCACGGGAAGCATCCGCGCCACGTTGGCAGGTACGTTGGCGCTGAGGGTGGGCGCCGCCCATCCCAACCCCACCAGGACCACCAGACCCAGGCCCAGCGCCCAGGCCGGACGTGACGTGGCCCAGTCCGCCAACCGCCCCCACAGGGGCCAGTCGGGCATCGCCCAGCGTATGCGGCCCCGGTGAATGCGAGGGCCCAACAAACGCAACAGTGCCGGCAGGAGCGTGTGCGTCACCAGGAGCACCGACACCACCGCCAGCGCCCCGCCCAGCGCCATGCCGGTCCAATAGGCGGTGCCGCCCAGCAGCAACCCCCCCAGCGCCAGTGACACGGCAATGCCGGAAAACAACACAGAGCGGCCGCCCGTGTGCATGGCGATAGTCAGCGCGTCGTCCACCGGCGCGCCCCGGTCCAACTCGCTGCGAAAGCGGCTGGTGACAAACAGCACGTAGTCCACACCGACGCCCAACGCCAAAAACGTGACAATTTGCAACAGATAGACGGACAAGGGCACGAAGCGCTCCAAGAGCGACACCACGCCCAGCGTGAGCGCGGTGCCCACCCCGGCGGCCACCAAGGGCAGCAGAGCCGGCACTGCGGCGCCAAACACCAGGGCCAGCAGAATGACCAGCGCGGGCACCGCCACCACGGTGCTGGTTTTCAGCGCGGCAATGGCCTGGGCACTGACCGCGTGGCTCTCCGTGGACGAGTTAATCGGCGTGACTCGGGCGCCGGTGGCCCTCACCCGGCTAAACAGCCGCTGCGCGGCCGCGCGGGGCGCCCCGGGCAGCAGCACCATCGCGCCGGGGCCGCTGGGCGCAAGCGCCCGGGGACCGAGTCCCGCGGCGCGGGCCAGTGTCTGCACGCGGCTGGTGGCCAGCCCCTGTACCAAGGTCGCCGGCTGAGAGGGTGAAGCCGCCGATGACAGCGGTGTATGCAGATGCGCGGCGGTGGCGTCGGCCGCCTGGGCCGCGCTGTGCGGCGCCGAAAAGCCGCCGGCACTGAGATGCCGAGCCACGGCCGGCAACAGCGGCACGGCTACCAGCAGCGCCGCGACCCACAGTAAAATCGCCACCCAGGGCCGCCGAGCCGCCAACGGCATGCGCGCTTCCCCCTCCCTCGAGTCCAGCGCCCCCGGCTGGTCCCTATGCTATCATGCCGCCGAGAGTCCGCCGCGTGCTTCGCCGGTCATGGTGGAGCGCACAGCGAGTCACACTAGGTGAAGGAGGCTGATTCGGATGAGCGATCATCTGGCAGCCCGCGCTCTCACCGACGCGGGGTGGCTGCACGGGGAACCCGGCCGAGCCGTCAATGTCTGGCGCGGCGTTCCCTACGCGCGTCCGCCCGTGGGCGCGCTGCGGTTCCACCCCCCCGAGCCCGTGGAGCCTTGGGTCGGAGTGCGTGACGCCCTGCACTTCGGCGCGGTGGCGCCGCAGGTGCCCTCCCACCCGCTGTTGGCGGAGGACGGCCCCCAAAGCGAGGACTGCCTCACGCTCAATGTGTGGGCCCCGGCTTCCCCCGGCCCGCACCCCGTGCTGGTGTGGATCCACGGCGGCGCATTGGTGACCGGCAGTGGACGGCGTCCCACCTATGATGGGACGTCGTTTGCCCGCCACGGCGTCATCCTCGTCACGCTCAACTATCGTCTGGGGCCCCTGGGGTTTCTCTATCTCGGTGGGATCGCCGCCGGCTCAGCCAATCTCGGCCTCTTGGATCAGGTGGCGGCGCTCACGTGGGTCGTGCGGAACATTGACGCCTTTGGAGGCGACCCCGGGCGCGTGACCGTGGCGGGTGAATCAGCCGGTGCCCTCTCCATCGCCACACTGCTGTGCATGCCGGCGGCCCGCGGACTGTTTCAGCAAGCCATCCTGGAAAGCTTCATCCCCGTGTATCGGGATCGCGGGCAGGCGGACCGGGATACGGAAGCCTTTTTGGCCCGCCTGGAGATTCGGGGGGACCCGGCGCCCGCGCTCCAGGCCTTGCCCGTCGAAACCCTGCTGGCGGCCTACCAGCGGGGGGTGGCGTGGCCCACTGTCGACGGCATCACGCTTCCGCATACGCTTTGGGAAACCGTCGCCCGCGGTGGGTCGATGAAGGTGCCCCTGCTGGTAGGCTCCAACAAAGATGAGATCCGCCTGTGGAGTGTACTGGATCCTGCCTGGCATACGGACGACCCACACAAGCTGGTGACGCTGTTTGAACAAACCTGGGGGCCCATCACGGCAGCCGAGCACACCCACTACGTGGCCGGCCGTGCGGGGCCTGACCTGTTCGACGGCCTGATGCAGCTGGGCACCATGCGGGCGTTCCAGTTCCCAGCCCAGCGCTTGGCGGCTGCGCAAGCGGGCGAATCCCCCACCTGGGTTTACCGATTTGATTGGGAGAGCACCGCGTTGGACGGGCGCCTCAAAGCCTGTCACGCGATGGAGCTGCCGTTTGTGTTCAACACGTGGAAGGCCCCGGGCACGGAACTGCTCACTGGCAGCAGTCCCGACCGCTCTCGGCTGGCGAACCAGATGCATCAAGCCTGGATCGCTTTCGCCCAGCACGGTGACCCCAACACCCCCGAGCTGCCCCACTGGCCGCCCTACGACGCGGGGAAGCGTCCCACCATGCTGTTTGCCGGCGAGAGCCGGATGGCCGAGGATCCGGACGCGGCCGCGCGCCAACTCCAGGAACAACTGCAAACAGTCCCCTGACACGTGCTGCGGGATGGCGTCAGTATCCGCGTCGGAGGAGTGCCCGGCCTTGAGCGTCGCGCATGGCGCCGGTCGCCATGAGGATGCCATCGATGAGCCGCCACATGCCGAGACCCCCAAACGTTACGAACTTTAGCAGGCCGGTACCGATTTTGCCGAGATAGCATCGGTCGATGCCCAACGAGCCCAGAACAATCGACACCTGCAACGCCGCCAGCTAGTCGCGCCCGGGCGGCGCCAGGTACCCCGCGCTCGTGGCGACCATCATGCCACAGCGGGGACAAGCCACCGCCGCGGCCGGCATGGTTCGGCCGCATCCCCGACAGTGCGCTTGGCCCTCGGGGCCGGCGGCCGTTGGGTCGCTCACAGCTTCCCTCCGTTCATCTCACCCAAAGCGGCGAGATCCCCCTCCGTCCCCGTCATCGGCAGCCACCTGCCGAGTGTACTATCACGTCTTCCGCACGTCGACGGGGCGCACGACGCGAATTTTAAGCCGGCGCGGCGCGGGCCGGCACGGTCGTAAAAATGGTCTCGGGGAGGTCGAGGGCCGCCAGGATGACGCGGAGGGCGGGCCGG
>JAJZWS010000002.1 GCA_021846565.1 Bacillota bacterium
CCAGGCGGGCAGATGCGCTCCCAGCGCCTCGGTGAACGCCCGCTGGGCAATGTCCTTGTGATTGTGTGACCACCCTGACGGCACATGACACCCCTTCCCCGGTTCCCCACGACCGCACGCACTCCATATGGTGAGCCACTAATGCGAGTCAATCGGGCAGGGCCCTTCAGGAGCCAACAGGGGAGGAGATAAGCAATATAGAGGGGTTCATGAGGACCAGACACCTTACTGCCGAAAGTCTATCACAAATAGTGGAGAGCAGGGACCACATCGGAAAAGCAATGGTTCCCTGCGCGACCTGAACTGGACGGGGTGGACGGCGGCGGTGGGATGCCAGCGGTCGCGGTCGGCGGGAGAGCCGGGCCGTGAATGTCCACCTGGCGCTACGTCCCTCCCCGCGTGGGCGTCAGCCGCCCGCTTGGCCCAAGCGCTGCCCGTCAAGGGCAGGAATGGCGAGGCAGGTGTGGAACTGGACAGCGAACATCTATGGGAAAGCCGGTGAGTCAGTGGTGGAGAAGACGGTGTTAACGCTAGAGGACATTGTGGACCAGCGCTTTGTGCGCGAAGTGGCCCTGTCACCCGATGGCCGCCGCGCGGCCGTGGTTGTGCAGTCGTTTAGGAAGCGCGAGGACGATCGCGTCGAGCATCTTTACGTGGCGGACGTGACCGCGGATGGACCGGGCCCCCTGCATCAGTTGACCCGGGGCCTGGGTCACGATGGATCGCCCGCGTGGTCGCCCGATGGTGGTCAGCTCGCGTTTCTATCGACGCGGCCCGACGACTTGGACGTGGCCGCCGGCAAACCCGCGGACGAATCCGGCGGGGACGAACAGGCGGAGGACAAGGCGCAGGTGTGGGTCCTAAACATAGCGTGGGGCGGTGAGCCGCGGCAGTTGACACGGCGCGCCGAGGGCGTCGCGGAATTCGCGTGGGCTCCGGACGGCCAGGCGCTCGTCATCGCCTCGCGCGACCCCACGCCGGAGCAGGCGGCGTATCTGAAGACGATTCGCGACAAGAAGCATCCTGGGCCACTGGTCCTGAACCGCGTCCAGCACAAGTTTGATGGCGCGGGGTACCTGGACGAGGTGCAAACCCACCTGTTCGTCGTGGAAGTGGCCACGCGAACCGAGCGCCAGCTCACGTCCGGCCCGGCAAGCGAGCGCCAGCCCCGGTGGTCGCCCGACGGGGCCTGCATCCTGTTCGCGTCCAACCGCACGGGAGACGCCGACAACAACGACCGCGTCGACCTGTGGCTCGTGGCGGCCGACGGCACCGGCGCCCGCCGGCTCACGCATGGCGACGTCGGGGCCCGGGGCGCGCAGTTCAGTCCCGATGGGCGGCACGTGGCGTTCATTACGGGACGCCATCCGGAAAACAGCTACGAGGTGTCGCACGTGGCCCTGATCAACGTGGCGGACGCGGTGTCGGTGGAGAATCTGGCGGCGTGCGTCGGCGTGGGCTGGTCCACGGTGGGGGGTGTCGTGCCGGATGCCTTGGACGGGCGAGACCCCGTCGAAGCGGCCCGGGTTTATCCCGCCCCGTTACGAGCCACCCCGATGCGGATCCTGACCGAAGGGATCCTCGGTCCCGTCGCCGGCCCGTTGCGGTGGATCGATGGGGAGCACCTGTGGACCATCGCGGGAGACCACGGCCAGTGGCGCGTGCTGGCCGTGGAGATGGCTGGCGCCCAGTGGCAGTTCATCGCGCCCCGGGAGCGCATCGGGTCGGTCGCGGCGCTGGACTGGGCCGGCGGCACCGGCGTGATGATCTGGGACCGTGCCGACACCGCGGCCGAGCTGTGGCGCCTGACGGATGGAGGCGAGGCGTCACGGCTGACGGCGGTGCACGACCAATGGCTGGCCACCCGCGGGGTGTCGGTTCCCCACTGGATTCAGTTTGACAGCCCAACGGCGGGGGCCGACCGGGTCGAGGGACTGGTGTTCTTCCCACCGGGCATGACTCCGGCCGACGCGTCGCGGCTGCCGCTGCTGGTCTCGATTCATGGGGGACCCATGTCCTTCGATGCCCCTACCTTCGCGTTTGACGAGCAGTACTGGGCGGCCCGCGGCTACCTCGTGCTGCAGGTGAACTACCACGGGTCCACGTCGTACGGCGAGGGGTTCTGCCAGTCGATTCAGGGCGACTGGGGCTGGCGGGAGCACGCCGACGTCATGGCAGGGGTGGACTTTGTGGTCGAGCAGGGTTGGGCAGATCCCGAGCGCCTCTACTGCACCGGGTTTTCGCAAGGCGGCATCATGACCAACTGGGCGGTGGGACACACCGATCGGTTTCGGGCGGCCGTCAGCGAACATGGCATGTGGGACTACGTGACCGCGTACGGCACGGACGACTGTCATCTGTGGTGGCAGGACGACCTGGGAGTGCCGTGGCAGAACCAGGCCACGTATCGCCGAGTCGCACCGGAGAGTGGCGTCGCGTCGATTCATACCCCGCTCTTGATCTTGGCAGGGGAGCTGGACTGGCGCTGTCCTTTGACGCAGTCCGAGCAGCTGTACCTGTCGCTTAAAAAGCGGGGCGTGCCGACGGAGCTGGTGGTATATCCCGGGGAGCATCACGCCGTCACTAAGCCCAAGCGCTGGCGTGACCGGCTGGAGCGCCTGGATGCCTGGCTCGCCCGGTACGGCGGCATTCCCGTACCGAATGGGCACGTCCCGTCCACACCCGTGTCGTCCTAGACAGCCGCGCCCGGGCTTAAGCGCGGAAGGACGGGGTGTCCGCGCTGGCGGCCGAGCCATCAGGGGCGAAGTGCTGCTGAAGCGTGCGCTTGATTCCGGGGCGGCTGCCAAACACCAGGAGGATGGCCGCTTCGCGCGTGAGACGCTCCGCCGGGTCGCCCACGAGGGCGGCCCGGCTTCCGCGCGCCACAGCCAAGGCATGGGCCGCCTGCACGGCCAGGGCCGACGCGGCCGCGCGCGCGGCGGGCATATTGTCCACACCGGCCGTGTCCAGCTGTTCTCGGCAGTGGCGAAGCGCCTGGTCCAGGGGTGTGGGCCCCAACAGGAGGCAGCACCTGCGCACCACGCCCAGGGCCAAAGAGCCGTTGCTGCGGAGGTCCGCCTCTTCCGGGCGCCCCTCGACCGGCACCGCGGAAACCAGCCGGCCGCCGTCGACGGTGACGCCGTCAAAGCGGAGGTGGACCGTGGCGCTGGCGTTCATGGCCGACAGGCGGGCCCGGTCCACGGTGAGGCCCGGGTGCGGCGCGGCGTCCAAAATGAGGGAGACGGTGGTGTCGTGGGGCCCGCGAGCGGTCACCAGCAGCAGGTTGATGAGGCCCCAGCCGCTCACCCAGGGGGCTGCTCCATCGAGGCGCCACCCGCCCGCGATGCGGGTGGCCATTAGACGCGGCGGGCCCGGCATCAAGCCCACCAGTGCGATGCCGCCCTTGAGGGTGCCCGTGACCACATCGGGCAGCCAAGCCCGGAGGGTGGCGGGCGTGGCCGGATCCAGGAGGCTTCGCAGCAGGCGAAAATGCTGGATCCAGACGAAGGTGGACCCGAGCGAGCCCGACGCCAGGCGCTCCACCACCGACGTCAAATCGTGGGGCGTGAGGCCGAGGCCGCCCTGAGACCGGGGCGCCAGGGCCCCATACAGGCCCAGGCGCCCCAAAGCTTCGAGGTGTGACGCGGGAAGGACGTCTGCCTCATCCACCTCGCCCGCGTCCCGCCAGAAGCGGTCCACCACCGTTTGCAGCCCGTCGTCCAGCCGCACCACGTGGGGAGCGAGATTCGAGCCAGCGTCAAGACGGTCCGACAACTGATCAGCCTCCCACCCGACGGTTATGCGCTCAGCATAACCCTTCCCCCGTCGGTCCGGCCCAGGCGGGTGGAGGGCCGGATGGTCCTACTCGTCCTGAAGGTGCTGGCGGACGGCCGCCACCACTTGATCGGCCGTGCGCCCGGTGGCATCGACAGTCGGGGTGGCAAACTTCGTCGTGACCATCCCCATCACATGGTCGTCGAGGCCGTCCAGCACCACCACGTCGGCCACCCCGACGTTGGCGTCGTCCGCGTCCACCACCCGAAAGCCGGCCGCCTTGAGGGCAGGGCCAAAGCGCGACAAATCCCGATCCAGGGCCACGATCGTCTCACCCATCGCATCGCCTCCGGTGACAGCGTGCCCAACCGGCGGGAGCCGCAAAACGCTCCCGCCCGCCGTGGGGCGGGCGGGGGCGCGCGGGCGCTAGCTAGGCGCCGATGCTGCCAGCGGCTACATCCTGGTACTGGGCCGGTGTGGTGGCGTCGACGCCGCGAGCCATCTTGACCGCGTTGAAGATCCACGTGAGCACGACGCTGACCAGCAGGTTCGCAAGCGTCGCCCAGACCGCGGCGTACACCGGCAGCACCAAGCCGCCCAGCTGCAGCGGGAAGATGGACACGAACCCCTGTGAGGCGGCCATCACCGTCCCAATCACCATGCCCACCAGCCAGCCGATCAAGAGCGCGGAGCGGTGGAACCAGCGCGTGTACAGGCCCAGCATCACGGCAGGCAGGGTTTGCAGAATCCAGATCCCGCCCAGCAGCTGCAGGTTGATGGCGTACACGAGCGGCAGTGCCACGACGAAAATCACGGCACCGAGCTTCACGACCAGCGACACCAGCTTGGCTACGCGCGATTCGTCGGCGGTGGTGGCGGTGGGATTGACGTACTCCTTGTAGATGTTGCGTGTCCACAGATTGGACGCGGCAATCGACATGATCGACGCCGGCACCAGCGCCCCGATGGCGATGGCGGCAAACGCGAAGCCGGCGAACCATGAGGGGAACTCTTTCAACAGCAGCAGCGGCACCACCAGCGATGACACTTTCGTGTGAATGCCGGCGGCCAACGCGAAGTACCCGAACATGGCGATGAACAGCAGCAGGATGGAATACAGCGGCAGGAACACCGCGTTGCGCTTGATGGCCGTCTGGCCCTTGGAGGCCAGCACACCGGTGATGGCGTGCGGGTACATCAAGAGCGCGAAGGCCGAGCCCAGCGCCAGGGTGCTAAACGCCCAGTAGCCCTTGGGACCGAGAAAGATCGACGCCGGCTTGGGTGCCGCCAACAGATGCGTGTTGGCCACGGCGAAGATATGGCCGAACCCGCCCAGCCTGGCAGGGATGACAATCAGCGCCACAATCACGGTGATGTAAATCAGCGTGTCCTTGATCACCGCGGTCGTGGCGGGGGCGCGCAGTCCCGAGGTATACGTGTAGGCCGCGAGGATGCCAAACGCGATAATCAGCGGGAGGTCGTGCATGATCCCGGTCCCGGTGACTCCCATGGCTTCCAGGACCACCTGGATGCCCAGCAGCTGCAGCGCAATGTACGGCAGCGTGGCCAAAATTCCGGTGATGGCAATGGCCAGGCTTAAGCCGCGGCTGTCAAAGCGGCCGCGCACGAAGTCGGCGGGCGTCACGTAGCCGTTGGCCTGGCACACCGACCACAGGCGCGGCATGACCACGAACATGATAGGGAACACGACAATCGTGTATGGGACCGCGAAGAAACCGGTCACGCCGGCGCCATAAACCAGTCCCGGCACCGCGATGAACGTGTAGGCGGTGTAAAGGTCGCCGCCAATCAGGAACCACGTAATGAACGAGCCGAAGCGACGACCGGCCAGGCCCCATTCCTCCAGCAGCGTCAGATCGGCCTTGCGCCACCGCGCTGCCCAGAAACCCACGACCGTGACCAGCGCGAACAGAATGACAAACACGATGAAGGCAGACCAGTTCATGTAGCAACGCTCCTTGCACGGCTAGCTAGCCGGTAATCGCGAAGACAATGGCCGAGATGATGCCCACCAGCAGCACCCACACCAGGAGGTACCAGTACAAAAACGGAAAGCCCGCGACGATGGGGCGCTCATGGGCGTAAAACGGGGGCCACAGCGTCCCGATGAACGGAAGCAGAAACAGCCAATACCACTGCTTGGAACGTGGGCGCAAGGACTTGTCGTCCACCGTCATCCCTCCTCTGCCAGCTGCGCCGGCCATGAACTGCGGAGATCCGTGGAAGTTGTGGGGCGCCCTCAACGAAGGAATGGTCCGAGAATCGGGTAACTGACAGAATCGTCCCACAGTCGTGCATTGCCCGTCAAGCACAATCTCCCAACAGGGCACGGGATCGTCCCTTGCGTTGTCCCGCCCGGCCCCGAGAGGTTACGATGGAGAGCGAGAGGGCGGATTTTCTGACCGGCGGACGATCCGCGCGGACGGAGACGAGGGTGATTCCAGGGTGGAACCTATTTTGTTTATTCTGACCGGCCCGTCGGGTGTGGGCAAAGGCTCGGTCATGCGCCGGCTGCTGGATCGCGTGGAGCGTCTCAGCAAAGTCGTGACGTTCACCACCCGCCCGCCCCGCGATGCGGAGCGGGACGGGTTCGACTACCATTTCGTACCGGTGCCGGCCTTTCTGGACATGGTGCACCAAGGGCAACTCTATGAGTACGAACAGGTTTACCGCGACCACTACTATGGATCGCCACTCCATCTGTTTGTGCCCGGGCACGATGCCCTGGTCGAACTGGATTACAAGGGTCACCGCAAGTACCGGAGCCGGCATGCCGACGTCGTGTCGATCTTCTTGCTGCCCCCCAGCCTCGACGAGTTGGAACGCCGCATTGTGGCCCGCTCGCAGGTGCAGAACCTGCCGAATCGCATCTCCAACGCCACGGTGCAGCTGCGCCATGCGGGGGAGTACGACTACGTCGTTGTGAACGACGACCTGCCCGCCTGCGTGGACCGGGTGGCGCGCATCATTGAGGTGGAGCGGCTCCGGCGCGACGGGCGCCGCCGTCTGCGCGAGGTCATGACGCCGCCTGGCCCGACGCCCACCTAATGCGCATTTTGCTGGTGGCCAACGGGGCCAGCATTCATACGGCGCGGTGGGTCGGCGAACTGGCGGCACAGGGCCACGAGGTGGCGCTGGCGACCGATGTGGCGAGCGCGCTCGCGGTGCAGCAGTTTCCGCTGAGTCCGCTTCAACGCGGGCGCTGGAACCTCTGGTTCCTGGTGCGGCAGCTCCGGGCGGCCATCCAGCGCTTTCGCCCGGAGCTGGTGCACGCCCACTATGTGTCCCACTACGGCCTCCTGGCGGCGCTGGCGCGGGCCAAGCCGCTGGTGGTCTCCGTGTGGGGGGCCGATGTGGAGGTGTTTCCCCGCCGCAGCGCCGTGAACCGCCAACTGCTGCGGCTGGCGCTCGGCCGTGCCACTGCCGTAACCGCCACCAGCCACCACCTGGCGGAGGTGACCCGCGCGTTTCTGCCCCCGGGCCGCCCGTGTGTGGTCGTGCCGTTTGGGGTGGACACCGACCGGTTTTGTCCGCCGGAGGCCGCGCCCACCGGCCGCCCGCTCATCGTGTGCAACAAGCACTTGGAGCGGGACTACGGCGTCGACGTCCTCGTGGATGCGCTGAGCCGGCTCGACGACGTGTCGTGGCACGCGGACATCCTGGGGGACGGATCCGAGCACCCGGCCCTGACGGCCCAAATTGCCTCGGCCGGACTCACGGAACGGGTGAGGCTTTCAGGCCGGGTGGCGCCCGCCCGGGTCGTGGAACGCTTGCAGGCGGCCCGCCTGGCCGTGTACCCTTCTCGGCGCGAGTCGTTTGGCGTGGCCACCCTCGAAGCCCAGGCCGTGGGCCTGCCCGTAATTGCGACGCGGGTGGGGGGATTGCCGGAGGTGATCGAAGACGGCGTGACGGGCTGGCTGGTCGCGCCCGACGACCCGGCCGCCCTGGCGGAGGCCATCGGGCGGGTGCTGGCCGATCCGGTCGGCGGGAGGGCCATGGGGACCCGCGGCCGGCAGTGGGTGCAGACGCGGTATACGTGGGCCGTGGCGCTCGCGGCCATGGAGACCGTGTACCAGTCCACGCAGCAATGATGCCGCGCTGGTGGGATACCGTGGAGTTGTGGCAGGTCGACCAGGCGCCCACCGGAGTGGTGGTGCATGCCGCCTTGGCCCTTGTGTACTGCCCCCTGACGCTTAGCCCCGCCGCTTGGGCCCTGCTGGCCGCGCGGGCGCCGGGCCGGGCGGCGCAGGTGGCGGTGGTCGGGCGGCTGCTGCGACAGCTCCGGGATGAGCGGGGCGCGATCCCCTTGGGCGGGGTGGCGGTGGCCGAGGACCAGGTGGCCGCGGCGCTGGATTCCGGGCGGTAAGCCCGCCCGGCTATCCGCCGTTGGAGCCTCATGCCGGCCGACGTGTGATAATGGGCCCGTGGCCCGGCACGCGACGATGAGCGTGCCGCGTGCTGAGGAGGCGGGCCGACGTGCCGATCGGGTCAGGGACGGCAGGTGCCGGCGGCACCGAAGCCGTCGTCATGGTCTTGGTGGTGGTATGGGCGTTGTCGCGGCAGTTCCGCAGCCGCGTGTTTCGCATCGACCGCGTGGTGGTGACCCCCATGATACTGGCGGTCCTCATGGTCGTGGCGTGGCCGCACGTGCGGCTCACGCCGGCCGAGGTGTGGGTGACCGTCGGCACGGGCGGGTTTGCGCTGGTGGCCGGATACGTGCGGGGACGCGCCGTGCGGATGGAGCGCGGTTTGGGCGGACAGGTGCTCAGCACCGGGGGCTGGGGCACGGTGGTGATTTACGCGGTGACGCTGGGCCTGCACTTCGCGCTGGATGCGGTGTTCCACGTCAGCAACCCGCGTCTCTTGGAAGCGAGCGCGCTGTTGTATCTGGTGGCCCTCATGGCGGGACGGCTGGTGGCCATGGTTCCCCGGGCCCGGACGCTGCTGGCCACGCCGCCTGCCGGGTGAGTTGGCCATAAGTTTGCGTCCGAGACTCCGCGGTCTCCATTGGGTGGGCCGGGATGGGGGGTCTCGGTTTCACGGGGGTTCACCGGTGCGCGAGAGGGGATGGCGTGATGGCCACACCAACAGGGGCGGCCCCGGCGCCCCGCCCGGTGATTCGGGTCGATCATGTGACGCGGACAGTTGGCGAGGGCGATCGGGGCGTGAGCGTTGAAAGCCCTCGTGTTGGACATGTCCCGGCAGTCAATGGGGCGTGACAGGCCCGTCGGGCTCAGGGAAGTCGACCCGGCTGTGCCGGTTGGGGGCGCTGGACCGCGTCACGGCAGCGCGGCAGACGATGGACGGACGGGACTTGTCCGCGCTGTTGTGATACACGACGGCAGCGCACGAGGAGCGAGCCCGATGGCTGTTGGAGGCGGTGGGCATCCGGGCCCAGGTGAGAGATCCCGCCGGCGTCTTGTCCGGCGGGCAGAGAGTGCGTCGCGATGGTCAACGACCCGCCGCTCTTGCTAGCGACGAGCCGTCGCGCAACCTGGACCAAGCTACGGGAGTGGTGATCACGCACGACCCTGGCGTGGCCAGCCGGTATACAAATCAGCTCCATCTGCGGGACGATGGGGAGCCGGTCGCCTAGCGGTTCCGCGCCACCGCCTCGAGGGCGGAGGCCAGGAGTGAGACTTGGGGATCGCCTTCGTCCGAACCGTGGCGGCAGCCACCGTCGTGTACTGATCGCTATATCCATCGAATCGCGTCCCATGACCGTGGTCGACAGAACGTCCCCGGGAACAGACACGACCTACCCCCTGGGGAGGGTGGCGGATGGGCCATCGGTGATCATTGCCCCGGGGTGCCCCCCATCGAGTGGTCCGGGTGTCTGGGCTCAGCTACGGAAACTCCCAGACGGTGGCCGTGATCCCCTGGGCCGTCTGGCCGCCTGCGTACCAGAGCTTGCCATGAAAGGCGGTGAGCGTGCCGTCCGTCGTGGCCAGCGGCAGACTTGGGCCGGATTTCCAGGTTCTGGTCGACGCGTCGTACACGTACGTGGCCGCGCTGTTGCCGCTCGGGGTTTGGCCGCCCACCACCCAGAGGCGGCCTGACAGCACGGCGGCGCCTGCGTAGGCGAGCGGCGTGGGCAGCGAGGGCCAGGTGGAGACGTGGCCCGTCACAGGGTTTACGGCGTAGACGGCCGCCGACTCGCCCGTCGGGGTGCGGCCCCCGGCCACGACGATCTGGGATCCATCGACCGTAATGGCCGCGTAGCGAAGTCCCACCGGCAGGACGGCCGCCACCGACAAAGCCTGTCCCGCGGACCACTGGAAGACTTTGTCGCTGTAAACGGTCCCGGAGTAGCCGCCCACCAGATACACGCGTCCCGCGACGGTCACAGCGGTGAGGTCCGCCAGCGGTTGGGGCAGTGCGGCCGGAGTCAAAACGCTCCCCCCGGCGAGGGGCACCGCCTGCACCGTCGCGGTGGGCGCGACCGTGCCACCGCCAAATACGATAAGGTCGCCGCCGGTCACCACCGCCCCGGCATCGTGCACGGCGGTCGGCAGGGAGACCGCGATGCGGTTGGGGCCATACGCCTGGACCGTACTGGAGGAGGCGGAATCCAGCCCTCCCGCCAGGATGAGGTCGCCGTCGCCGACGGTGGCGGCCTGGCCGCGGGCGGGGGCCGACAGGGTCCACGCCGCGCGGTGCCAGGATCCGGTCGCCACCACCGGCGGCGCGCTGGAGGGTTGGGACGCGGGCCGGGTCGCCGGGTGCGTTGGCCGCGAGGGCGACCCTCCCGGGGCATGATGCGCCAGGATGCGCGGCACCAGCACGGCCAACACCACCAGCACCACGAACGATAGAACCAGACGGGGGCGGACTCGGTAGCGCCTCCTCATCACCTCTCGCGACTCCTCTCGGCAGATAAAAGTCAGGGCGCGCCCATTCGCGGTGCGATCTCAGGGTAGCTGGGCCTGGTCAATCGCGTCCAGCGGGACCGTGATCCATTGGGGCGGGGTCACGTCAGTACGCAGCCCGCGGACGGTCCGGCGGTCCAGCTGGTGCACCACCATCTCGATGGTGGCGTTTGGCCCCGACGGCGCCCGCCCGCTGACATAGTGAAGGCGTACGGGCCGACCGGTGCCCCACGCCCCGCGGACCACCAGCTCCACCAACTGGGTGGCGCTGCCGGACGGCAGCGCCACCTGGTACGGCGCCCGCGGCGGTGCCGGGGGGCGGGGGCCGGCGGGAACGAGGTTGCCTACCACCAGCTCCGTGCCCGCCTCTTCGACGTCATTGCGGCTGGTCAGCCCGGCTTTTTTGATTCGGCTCAACAGCTTGCTGCCGGCGCCGGGGGCCGCCAGCAGCACCCGGTCTCCCAGCTGGTCCACCACCAGCGGGCCCAAAACCTTCTTGAGGGCGGGCAGCGCTGCCGGGTCCCGCACGGTGACGACAGAGGCGTTTAAGACCCGGACGGCCAGGTTGCGGTGGTAGCCGTCGCGGATGTCCTCCGCGACGTTGTCGGGCAACTCGGTGGTCAACAGCGTCTGGATCCGGGTCAGGATCTCGTCGGCCGAAATCTCGTAGTCGTGCGCCCGTTCGCGGGCCGCCGTGTCGCACCGGTAAATCCAGACCACGTCCGCGCGGTACAGCGTGAGCACTTCCTCGGCCGCCCACAGCCGGCCGAGCGGGGTCTCTTTGGGCACCATGACGTCGCCGGTGGGCTCCATGATGGCCCGGGCCGGCGCCTCAGGCGCGACGAGACCCCGGATCGCAGCGCGGGCCTCGGCGGACACCTGCACATGGCCGTCCTCCACCCGCAGCCAGCCCAGGGCTACCCCCCGATTCAGCGTCGCCGTGGCCAGTTGGGCGAAGTGCTCCTGAACGGTCGCGGAGCGTCCGGCCCCCGCTAGCTCCACCCAGTCCCGGGCCGTGAGGCTTTGGTCCGGCGGCAGCGCGGCCAGGCTGTCCAGAATGAGCGGCCCAAACGGCAGGGTGCTCAGCTGGTGGATGACGAAGTCGCTCCACCGTTGCCATCGGCGGGCGGGCGGTGCCGAAAAAAATTCGGGCGCGTCCGTGGTGACGTGCAGGCCCACCTGCGCCGGGTCGGCCACCAGCAGCCCGGCGTAGGACGCGAACTGAATAGCCGTCGAGAGGCGCGCCTCACGAGACGGCGGATGCTCTCCCGTCAGCAGAGCCTGCGTGGTCTGCTCCCAGCGCTTGTACAGCAGCCCTTGCTGGGTGAGGCGCGCCCCTTGCCACCGTATCTGGGACAACACCCGAAACACATCCGTGAGCCACACCGGGTTGGCAGGCACCGGTTCGACGGCGGGCTCGCTGGCCGGCACCGCACGCTGCCTCAGGCGAGGGGCGGCAATGAGGCGGCGTACAAAGGGATGGGCCTCGGCGGGATAGGCGTACGACTGGGTGTAGTAGTTGTGGGTCAACTGCGCCACGAGGCCGACATCGGCCAGATGTTTTAGGGCCGGCCCGGTGGCGTCCGTGCGGACGACGGTTTCCACGGGCATCCGGCCGCCGGCGATCCACAGCTGCCACAGGACGTCGGCCGCCTCGGGAGCAAGTCGGCGAATGTGCTCGGCTAGGTATTCAGGTCGGGACAGCTGGCTCGCGAGCAGCTGGGGGTCACTGGAGCGCTCGCCCAGGGCATCGGCCAGCCGCGCCCGGTCCTCAGCGGAGGCGTGACGTGCCCACTGCCGCCAGCCCTCGGTGGGCTTGTACCACTCGCCGGCGATTGCGCTCTCGGTCATGGCCCCGAAGGCCCCCTCTCCCTAACGTCCTCTCGATGCCCCCGCGTGCGTCCCGATCCTCAGTCGGCGTGACCCACGCGGCCCGCCAGCGGAATCACAGGCGTATTGTCCTTGGGCCGCCCCTCATCGGAGGCGTGGCCAATTCGGTACCGGTATCCCTGTTCGGTGAGAAACAGCTGGCGCTTTTGGGCAAACTGCAATTCCACGGTGTCCTGGCTGACCACCGTGTAGAAGTACGCCTGGCCCCCATGAGACTTGGGCCGCAGTATCCGCCCCAGCCGCTGGGCCTCCTCCTGCCGCGAGCCGAACGTGCCCGACACCTGCACCGCAACGTTGGCGTCGGGGAGGTCAATTGCGAAATTGGCCACCTTGGACACCACCAACCGCCGCACAGCCCCCTGGCGAAAAGCCTCGTAAAGCTCCTCGCGCCGGGCGAGCGGTGTCTTGCCCGTGATGAGCGGTGCCGACAGATGCGCCGCCAACTGCTCCAACTGGGTGAGGTATTGCCCGATGACCAGCACCAGGTCGCCCTGATGCTGCTCCAGTAGCTGATCCACCACCGCCACCTTGGCTGGGTTTTCCGCCGCCACGCGGATCTGCTCCCGGTCCTCGGCGGCCGCGTACACGTCCCGCAAGGCGGGGGGCATGTCCACGCGAATCTCGTGGCACAGCGCCGGGGCGATCCACCCCTGCTGCTCCAGCTCCCGCCACGGCATGTCAAAACGCTTGGGGCCAATGAGGCTGAACACATCCTCCGCGTGATTGTCCTCGCGCACCAGGGTGGCCGTGAGACCCAGTCGCCGCCGAGCTTGCAGCGACGCGGTCAGCCGAAAGATCGGGGCGGGCAGGAGATGCACCTCGTCGTAGATAATCAAACCAAACTCGCCGCGGTCGATGACCGGGAAATGGGGATAGGTGCCCTGGTGCCGGTGGCTCAGCATCTGATACGTGGTGAGCGTCACGGGTGCCACCTCTTTGTGGCCGCTGGTGTACTCACCAATTTGGTCGGGCGTCAGCGTGGTGCGGGTCAGAAGCTCGCGGCGCCACTGGTGCAGGGAAGCCACCGACGTCGTGAGAATCAGGGTATGGGTCTGAACCTGGCTCATGACCCCCAGCCCCACAAGCGTTTTGCCAGCCCCGCAGGGCAGGACAATGACGCCGCTGCCGGCGGACGCCCGCCCTCCGCCCCAAAACGCGTCGACGGCTGCCTCTTGGTAAGCCCGCAGCTGGAATGGCTGCCCGGTGGTGTCGATGGCGCGCAGCCTAAGGGGCAGGGACGCACCCGGTGAAAACCCCGCGCGGTCGTCCAAGGGCCACCCCAGTTTGGCCAGCGCCTGTTTCAGCACCCCACGGTAGACCGGGTCCACGGCGGCGCGCACATCCGAGACGCGCTGGCCCAGATAAGTGGACAAGCCCGAGCGGTTCAGCAGGTCGGTCAACAGCGGCGGCTGGTCCGCCTCGATGTACAGAGCCCCATGGACCTCCACCAGCACCAAACGGCCAAACCGGCCCATCTGTTCGGTGATGAAGGCGCTGACCACCTGCGGCACCGGGTAGCGCGAGTACTGCGCCAACGTGTCCAGCACCGCCGCGGCGGCGAGTCCGGACGCGGAGGCGTTCCACAGCGACAGCGCGGTAACCCGATAAGTATGCAGATGCTCAGGGCTTTTGACCAGCTCGGCGAAGCTGGTCAACGCCTCCCGCGCGGCTTCTGCCTCCGGATGCGCCACCTCCAGCAGGATGCTGCGATCGCTCTGCACGATGAGTGGTCCCGTGCCAATCCCTCCCGCGGCGGCGGACGCCTGGCGAACTGGCCGACCTGCGCCCACAAGATATCAGGGTATTTTACCGCAGTGCGGCGGGGGTGTCCTGAAGGTTTGCTCATGAACCCGGACGAAAAATGGGAATCGTGTCGAACCACGCCAGCGCCGTTGGGCCCGGACTTTGTGGTCGATGGATCCATTGTTGGCGCTCCAACGGCGCAAATGGTCCAGCCGGCCGACCGTGCTGGCGATCGCTGGCGCGGGCGGGCGGGCAAGTTGCTATAATCACCGGGACAGCGAGGGTCGCCGCAGGCGACCGCGGAGGTGGCAGCATGGGAAAAACGTCGACGGGCGGGCGCGTCGCACGCGACTACCTGTCGCTTGCCAAGCCGGCCATCGTGCTGTGGCTCGTCATCACGGCGTACTGCGCCATGGTGGTGGGATATCGGGGCGTTCCCCCGATTGGGATCACGGCCTGGATGGTGATTGGCCTCGGCCTCTCGGCCGGGGGCGCCCACGCCGTGAACATGTGGTATGACCGCGACATTGACCCCCTGATGCAGCGCACCCAGGATCGCCCGGTGGCGGCGGGACGCATTCCCGCCCGCAATGCGCTGCTCGTGGGCGTGGTCATGGGGGCGGTGGCGGTTCCCATCCTGGGCTGGGGGGTCAATTGGCTCACAGCGGCTTCCGCCCTCGCGGGCTACCTCTTTTACCTGTTCGTATACACCTTTTGGCTGAAGCGCCGCACCCCGCAGAATATCGTCATCGGCGGCGCCGCCGGCGCGTTTCCCCCGGTGGTCGGCTGGGCGGCGGCTACGGGCCACCTTGGCTGGGCGCCGCTTTTGATGTTTTTGGTCATTGTGCTGTGGACCCCGCCGCACTTTTGGGCGCTGGCGCTTTATCGCCAGGAGGACTACCGCCGCGCCGGGATTCCCATGATGCCGGTAGTGCGGGGCGGCGCCCCCACCAAGCGCAGCATGATCATGTATGCGGTGCTGCTGATGGTGGCCAGCGTGCTGCTGTACTTCACCGGGGCGGTGGGAGGCCTGTACCTCGCGGCGGCGCTGGTGCTGGGGGGGATGTTTGTGCTGACCAACGTCCGTCTGCTGTGGGAGCCGGACGCGGCCGTGGCCTGGGCCAAGCGAACGTTTGGCTTCTCCCTGATTTACGTGGTGGCGCTGTTTGGCGCCATGGTGTTCAGCATCCGGTAGCAACCCGACTGCGATCAGGCGTCGACCGGTTGTCGTTGTGCCTTCCGACTCCGGGCGCCCGGTCTTCCAACGCTCTCAAGGGCGGATCGACGGCTCCGTGGTCCCTTGGCTCACTTGCGCCGCGCTTCATTGGTCAGCCAGGGCTCGTACCTCGCGGTGGGCAGATGGCGCGGTTGGGCCTGGGCATGGCGAAATGGCTTTCGCGGCTGTCCTGGCCCGCCTCCCCGCTTCCAACGAATCAGCGGACAGCGGACCACCGTTGCATCCCCTACCGCAAAGTTTTCCCCGCGTCATCCATCGGTGATCAACCAGGATGCCACGAGGGCGGCCTCGCTGGGCATCGCGGGATCCGGAACGTTATGGCGCCAGGACCAGAAATGCACGACGTCGACGAGCTCGTCCGCCCAGTCGTCTGGAAGGCGCATGAGGCTGGCCCAAAGCGAGTCCCGATTCCTGGCCGAGGCCACGGCGCGTCCCTCTCTGACAAGGCTGGTTGCGCCATTGCACGCCGTGGCGCATCCCAATGCCTCCCGGACCCCGATCCCCAAAGGGACGGTGGCCAGCCTGTTCGGGCTCCTGGGCGGGTGCTATGATCCCCCAGATAAACCCCGGCCTCCACGGGGGTGGAGGCCGGGGGGGGAGGAGACGGGGCGGGAACGCATGGGGCGCCCTAGCCGAGCTGGGTGAGGATTTTGTCCCACACGGCTTGGGCGACCGGTGCATCCTGGTGGGCCAGCGGCTCTTTGGACAGGTGGGCCACCCGGTCTTCGTACGGCACCGAGGTGGGATCCCGGTAGATGAGGCCGGTGACCAGCTCGTCGGTAGCGTTGAGCTTGGTCAGCGCGGCGACCCGGTCCGTCGGGTCGTATGCGTCGTCGTTGGCCAGGTTGGTCAGGTTTTGTTTATACCAGTCGTACGTGTTGACCTTGTTGTAGGTCACGCACGGGGAAATGATGTTGATGAGCGCAAAGCCCGGGTGGCGGACGCCTGCCTGAATGAGGTCAGCCAGCTGCGGCTGCCAGCTGGAGAAGCCCTGGGCCACAAACGTGGCGCCCCCCGCGACCGCCGTGGTGAGCGGATGCACGGGCTGCTCGATGTTGCCGGCAGGTGTGGTTTTGGTCTTAAAACCGGTGTCCGACGTCGGGGAGTACTGGCCCTTCGTGAGGCCGTAGATGTGGTTGTCCATCACCAGGTACGTCATGTTCACGTTGCGCCGCAACGCGTGCATGAAGTGGCCCATGCCAATGGCGTAGGCGTCGCCGTCGCCGCCGGTGCCGATGACCGTCAGGTCGCGATTCGCGAGCTTGACGCCCATGGCCGACGGCAGGACGCGTCCGTGCACGACGTGCAGATTGTAGCCGTTGACGTAATTCCCAATCTTGCCCGAGCACCCGATGCCCGCCACGATGGCCAGCTGCTCGGGGTCCAAGTCCAGCGCCACCAGGGACTTCTGCAGCGCGGCCAACACCCCAAAGTCACCGCATCCGGGACACCACCAGGACTTCTCAGTGGTTTTGAAATCTGCCAGCGTGGCCATTTACAACACCTCCGCCAAATCTAGGACGGCCGCGGCTTGCTCCACCACTTCGCCCGGGGTGAACGGCACGCCGTCGTACTTAAGAAAGCTGTGGAAGCGGGGCTCATGGCCCACCCCGTGGGTCCGCAGGAGGCTCAGCACTTGGCCTGTGGCGTTCTGCTCCACGACCAGCACGCGCCGCGAGCCGGCCAGCGCCTCGATGACGGCGCGCGTGGGAAACGGCGCCAGCACCCGCAGCCACACCAGCCCCACCCGGTGGCCCTCGGCTTCCAGAAGCCCCTGGGCTTCCCGCAGGATGCCCACCGTGGAGCCAACGGCCAAGAGGGTCACGTCGGCATCGAGGGGACCCTCGCGAAACACCGCATCCCGCGTGAATCCGTCCAGCTTGCGAAACCGCTTCTGCATCATCTGAGTGCGGTTGGCCGGGTCCTCGCTCACCTTGCCGGATTCGGCATGCTCGGCACCCGTGGCCAGGAACTGGCCGTGTTTCATGCCGGGCACCGAACGAGGCGACACGCCCGACTCCGTCAGCGCGTAGCGCTTGAATTGGCCGGCCGGCACGTCCGCCAACTCGCGCTCCGTGACCATCGGGCCGCGCACGATCGGGACGCGGGCGCGGTCCAGGACCGACCGCTCGACGCTCTGCGTCCAGAGCCCCAGCGACAGGTCCGACGCAATGAGCACCGGGCACTGGTACTGCTCGGCCAGGTTAAAGGCGTCCATCCCGTCGGCAAACGCCTCCGGAATCGAACTGGGCGTCAGCACAATGCGCGGCGACTCGCCGTGGCTGCCATTCAACATCTGCATCAGGTCAGATTGTTCTTGTTTGGTGGGCATGCCCGTCGACGGCCCGCTGCGCTGGATGTCGGCCACCACCACCGGCGTCTCGGTCATCGACGCCAACCCCAGCGCCTCCTGCATCAGCGAAAAGCCCGGGCCGGAGGTGGCGGTCATGGCGCGCGCGCCGGTGAACCCGGCCCCAATCACCAGATTGATGGCCGCAATCTCGTCTTCGGACTGCACCACCACGCCGCCTACGAGCGGCATCCACTTGGTGAGCGCCTCCATGACGTCGGAGGCCGGCGTGATGGGATAGGCGGCCATGATGCGGCAGCCGCCGGCCAGCGCCCCCAGCGCCAGGGCATCGTTGCCGGTGATGACCACCCGGTCGCCGGGGTGGGGCTCGCCCAGCCGAATCTGCGTCAGATGTCCGGCTTCGGCGCGAATTTGGTCGTAGCCGCGCTGCACCGCCGCCTGGTTGGGTCCCACGACGGCCTCGCCCTTGGAGCCGAAGCGACGCGCCACGTAGTCCTGAAACGGCGCGAGAGGCAGGTTCATCAGGGCGGCCGAGGCGCCCACCGCCACCATGTTGCGCATGAGGACCGAACCCAGCTCCTTGGCAATTAGGGTGAGTGGCAACTCAATCAGGTGTACCCCGGTTCGGTGGGCCGGCAACACGGGATGAAAAGCCGCATCGGCCAGCACCAGCCCCCCGAGCGGCACTTCCGCGACGTTTTTGTCAATGGTTTCCTGATTCAGGGCGACCAGCACATCGGTGGTGTCCGTGGTGGCTTCCACGGGAAGCGTGGCCACGCGCACCTTGTAGTTGGTGTGCCCCCCCTTAATGCGCGACGAAAAAGTTTTGTACCCGTACACGTAGTAGCCCATCCGGTTCGCCACCGTGGCCAGCGCATCGCCGGTAGAGTCGATGCCTTCGCCCTGATCCCCGCCAATTTTCCACGCCACACCGCGCGTCCCCGCCATCTGTCAGCGCCTCCCTTAAAGCTCTGGGCCCCGGATGCCGGCCAACCGGCCTCGTTAGACACCATGACCAGGGTTCTATCGTCTCGCGTCCGTGTCGCTCTGACTCGTCTCTCTGGTCGCGGTCTCTCTGGTTACCTACCTGGTTACATAGTAGCCGCATCTGGGGACGATATAAAATGACGGTCTGTTATCGCGGGTATTCCGCGAAGTTATTCTAGGCACCCGGTGGCCGTCCGTGAAGCCGGGCGCCGACAGCCGACGAGGGGCGGGCCGGGAGATAAGGAGGCCGTTGTGCAACTGCAGCAACTTCGGACGTTTACCCGGGTGGTCGAAACCGGC
This sequence comes from Bacillota bacterium, assembly GCA_021846565.1. Taxonomy (GTDB): domain Bacteria; phylum Bacillota; class Sulfobacillia; order Sulfobacillales; family JAIMBI01; genus JAJZWV01. The sequence continues at coordinate 19,133 of JAJZWS010000002.1, forward strand.
AGTCTCACGCGCGCCGCGTTGCAGCTGGCGCTGACCCAGCCAGCCGTGAGCAAGCAGCTGTCGGGGTTGGAGCAGGAACTGGACTGCAAGCTGTTGTGGCGCCGCGGGCGCCGGCTGCACCTGACGCCGGCGGGCGAACTCTTGTATGGCTACGCCCGCCGAATCACGGCGCTGGCGGACCAGGCCGTGGATGCGGTGGCCAACCTAGACCGGCCCGGGCACGGTACAGTCCGGCTGGGGGCGGTCAGCATGGTGAGCACCACCGTGCTGCCGCGGGTGCTGGCGGACTTTGGGCGGCACTACCCCGCGGTGCAGGTGCATGTGGAGACCGGAGAAGTGCAGGACAATGTGGACCGAGTCCTATCCCATCGGGTGGATCTGGCGGTGGTCACCGTGCCCGTCGTGCATGCGCGCATCGTGTCGCTGCCGCTGACCCAAGATGACGTGGTGCTGGTGGCGTCCCCGGCCACCGCCGCCCGCTGGCCGAAGCCCCTTCCAATCGCGCGGCTGGCAGACCTGAGCTTCGTCTCGTACCAGACGCCATCCCGATTCCGGTCATTTGTGGACGGCATGCTGGAGCCGCAGGGGATCCTGCTGCGCGTGATGATGGAGTTCAACACCCACGAGGGCGTGCGGTCGATGGTGCGGCTGGGGTTGGGTGCCGCCTTCATGCCCCGGTCAGTGGTGGAGGAAGACATCCGTGGGGGCACCCTGGCGGTGATTCCCGTGGCCGACCTGGCTCCCATGAGCCGCGTCACCTCGCTCATCCTCCCCGTCGAGGGTCACGCCAACCCGGCGCTCGCGGCACTGTTGGACAGCGTTGGCCGGCTGTTTCCGCTGGCGGCCGACGCCCTGCCCGCCTGGGTCAGGGCGCAAGCCCATCCTGCCCGCGGGGGCGACTAAGCGCCCACACGGGCGACAGTTGGTCCATCGCGGCCAGCACGTCCAGAGCCCACGCGCCTCGTCGCCGCACCACGGCGGCACGGGGGACGTCCACCACCAGCGCCCATCCGTGCTGGGCGCGGCTCGCCTGGCGGACCCAGTGGCCCCAGTCGGCCGTGAGCTCACCCACGGGCACCTGCTCGAGGCCATGGTGGTCCGGGGTGAACCGGACCAGCTGGGTCCCAGCGGTGAGCGTCGTCAGGCGTTCCGGCGTGAGCTGGTTTAACAGCGCCAGCTTGACCGGTCCGGCTTCCGGCAGGGCCGCCAGCCGCACGAAGGCGGACGTGCGCGAAAGCCCCACCTCAAAGTGGACCTCCGCCTTGTAGCCCCGGGCCGACGTGCTCCAGGCCACCCAGGTGTCCTCGGGCGGGTTCACGCGCCGCCGCAGATGGTGGGCCACGTGCGCGTGCGCGGGCATGCCCCAGCGCCGCGACAGGGCGGGCAGAAGTTCCTGGCCGAGGGCGGCCAGGCGGGGCGTGGCCTCTCGACGGAGCGCGGCCATGCGTGCGTCAAAGCCGGCGATCTGAAACACCTCAAAGGCCGCCACCGGCAAGCCCCGAAATCGATCCGCGGGGCTCGCGGCCACTGGCGCTGCAGGCATGAGCATCCCTCCTGTAGGCGGCACGCCGGCTCCCTCCGCACGGCCGACGACATGTTTAAGTAAAGTAAGACAGGTACACTAGAGCGGCGGGAGCTTGCGGGACATGGTCCGCCGCGCCTGTCGGCTTACAACCTAGCACAAACACAAGAGACGTGAGCGAGGGGACGGTCCTTTGGCGACACAGGAGGATTGGCGAGCCTGGTGGGAACGGGAGTGTCAGATGGTGCCACCCCCAGCCGCCCGGTTGCTGGCCCGGGTGACTCCGGGACCCGACACGGTGCACTGGCTCCTTGGGGCACAGCGGCCGGCCGGCACCGCGGCGGCCGTGGTGCGGCGCTGGCTGGAGCCGCCGGACACGACGTGGGCCTTTATCGTGATGGGCCACGCCGAGGTGCTGCAGACCCCGGAGGGGGCGCTCATCGGATTCAGCGCCCCCGATGCAGACAATCCCGTGCCGCTGGCGCACTGGGCCCGCGAGGCGGTCGCCGGCCAACCGGCGGCGGCCGTCGTCGCCGACCGGCTCGCGGAAGGCACGGCTGCGGATGAGGAGGAGGCGCGGCGTTGCCTGTTGGCCGCACTGCCGCCCCATTGGCCGCCTGAGGCGCCGCCGATGGGGCGGGGGGCCATCCTGGCGGCGCTGGCGGACCTGCAAGCGGCCGGGCACCGGGGCCTGGAGGCGCTGGCCGTCAAAGCGATTGAGGCCAGCACGCTGACGCGGCGCTGGCGGGCGCTGGAGGCGGCGGGCGCGGCGTTCGCGGAAGGAGGTGGCGGACTTGGTGCTGGGTGAGGACGACCTGTGGGCGCGGATGCGCGACCCGGGGGCGGACCGCCGATTGGTGGTCACACCGCTGTTGTCCACCGGCCAGGTGCAGAGCGGCAGCCTGGACGTTCGGCTGGGCACAGACTTCATCTTGCTGAAGCGCTCGGCACGGGGTCCGATTGATCCGCTCGCGGGGGACACGGTAAGCGACTTTCAGGAACGCGTGCGGGTCGAGGTGGGCGACCGCATGATTCTGCATCCGAACCAGTTGGTCTTGGGCGCTACGCTGGAGTACCTGTCGGTGCCCCCAGACCTGATGGCCTATGTGATTGGCCGCTCCTCGTGGGGACGGCTCGGGCTCATGGTGGCCACCGCCATCATGGTGCAGCCCGGGTATCGGGGATCTTTGACGCTGGAGCTGGCGAATTTGGCCGACACGCCGGTGTACCTGTATCCGGGGGTGCGGGTGGCCCAGCTGGTGTTTCACGGCCTGGAACGTCCCTCCGCCCCTTATTCCCGGCCGCAGGCGAAGTACCAGGCACCGGTGGGGCCCGAGTTTTCCAAGCTGGCGGAGGACCGGGACTGGTCCGTCATCGCCCGCTGGGCCGACGGCCCGACTGGATGAGGCGGAACGCCACTCGACATCATTCGACCCGGACCACGTGGTTGTGATCATCCACATGCACCGTGCGGGGATGGTGGGTGGCCGCGTTGCGGTCGTCCACGTCCGCGTAGGCCAGGACGATAATCGGGTCGCCGGGGAGAAAGTGCCGAGCGGCCGTGCCGTTCATGCACACCATCTCCGGATGGTCGGGGTCTTCCAAGGCGTACGTGACCCAGTGGGTGCCGTTGTTGATGTTCGTGATGTGCACGAACTCATAGGGCACCAGGTCGGCGGCCGCCATCAAGGCGTGGCCCAGCGTGAGGCTGCCTTCGTAGTGGAGGTTGCCCAGCACCACCGTGGCGCGGTGAATTTTGGACTTCAGCAGTCGACGACGCACGCGGGTCCCTTCTTTCGTTCCGACTTTCCGGTCGCGCCCGGCGGCGGAACTCGTGTACGGTATGCGGCCGCCGGCCGGTTGGTCGCCCGACGGCGCATAAACCGCCGCCGAGAGCCGAGACTAGGGTCACGGGAGGGCAGGGGCTTTAACAGTTCTTCTTGGCTTTATCTAACCGTATTCGTATAATGCCAATCTGAGCAATTCCGTGGCGGGGAGGTTCCCCGCCGGAGTAAGCTACCGGACTGCGTGACCGGCCAAGGGGCAACCACCCTGGGAAATCCGCCTTGCCTCGCAAGGAGTACCAGCGTGGGTGCCCGCTTGACCCGCAAGGGGACGGGACAGGCAAGACGGTAGCGGTTGGGGGCCGGATCCCCCCTGTCGCCGGAAGGAAGCTTAGTACCGGAGGAGAGCCGCCCGGGGGCTTTCGGATGAGGGGAACCGTCACGGCTACCGGCAGGACGTTCGCGGTTGCGGTGCCGACCTTGCGGAGGGATGAGCCGGAAACGGCTGGGAGCCACACGGCGGCCTGCGAAAGAGCGAACAATTCCAACGAAATCGGTTCATCCCCTCATGGGCAAGTTTGAGCAGGTTTCGTATAGCGGTGCTGTTTTGGCACGGAGATCGTTGCCGCGACGCCCGGCCGGCACCCGGCGCGCCTCGACCGAGAGACCTGGCTCCGCGTGGAGCCCGTCGTTCAGAGAGGCTGGCTACGCCCAGGTGCCAGAGACGCCCGCCCATCACCGGGACCGGCGTTGCACCTTCCTCAAACGGCCGATGCGAAATGCGTCGGTCGTTCCCAGATGTCTCTCGGACTGAATGCGCTGGCGCAGAAGGTTGTAGAAGTTCGTCGGGAGATGAGCGTAGCGGAAGCGGCCGCCCAGGTCACCACCGAGCCCGTGTCGGCGTCCACGGACCCGGCCCAGCGCCTATCCTCGTCGTCCGGGTGCAGTCCCGAGGAAAACCGGCACTTGTACAGGCCCTCACGGTCACGCCACAGCGGTACTCGCCGGCGAGGCTCGACAGGCATTGCACCCACGGCCGCAGTGATAGCGCCCAAAACATTCTCGCGGGGCTCCAACGGGACGCTCACGGATCATAGGGAGATTCACCTCGTGGATGGCGGGCAACAGCGTGACGGTCACGGCGAATCTGGGGCCCGCATGGCCTCGATGCCCTCGTCCAGCGACAGGCCGTCGCCCTGCCGTGACCCCAGTCGCCGCACCGCCAGCGCAATCAGCTGACGGCTCTCGATTTCGTCAAGCATGGCGGTCATCAATTCCCACAGTTGCTTCACATCTTGATAGGGCTGCAGCACTGAGTCGGGGGTGGCCGTGCAAAGCCACCACCAGACACGTGGGCTTGCATGCGGTCGCGCACGGCCTTATAGCCCGTCTGCATTTGCTTCGCGGGCAACTGTTCCTCGTCGGTAAATGCGGGACTCAAGGGACGCACTACGTCTGACATCAGGATCCGCTCCCTTCTGTGGCAACAGTTGTCACCGGCCCATGGCGCTGGCCAGGAAGGTCTCGCGTGACTGGGCGCGACGAGCGACGCCACCCGAGGCGCCGCGGTCCCCCCAGGACGCGCGGGCGCCTTCATCGCGGCGCACGACTTCCGGTCCCCCGAGGACGTCCCGCAGGCTCGGAAGGGGCGGTTTGCGGACACCTCGCAGGCGACGCGGGAGCGAGCGGGAGAGCGCTGGGCTATCCGAAGCACCAGGCCGCCCCCAAGCCCACCCCGAATCCTCCTCTGAAAAATAGATTGATCGTACTACCGGTAGTGGGATGCCATGCACCTGGCACTACGGGTGGTGCGGGGTGATCACCCCGCAGCCGAGGTCACCGGCTCCAGCGTCACGCGATACCCCAGCACCTCTAGGCGGTGCAACTCCCGCCGAACGACCGCCGCCCGGTCCCGCGCCTCGAAGTAATGCGCACCCAAGTCCTCGTACACCGTCTCCGGGGTCTTGAGGATGTGGTACGCCGCCACCAGGATGTGCCGCCCGGTGGCCACCGCAGCGCGCTGTTTGCCCCGGCGGCCGGCCAGCCGGTGGTACACCGCCCCCAGATACGTCCGCGTCCGGCCGGCCGCCTGGCCCGCTTCCACCACCGCCCCGCGCAGCGCTTTGCTGCCCTTGCGTACCGGGGCGGGATGGGCGTGCCCCCCGCTGGCCCGCTGGCCGGGGCTGAACCCGGCCCACGAGACAAACTGCGCCGCCGACGGAAACCGTTGCATGTCCGTGCCACATTCGGCGATAAGGGTCTCGGCGACCCGACGCCCCACCCCCGGAATCGTCGCCAGGCGGGTGAGGGCGTCTTCAACATTGGCGAGGCGCTGGGCGATCTCCCGGCTGAGCGCCGCAATCTCGGTGTCGAGAAACGCCAGGTGCTGGAGTTGCCACCCCAGCACGAACTGCTGGTGACGCCCCACCAGTCCCCGCAGGGCCCGGATGAGGTCCGCGCGGTCCGCGCGGACCCGTCGGTCCACGTGGGTCACCAGCACCTCCGGGTCCGTCTCCCCACTAGCCAAGGCGTCGAGGATGCGGGTCCCGGACTTGCCCCACACGTCACTCAACAGGCTGCTGAGCTTAATGTTGGCGCCTTCGAGCCCCTGCTGGACGCGGTTGACTTCCGTCGTCCGTGCCTCGATGCGGCTCTTGCGATACCGGACCAATTCCCGCAGCTCCCGCTGCGGCCGCGCCGGGATGTCGCTGCCCTTCAGGACCCCGACCTTCAAGAGCGACGCGATCCCCGGGCTGTCCTGGACATCGGTCTTCCGCCCCGGCATCCCCCGGATCTGTTGGGGGTTCACCACGAGCACCGCCGCGAACTCGCATGGCTCCAACACGTTGTAAATCGGCTTCCAGTACACCCCCGTGGCTTCCATGGCCACGTGCGTCACGCCCGCCGCCGTCAGCCAGTCCCCTAGCACCAGCAGGTCGTCGGTCAGCGTGCCCAACGACCGCGTCTCCGTCGTGCCGGGCGTGAACACCGTCGCCACGATGAGCGCCTTGTGGATGTCCAACCCGGCCCCATGGGTCACCACCGTCTCCATCGCCATCCCCTCCCGCGTCGGGGTAGGCCTTCGACAACCCCGGAGTGATCTCGAACTCTCCTCTACGGGCTCACGGGCCCCCGCGGGCGGCCGTGGCACCACCTATCAACGCTCGACGGGGTCGGACTCCGTCTCCTTTACGAGCTCGCGGCATCAGAGGGAAGCCGATCTCGGTCGAAGAACCCTGGCCTCATTCGACCCCTCATTTTTCATCCCTGTCAACGGCCGGCATGGCCATGGGCGTCTCCTTTGCGGATGCTGATGGCGGGATGCCTCAGGCATGATACCGGCAGGACCGCATTGCGGCAACCGCGACGCCGTCCTGCGTCCCGAAAGGCCCCCGCGTGTCTGCGTCCAGATGTGGCCCCCTCGGTTGGATGTGAAATGCGCGGGTCGCGGGGTTCCGTCTTCTGTGGCGGACACGGTCGCCAACACTGCGATACTGGAGCACGGTCCAGCATGTGTATGTGTGCCGCTCGCCCACCCGAACATCCCGCAGTCGCGTATGATAGAACGCAAGTTCTATCATACGGGAGGTGGGCGCGTGGGGTGGGCAGCGCTGCACAATCACTCGGCCTTTTCGTTTTTGGACGGGTCTAGCACTCCGGAAGATCTTGTCGCGGCAGCCGTGGCCACAGGGGTGGACACCGTGGCGCTGACCGATTGGCACCGGGTGTCAGGGCTGGTGCGGCTCACCGCCGCCGCCACCGAGGCGGGCATCCGGCCGATTGCCGGCGCCACCGTGCAGTTGGCGCGTCAGGAGGGAACACCCGACGGCGAGGACGAGGGCCGGCTGGTATTGCTGGTGCCCACCCCGGACCGCTACGTCCAACTCACACGGCTCCTGACGGAGGCGGCCTGGCAGCATCCACGCAAGACGCCTCGTGTGGAGTGGGCCTCGCTGGCTCAGCATGGTCCTGGGTTGGTGGCGCTGTCGGGTGGGCGGCGCGGCGTGCTGGACGCCAAACTGCAGCGGGGCCAGCGGGAGCGGGTCCGAACCACCGCCGAACGTCTCAAAGCCATCTTTGGTCGCCATTTGCATCTGGAATTGGCGGTCGGCTGGCTGCCCGGCGACCGCATGATTCATCAGGCGCTGCGCGACCTGGGTGAGGTGCTGCACCTCAAGTGCGTGGCCGCAGTGGAGGTGCACCACGCCGATGCCACGGGCTTTGTTCCTTATGACCTGATGGTGGCGGTGCGGCACGGCCTTCCAGTGGAGACGCCCCACCCGGATCGGCCCTTCAATGCGTGTGGATTCCTGCAGGGGCCGGCCGATTTGGCCCGCGCTCTGGGTGACCTGGCCCCAGCCGCCCTGCACAACACGCGCGCTTTGGGCGAGCGGTTGGAACCGGTGCCCCTGCTGGGCCAAAAGCGGATGCCGTCTTGGCCCGGCGTGGGGGATGCGTTTGCCACCCTGGTGCAGCTGACCGAGCGCGGCGCCGCCCGCCGCTATGGCCCTGGGTGGCGTCGCCTGTCGCGTCGCCTGACCCATGAGCTGGGGGTGATACGCGACCTGGGATTTTCGGATTACTTTTTGGTGGTGGAGGACGTGGCCGCCTTTGCCCGCCGCCGCGGCATTCGCTTTGCGGGCCGGGGATCGGCGGCCGACTCCGTGGTGTCGTACTGTCTCGGCATCACCGAGGTGGATGCGGCGCGCCGCGAGCTGCTGTTTGAGCGGTTCCTGAGCCGGGAGCGGGCGGAGGCGCCGGATATTGATATTGATTTTGACGCACGGCGGCGTGATGAGGTGGCGGATTACGTGCGCGACCGGTACGGCCGCGAGCGCGTGGCGGCGGTGGCCACCTATCAGACGTTTCGCGCCCGGCTGGCGATTCGACAGGTGGGCCGAGTGCTGGGGTTTCCGCCGACGGTCCTGGATCGGTGGGCCAAGTCGCTGCCCGGGCGCTCGCTGGCCCGGCTGGTGGGTGACGAAGCCCAGCTTGAGGAGGTGCCCGAACTGGCGGCGCTGAACCTATCCCCGCTTCACCGCCGACTGCTGGCCTGGGCGGTGCGCTTGGAAGGGCTGCCGCGCCACCTGGGCACGCACTTGGGCGGGCTGGTGGTCAGTGGAGATCCACTGGAGCAGGTCACCCCGGTCGAGCGATCGGCCAAGGGGGTGGCCCTGTGCCAGTTTGACAAGCGGGACGTGGAGAACCTGGGTCTCTTGAAGCTGGATCTGCTGAGCCTGCGCACCTTTACCGCCATAGATTTTGCAGAGAGGGCCATCCGCCAACAGGATCCGATGTTTCAGATAGACCGCATCCCCCCGGAGGATCCGGGGGTGTACCGCCGGCTTAAGGCGGCTGACAGCATCGGGGTGTTTCAGCTGGAAAGCCCCGCGCAGCGGGCGCTGGCGCGGCGGCTGCAGCCGGATCACTTCGAGGATGTGGTCGCGAGCCTGGCCCTGATACGGCCCGGACCCATCAAAGGCAACATGGTAGATCCGTTTGTGGCCCGGCGGCGTGGCGAGGATCCGGTGCAGTATCCTCATCCCGACCTGGAGCCAATCTTAAAGAAAACCTACGGGGTAGTGCTGTTTCAGGAGCAGGTGATTGCGATTGCCAGCACGCTGGCGGGCTTCACCCCCGGGGAAGCCGACCAGCTGCGGCGGGTGATGACGCATGCCCGCTCGGAGGCGGAGATGGACCGCATGGGACAGGTGTTTTTAGAGAAGGCGGTGGCGCGAGGGGTGGCGCGCGAGGTGGCGCAGGAGGTGTTTCAGCAGATGGTGGGGTATGCCAGCTACGGATTCAACGAAGCGCATGCGGCCGCCTTTGCGGAGACGGCGTACCGCACCCTGTACCTGCTGGACCGATTCCCCGGTCCTTATGTGGCCGGGCTCTTAAACGCCCAGCCCATGGGGTACTACCCCCGCGATGTGCTGGTGGTGGAGGCGCGGCGGCGGGGCGTGGCCCTCTGGCCCTTGGCCGCCGGGGCCAGCGCGGAGGACTTCACCTGGGTGCCGTCGGCCAATGCGATTCGGGTGGGGTACCGTGCGGTGGTGGGGATGGGCGACGGCGCCGCCGCCCTGGAAGCCGCCGGCCGGTCCCTCGGGCCCGGCGGCGGTCGCGTGGAGGCGCTGTGGCGCGCGAGTGGGCTGGATCCGGGACGGCTGGCCCAGCTGGTGCGCCTGGGTGCGTTTGATGCCTGGGATGCGGATCGCGAGCGCCTATTGGAGCAACTGTGGAGTCTCGACCCCCTGGGGATGACGACCGAGCGGGCGGCGGGACGAACCTGGACCCTGGCCGAGCGGCTCTACTGGGAGTACCGGCTGTTGGGGTTCGGACAAACCACGCAACAGATGGCGCTGTGGCGGGCGCGTCTGGCGGCCGACGGGTTTGCCACGGTGCGGGAGGCCTGTGGTGCCTCCGACGGCGCCTGGGTGCGTACGGCTGGGGTGCTGGTGCGCCCGCACCGCCCCCCCACCCGCAGTGGGCGCCTGATCGTGTTTTTCTCCCTCCTGGACGAAACCGGGCTTTTGGACGCGTCGCTGAACGAGCAGGGGTATGCGCGCTATGGCCAGCATCTGTTTTCTCCCCAGAGCCGCGGTGTGCTGGTGGTGGCGGGCCACATGCGCCGGGGCACGCTCACAGTCACCAGCGTGGCGCCCCATCCCTACGAGGATGCCTGAGCCGTGGGCGAGGGTGCCTCGGCGAGCGGCCGCACCGCCGCCCGCCGTAGCCACAGGGGCGCCACCCAGCGTGGGGTGGAGACCCCAGCTCGATCCCAGCCACCCCCCCAGGAGCGGATGATGAACCGCATGCTGGCGTTCATCCGCTCCCCCACTCGCGTTGGGTGAGGGTTTGGCGGAGGCTCACCTGGTCAATGCTGTACACGGTGGCGCCAAAGCCCACCAGCCCTGGCCTGCCAGGATTTTCATCCCGAGTCCCGGAGGACCGTCGCCAGGAGCACCACCAGGGGGCCCACAGCACTCAGCCCCGAGTACCAGAGCGATGCCATGGGGTCGCATGCGCAGCGAGGCTCTGCTGCGACGTCTGCGAGCTGGGGGTGTACTGGGTGTAATACCCCAGCACCATGGGACCGACCGCGCGGGCGGACGGGGGAGGCGTCGGCGATTGGGGCGCGGGACGCTTGGGGGCGGGCGCGGGCGCGGATGCCTGCGGATTTCCCGGTGCACCCCACGCCGGCGGGGTGTCGCCCAATTGGCGAAGCACCGCGTCACGGGTCCGTTCGTTGACGGCCTCGATGACCACCAGGCGGTTGCGGCGCTGGAACGCCATGACGGCTTTACCGGTCTCTCGTCAAAAATTCCGTTCGCGGGCCCGGGGTGGTATCCGAGTTGGGTGAGGTCGCGCTGGAGCGTCTGCACGGCTGGCCCCGCATCCCCCAGCGACAGGCGCGGGGGGCCAGGGCCCCCGAGAGGGGCGTGAACCGCCCGCCTCCCTGGGCATCCTGCTCCCGCCCGTGCGTGGAGTGAAACCGGACCACTGCGGCTGGTCTGCGCGGTCCTAATCGCCCCTCGACGCCACGCGTCCTGTAGCCGAGATTAGTCAAGGTTGCGTGCACAATGGCCACCGGGATTCCCCGGCTGCTCGGCGGGTACAGTCCAGCCGCATTCGTCGCGACGGCCGCGGCGGCCATCATGATGCCGGCTGTGGCCCATCGGACAGGGATTGTCATTAATCCGGGCTGCCCCTTCCAGTGCGAACGGTGATGTGAGTCCGGGGGCGCGCCGGCCAGACGCTCCCCGAGGAAAGCCTGCACCCAAAGGTTCCTCCGTGTCAGACAGCCCAATGCCGACTGGCAATGTTGGTGAGACTTTGCGCAGGTGCCTGTCCGAGGCGATAAAGGATGCTATACCTGTTACCCGGGGAGGACGCCGCTGGGGGACGAGGACGGGTCGTGGGCGCATCGGCCCAGATTCTGGCGCCGGGTCGACCAATGTTGGGGCCCGATGGGGCGCCACACCAGGGTTTCCTGTACAATCAACGATGCTGTACTATTCGCGGACGGGATCCATCGGGCGCCACGCCACCCACCGGGTGGGGAAGGGAGAACCTGTGCGCGACTGGATGCAGCCTTGGACCAGATTCGACATGCACCGCGTGTTGTTTTTGGTCCGCGTGGTGGTCTGGATCGGTGCGGGCTTCTTTGCGTTTGGCTCGCACGAGGACGGATGGGTGTGGCTCGGGGCGGCCCTCGCGCTGGGTGGCGGCGCCATCGCCGTGCGGGTGTGGGACTACTCCACCTGGAACCGTGCGGCGATTGGGATGGATGTGGTGGCCATTACCCTGGCGGTGCGTCTGAGTGGGGGCGTGTCCGGCGACACTTGGGTGCTTTACGGCGGGGAGGCGCTGGCACTCACCACGTACGGGTCGCTCCGGTGGACCGCCATCGGCAGTGCTGTCATGATTGGCGCTTTCGCGGTGGGCGCCTGGCCGCGCACCGCGAGCGCGGCCTTTGCCTTTGAAGCCGCCGTGCTCGCGGTGTTCATCCTGAGCGCGGGCATGCTGGGGCGCGGGTTCGTCCTGCAGCAGCAGCATGTGCGCGAGGACCGTCGCCGCCTGATGCAGTTGGATAATCTGCGCGTGATCCAGGAGAACCTGCTGCGCGAGGCGCCGCTGGAGGTGCTGTTGCAGAATCTGCTGCGGCAGGGCTTGCAGCTGGTCGGGCTGGACTACGGGTACATCGGCGTGCCGGTGGGGCATGGCCAGATGCAGATGGTGACGCAGTTGGGGTTTCCGGAGCGGGGATCCAACCGCGCGTGGGACATCGCCACGTCGGAGCCCACCGCGACGGCGGTGCGGGTGGGGGATCTGGTGGTGCACAACGCTGTGGCGGCGGCCGACCTGGACGAGCCGCATATGGAAGACTTCGGCAGCGTCGCCGTCGCACCGCTGTACGACGGGCGGGCGCTGCTGGGAGTGCTGGCCGTGGGCAGTCCCGAGCCTGACATGATCACCGCCGAGGTGGCTCCGCTGGTCACGGCCCTGGGCACGCTGGCAGCGGGTCAGATTCGCTATGACCGTGAGCGGGCGGAGTCCCGCAAGCGCGGCCGGCTTCTGACGACCCTGGAGCGCGTGGGGCGGCTCATGAACAGCAACCTTCAGATGAAGCTCTTGCTACCCACCCTGCACCAGACGGTCGCTGAGGAACTCCAGATTGACAGCTTCGTGGTCATGCTGACGATTCCGCACGACCCGGGTCAGGTGTACATGGCGTACCTCTTTGACGACGGCAAGCGCTATCCGTCGGAGGTGCTGCCGTTACCGGAAACTGGTCCCACGGCCGAAGTGATTCGCTCCGGCGAGGCACGGCGGTTTGAGGGGGTGCCGAGCGGCGCCGGAACCATTGGGTCGTCGAAGGAAGTGGTGGGCATGCTGGTGGCGCCCTTGCGGCACGAGTCGCGAGTCATTGGCGCGATTAGCGCCCAAAGCTATCGCGCGACCTACGACCAGGACCACCTGGACTTTTTATCAGCGGTCGCGAGCCAGGCCGCCATTGCAATTGAAAACGCCCAACTGTACCAGCAGACGGAGGAGATTGCCCTGACCGACCACATGACCGGGCTGGGCAACTCGCGCCGGTTTCAGGCCGCGCTCGGACAGATGCTGGAGCAGGCGGATGCCGAGGAGCATCCGCTGGCCCTCCTGATGATCGACTCCGACTCGCTGAAGCGGGTCAACGACCAGCATGGCCACAAGGCCGGCGATGCCCACATTCTGCAGCTGGCGCGCGCGATCAGCGGCAACGTGCGGAACGGCGACGTGGCGTGCCGCTATGCGGGCGATGAGTTTGTGGTCATTCTGCCCGAGACGCCGCTGGCCGCAGCCGAACGCGTCGGGGAACGCATTCGGCAAGCCGTGGCCGAAGGGTTTGTTTGGGACGATGGGGCGCACGTGGCTACCTCGGTCAGCATCGGCGTGGCGCCCTATCTGAACGGCATGACCATGGAAGGCTTGTTCAGCCGGGCGGACCAGGCGATGTACCGCGCCAAGCAGGGTGGCCGCAATCAGGTCATGGTGATGCAGTAGGGGCATGGTGCGCCGCGAATATGACTGGGCGCCTCCTGTCGAAGCACTTCTGAGCAGCTCCCTTGACGGAGACGAAGGGGCCGCCGACTTGCGGGTCGCGCGCCTTGAGACTCGGTTCGTGCCGGTCTTTATCGTAGACTGGCCGACAGGGGGGATGACATGGGTGCTCGCTGGCCAACGGTGTCGGTGCTGCTGGTGGGGGCAGGGACGATGGGCCGCGTTCATGGGGAGGCCTGGGCCCGCATGCAGGAGCGGGGCCGGGGCATCCGGGTGGTGGGGGTCGTGGATCCCGATATCAACGGGTCCCGTCTGGCCGCCGACCTCAACGTCTCGCACTGGGCGTCGTGGGAGGACGCGCCACTGGGGGATGTGGATGTGGTGGACGTGGCCAGTCCGACCCCGACGCACGGCGAGTACGTGGAGGCGGCGGCCGCGGCGGGCAAGGCGGTCCTGTGCGAGAAGCCGCTGGCGCTCACCGTGGATGCGGCCGAGACCATGGCCGCGGCCGTAAGCCGCGCGGGGGTTCGGCTGGCCGTGGGCCACGTGGTGCGCTTCTTCCCCGCCTATCGCCGCGCCCACGACCTCGTGATGTCGGGGGACATCGGCCCCGTGGCGGTGGCGCGGCTCTACCGCGGGGGGGCCTTTCCCCGGGGTCACCGCGATTGGTACCAAGACCGTGCGCAGAGCGGGGGCCCGCTGGTGGATCTGTCCCTGCATGACTTTGACTTTTTGCTCTGGACCTTTGGCGCGCCGGCCACCGTGTTTGCCCAGGAGATTGACCTGCCGGGGCCCTCGCCGCTGATGTATGCGGCCGCCACCGTGCGGTTCGAAAGCGGCCTTTTGGCCGAAGTGGTGGGCAGTTGGGCCGGAACCCGCTTCGGGACGCGGTTTGAGCTGGTGGGCACCGACGGCCTATTGGCGCACGACAGCTTTAGGGACGAGACCCTGATGCTGTCCCGACGCCAAGGGGTGGACCGGCCTCGGAACGTGGTCGTGCCCAGTGCCGGTCCGGTGGACAATCCGTGGGACCTGGAACTGACCGACATTGTGGACGCATTGGTCCAGGACCGGCCGTTTGAAGCCAGTGTTCCCGAAGCGATCGCGGCGATTCGCCTCGCCACGGAGGCCAGGCAGTCGGCGGCCTCGGGCCGTGTGGTGACTTGCGGAGCACCCCAGTGATCGGCGGTGCCCGGACGTCGGCGGCTCGGATCCGGGTCGGGCTTTTTTCCGCCGCCCACATGCACTTTGACTCGTATGCGGCCTTGTTGGGCGCCCGGCCGGACGTGGAGCTTGTCGGGGTGACCGACAGCGACGCGGCGCGGGGGCAGGCGGCGGCTCAGCGGCTGCACCTGCCCTGGGTGGCGCTCCCCGAAACTTTGGTGGCCCGGTCTGAGGTGGCCGTGGTGACCGCGGAAAACGTCCACCATCGACGGTACGTGGAGCTGGCGGGGCGGGCAGGCCTGACGGTCCTGTGTGAGAAGCCGCTGGCCACCACGCTGGCGGATGCGGATGCCATGCTGGAAGCCACGGCGAGCGGTGGCGGCCATCTGTATGCGGCACTCCCCGTACGCGGGCTGCCGGCGGTGGGCCGCCTCCGGCAGCTCGTGCAGAGCGGGCAGCTGGGCCGCATTCTGGCGATGGCGGGCAGCAACCACGGGCAGCTGCCGCCAGGGTGGTTCCTGGACCCCGCCCTGTCGGGTGGCGGGGCCGTCATGGATCACGTGAGCCATGTCGCCGACATGATGCGCTGGGTGCTGGCGGACGAGGTGGCGCGCGTGTACGCCCTGGCGTCCAACCGCATCAACGGTACGGCGGTGGAAGACGCCGCCCTGATGCAGTTCACGTTTCGCGGGGGGACGGTCGCGACGCTGGATCCCTCGTGGTCGCGCCCTCGGGGATTTCCCACGTGGGGCGACGTGCGGCTGGACGTGGTGGGCACCGCCGGCGTGGCGGCGCTGGACCCATGGGCCGAGCAGTTGGAGTGGTTTCGCAGTCGTCCGGCGGTCCACCGGGTGGCACCCTACGGTCCGGACATGGATGCGCTCCTCATTGATCGCTTTGTCGTCGCGGCGGCTGGCGGACCGGTGGCCCCCGAGTTGGCCACCGGTCAGGACGGCCGCGCCGCAACGGCCGTGACGCTGGCTGCGTATGATTCCATAAGATTGGAACGCCCGGTCGACATCGCGGTCGTTTAAAAGTCGGCCGAGACCTACGCGACGCTTGACGGCGTAGCTGGCGGCCGGCTATACTAGCAAAGCGGTCGGCCGTCTTGTCGTGCCGCGGGGTGATGCGGGGATGTAGCTCAGTTGGTAGAGCGCGTGAATGGCATTCACGAGGTCAGGGGTTCGACCCCCCTCATCTCCACCAGATTTGGCCCCATGGTCTAGAGGCCTAGGACACCACTCTTTCAAGGTGGTAACCCGGGTTCGAATCCCGGTGGGGCCACCAGCTTGTGGGGGCCATTAGCTCAGTTGGTTAGAGCATCCGCCTTTTAAGCGGAGTGTCGAAGGTTCGAATCCTTCATGGCCCACCAGTCCCGTTTGTGCTAGAATCCAGTTTAGAGCGTCGCAGGCCAGTAGCTCCAATGGTAGAGCAGCGGTCTCCAAAACCGCGGGTTGGGGGTTCGAGTCCCTCCTGGCCTGCCAATTTGTTTCACCGCCCCCGGGCGAGGCGCCCCGATAGGGCAGTTTTTGTGCGCGGGTGTAGCTCAATGGTAGAGCTCCAGCCTTCCAAGCTGGTCACGTGGGTTCGATTCCCATCACCCGCTCCATGACCTTGAACCAGAGGAGCGGGGCGGTAGCTCAGTTGGTAGAGCACCAGCTTTGCACGTTGGGGGTCAGGGGTTCGAATCCCCTCCGCTCCACCAAAAATTTTGTTGGGGAGTCGCCAAGCGGTAAGGCACCGGCCTTTGGAGCCGGCATTCGCAGGTTCGAATCCTGCCTCCCCAGCCAATTCTTTGGGCACCCGGTGGCTCGCCAGCGGCGCCGAAATGTGACCGCATCAGCGGTCGGGCCTGCAAGCCCGGTGCGGACACTACGATGGACCCGAAAGGCGGTGCACGATCCCGACGGCGAGGCGTGGCTTGCCTGCATTGCCGAAGGCGGTCAGGATGCCAGGATGCGGTTTTACGACCGATGCGTTGGGCGGGTGGCGGCTCTTGTCGGCGCACGACCCCGCCGCAGGTCGGCAGATGAAGTCATTCAAGAGGTGTTCTTGATGGTGGGGCGGTCTGCGGCCCGTGCTGATGCAGAGCGCTCTGGGGTGGCCACGTGGCGTTTGGTGATGGCCCGGAGCCGATCGGTGGATGTGCTCCGCAGGGCGCGCCGCACCGCAGCCGGGGATTCGTGGGAGGATGTGGTGGTGCCGCCGACGGCACCGGACGTCAGGAGCAGGATGCCGTCCGCCACGCGGTGGTCGACCTCGCGGCGCATCAGCGGGAGGCACGCACCATGGTGTACCGGGAAGGCTTGTCGGGTCAGGCGGTGCTGCGCCAGCGGGTGCCGCTGGGCATCCTGAAAACTTGTTGGCGACTGGGGCTGGCCAAATTGCGGGACGTGCCGGGGGCTGAATCCGATGCATCATGAGGCATGCCGCGACAGCCTGCCGCTGTGGGTGGCCGGGGCTCGCGGGCCGGTGGAAGCCCAGGCTGTGCAACAGCATTTGGCGGCGTGCGGCGCCTGCAGGGTGGAGCGGGGTACCCTCACCACCGCCGTCGATGAGTGTGCCACGGCGGCGGCCGCCCCGGATTGAACCGATCATGCGGCCATGCGGGCCGCCTTTCCGGTGGTCGACTGGCGCCCGTGCGACCGCGGGTCCGCTCACGCACCTGCGCGGTGCTGTGGGCGGTGGGGTATCGGCTCTCCCATCGTGTGGGTGCGCCGCCTGCCGCCGCTCGCCTCCGGCCAAACCTCCGAGGGCCGGTGGATTGTGAACGGCAAGCCGGTGGCGGCCAGCACCTTTGGTCAGGGCCGCATCTGCTGACGCGGCCCCTGGCCGCCCGTGCGTTCGCCATTACGGTGGAACCCACGGGCGGCACGAGCCGGCCCCCCACCCCCGTGCTGACCAGTACACCCATATGAGCAGGAGGTCCTGAATGGCGAATGAACCTGGGGGGCCGCCGCCCGCCGCCACGCTGATGGCGCTCCGCGAGGAGTGCAACCGCTTTCTGAACGGCCACGGCTACCGCCGGGCTGGGGATTTTCTCGCCATGATTCCCGCCGACGTGGAGATGGACCGCTACGGACAGGGCGGCGTGGTGGCCGCGTTCGAACAGGAGGTGGCCCGGCTGCTGGGCAAAGAGGCCGCCCTGTTTGTGCCCAGTGGCACCATGGCGCAGCAGACCACGCTTCGAGTGCACGCCGACCGGCACGGCCGGCGCGGGGTGGTCTTTCATCCCCACTGCCACTTGGACTGGCACGAAGAGAGGGGCTACGAGCGGCTCCATCACCTGCATGGCCTGCCAGCCGGCCGCCTGGGTGTGCCCTTAACCCTGGAGGACCTGGAGCAGGTGGCCGAGCCGCCGGCCGCCCTTCTGCTGGAACTGCCCCAGCGGAACCTGGGGGGGACGCTGCCCAGCTGGGACGCGCTGGTGGCCCAGACCCAGTGGGCTCGTACCCGCGGCGCGGCGGTGCACATGGATGGCGCTCGCCTTTGGGAGGCGTTGCCCTTTTACGAGCGGTCGGCGTCTCAGGTGGCGGCTCTCTTTGATACGGTCTACGTATCGTTCTACAAGGGGTTGGGCGGCATCGCGGGGTCGGCGGTGGCGGGGCCGGCCGAGCTCGTGGCGGAGATCGCCCAGTGGCGCACGCGCCACGGCGGACGTCTGGTGGCGCTTTGGCCCTACGCCGCCGCGGCGCGCAGTGCGCTCGCCCAGCGGCTTTCCAAGATGCCCCAATACTATGCCCATGCGCGAGCTGTGGCTGGCGCGCTCGAGGGGCTTCCCGGCGTGGAGGTGACGCCCAATCCACCGGTGTCGCCCATGATGCATGTCCTGCTGCCCGGGACGGCGGGCGATCTGGCCACCCGCGCGGCCGTCCTGGCCGCCCGCGAGCACGTGTGGACGTTTGCCCAGCCGTTCGCCAGCGACTCGCCGCATCGCCAGCGCATTGAGTTTTCGGTGGGCGACGCCACGCTCGGCTGTGCGCCGAGTGAGGTGCGGCGCTGGTTGGCTGAGCTGGCCGGGCTCCCGCCCGGGGCCTGACGGTCACCGCCCCGGCCCACCCCCGCCCGCTGACGGGGGTGAGCTTTGGCTGTCCCCGGGTATCGGGCGCAGACCCACAGGAGCTCGATCCACGTATCCTCCGGCATCCAGCAAGGCGTTCGTCCCCACGAGAGGGCAGAGGCGAACGATGCGAGACGACACCCGCAGGTGGTTTCGGTGGAGATTGGGGGCGCTCTGGTTGCTGGACGGGGTGCGGCCGCTGTAACCGGTCATGTTTGATCGAGCGGTGCCTCGCATGTTTGTGGCCAGCGCAGGCGGCTCCCCGACTTGGGTCGTCGCCCGCGTTGGCTCGGGCTCCTGCGCTGGCCAATGGCGGCGCCGTGGCGGCGCACGTGGGCATCGGGGTGCTCATCCTGATGCCCAACCGGGTGCGGTGGCAGTGGGGATTGCGGTTCTCCATGGTCTGGGGGGCCGTGGTGTGGATGTTCGGCGAGGCATTCGGCGGGATCCTGGCACCCGGCGCCAGTGTGTGGACGGGCGCGGCGGGACCCGTGCTGATTTATGTGCTAGGCGCGTCGCTGCTGCTCTGGCCCGACGCCTGGAAGGAGCGACGGGCAGCCATGCCGCAGCCCACTGTGTTGTCGGATCCCGTGGCACACGTCCGCGGCCGCGCGGCCGCTGTGGCGGCTGCGGGTGATCCTGAATCGCGTCCCGGCCGGGAGGGAGGCGCGCGCGGCGCGGCATGGGACCCCGGCGAGGCCCCTGCCACACCGCCAACGGCCGTCCGTCATTCGGGGGAGGGCGTCAGCGGGCCCAGTGCGTGCAGCTGCCGCAACAGCTTCTGGCGAAACGGCAGGTGATCCTTCGCCAGCCGAACCGCGAGTCGGGCCACCAACAACTCTGCCAGATCATTGTTGCTGTCCGGTCCGGATACCAAGAGGTCGGCTGTCATTTCGGCACCCAAATCGGCCAGGAGGTCTCGTCCGCGTTCTGAAGCCAGAAACCGATGGAGCATGTCTTCCATCCGTGGCTCCAGGTGTCGAATGACGCGCGCCGCCATGTATCGTTCGACCCGTTCTGTCGGTCCCATTGGGATCGCCCCTTTTGTTTCGCGCCAGCGAGGCGCCTGTCTGCTGTAACGGTACCAGAACGGTGTTCGACACGCAGGACGCGTCGTACCGCCTTCCCACGCCCGTCTGCTGTCGAGTCCAAGCGTTGGATCAAGCGGGTCCTGATCCAGCGCGGTCTGGCAGGAGTGACGATGGCGGGCGTTGCTCTGACGATGGCCGCGGCGCCGGGCGTCCAGCAGTTCAAGCAGATGGGGGCCGGCCATTTCAATGACGTCGGTAAACTACGTGGGGGCGACCAAAGCCGGCAACAGCGCTGGCCAAAACGCGGCGGTGACGGCACTCGGACAGTAAAAGGCGCAGTTCGTGTTTTTGGCGGGAGCGGATCCGCACGTAAACGCGGTCCAGGGCCAAACGCTCCGTGTCGGTTCATGGATGGGTTCGACGCAGATTGCAGGCGGAACCACCGTCCACGCGGCACCACCTGAAAGCCCGCTCGGGCGTAGGCGGCGGCCGGGGCCGGATAGTCCGTCCGCGGTCCCGTGTTGATGAACACCTCGCGACCCCCCCACTGCGCCACGATATCGGACACGGCGCGCCACAGCGCCCTGGCCAACCCGAGACGCCGGTGCGCGGCCACGACGCCCAGCGGTTCGACTTCGGCCGTAAGGGTCGCGGGATCCCACCAGCCCAGACACGACGCGGCCCGCGTGCCGTCCGGGGCCTCGACCACCAGGTCCATCCGCGCATCATAGAGGCAGGTGTGGCGGACGGCGGTGTAATCCGACGCCGTGAACCGGCTCGTTTGGTCCGGGGATACGTCGGGTGAAACGCGGACCCCCACGGGAGGTCGATCGGCCGCCAGGCCGCCCGGTGCACGTCGACACGGGCCGCGTGCTCGCCGGGCCCGGTGGGACGCACGCGATAGCCCGGGGGGAGCCCCGGATCTTCACGCTGCGCGCGGCGCATCATGCCCACCGCGCTGCCCTCTAAGCCCCGCCGGCTGTCAGGCACAAACTCCGCCGCGGCGGCGGCATCAGCGAGAGCCCGGCCGCCGTCTCACACCACGACCGTGGGCAAACTCGACGCTTCGCCTTCCACGGCCCAGCCAATCAGGTGGGTAGCGACGTCGGGGTGGCTGGGGTCGACCTGCACGGCCCCGGGCTGGCCCCGGCCCATCCCACCACCTGCGCGCCGGCGCGTGCCACAGCCATCTCGCTGGTGTCGGCAGAACTTCTGCCACGCATCGAGGTGCATCGGCATCCCCCTTGTGCGCCATGCATTCGGCGCGGAGGGTTGGAATCCGGCCGGCAGTGGGCGCCGGGTGAGTCGCCCCACCGCGGAGGGGCCGTGCCGTGGCGGCGTTTCAGTGCCAGGACACGAGCTTGTACCTAAAGGGCCGACAACCCTCGCGACGCTGCCGACTCAGATTCACGGAGACGGGTTGCGCGGTGCGGACGCCCCCGGGCGATACTCCTGATCCAGCGCGTGATGGGCGGGAGGGTTGAAGCGGGCAACCAGTGCGACCACGCCAATGGTCCCGAATCCGAGCGCTTGTGCCCACAAGGCGGAAACCGCCCCGAAGCGGTTCATGGCCCAGCTGCCGAGGAGCAGTCCCAGTGGCACGCTGATGCCGCCTGTCAGCAGGAACAAGGATTGCATGACCCGCCCGACCAGGGGCGCCGGCGCCGTGCGTTGAACCGAGGACACGATGGGCACCGATAGGACAGTCGTGACAAACCATATAGCGCCGTAGCCAAGAATGGCGACGGGCAGGTCCCGAAAAATCAACGTGAGGGCCAGAGTCACACCGGACCCCCACGTCCCGATGCGGAGCCAAGTCTGCAAGGTCAGCCGAGGTGCCAGGCGTGTCACGAGCAGACCAGCGCCGACGCTTCCTAGACCACTCGCGGCCTCGATGAATCCATACCCTTCTGTGCCCAGGTGGAGGACGAGCCGGCTGAACACCAGAGAGAAAATCTGCATCGGCCCGAAGACCAGATTCATCGGCGCGATCAGCAGGATGAGCCGACGGAGGTAGCTGTCGCGCCATAGGTAGCGAACGCCCGCGACACTTTCGCGGAGGAAACCCAACAGACCCCCCTCGGTATCCGAGCGAACATCCGGCAGCCTCAGGATGGCGAGCACGGCCCCGCTGCACAGGAAGCTCACGCCGTCGACCAGCAGCGCCCCCGCCGGGGTCAACCACGCGACCAGCAGGCCCCCGACCGCAAAGCTCCCGATGCTGAGACTGGACGTCACGGCGGCCCACAGGCCGTTGGCTCGGGTCAGATGTTCGGGCGGGACCATGCGCGGAAACACCGATGTGATGGCCGGTGTAAACAGCAGCCCGCCGACCGCGAGGAGTCCCATGACGCCGACGAAAACGCCGGTGACGGGGTGGTGATCCAACAAGAGAAGGCCAGCGGACAGCACCAAGAGACCCCGTCCGCAATCCACGAACACCAACACCGATTTCTTCGGCCACCGGTCCGCCAGGGTGGCCAACGGGAGTCCGAAGACGATCGAGGGCAATGATCCCGCCAGGGGGATGAGAGCGGCCAACACGACCGAGTGAGAGGTGGTCAGCACCACCCAGCTTGTGGCGAGCGTAAAGAGGACATCCCCGACCCGAGATACGATGCGACTCACCAGCAGAGTCGTGAAGCCTCGGGACTCGCGAAGCCACTGCACGCCGCTCACAAGGGATCACACCACGAGCGCCGGCGTACCCGACGTTTCGGTATGGACGGCCCAGCGGAGCAGGTGGTCCGCGGGGGCAGGGTGACTAGGGTCGGCCTTAACGGCCATCTCGTCCAGGCTGGGCCCGGCCCATCCCCCCCAGCGCTCGCTGTCCCGCGCCACCACGAGTTCGCTGACGAGCGGGCCGATAGCCATGGACCAGCCCGGCCCGCCTGGATGGGGGCCGCCTGGCCAGAGGCGACTCGCCAGCTGGCCGTCTCGCTCGTGTCCGCTGGGCTCTGCCACGACCTCATGTGGACGGGCATCGCCGTCGCACCACCTTCCAGAGGTAGTCGAGGGGGTCGGTCACGTCGAACAGGCCGGCAGTTCCGCGAACCGGCGAATGAGCGGTGCGTGCCCAGCACATAAAGGGCAAACACGCGGTCGCTGGGCGAAGCCGCGAGGCGAACCAGGTTCGCAAAGATGGTGAGATTCCGGTGGTACCATCCGGCGAGCCATCCCACCTCCACGGGATCGGCGGGATCGCCCACCAGCTCCAAGACCCCCAGGTACATCCGATGGGGGGATTGTGCCTCCCGAGGGCTGTTCAGCCAGCGCAAGAGGTCGCGCACGGTCCCCTGCGCGAGGATGCGGCCCATTTCGCTAATGTGGGTCTGACCGATCTGTTGCATGCGCCGGTGGAGGGGCGGCTGGTGGGCCGCCGCGTACGCCCAAGGGTTCGGAAGGGCCATCCCCGTCGCCGCGGGGTCCTCGTCGTCCCAGTCCACCACCGTGATCCGGGCAACGGATGCCTGGGCAGCAACCCGGAACCCAAGTGGGTGCCGCTCGTCGCGGGTGAGCGCGAAGGCGCCTGCCTGATACGCGCCGTAGTCCTGCTGCCAGTCGCCGGCCATGCGCCAGTTGCGCTCGATGGCCACCTGGGAGGGGCGGAACGGGGCCAGCCGTGCGACCACGTGGGCGATTTCTGCCTGCCGACGGTCGGTCAGCACGTCGTCCGCGTCGAGGTTGAATGCGTCGCGGCCGGGGTTCATCATGTGGTAACTGCCAAGCACCAGCAGCTTGAGCGACTGGTTGTCCGTTGGGGCTCACTCCTCTCAGGGCGAGCAAAAAGGCCGTGGCTGGGGGATTCGGCGCGGGGGGATAGAGTCCTGCCGCGCGGGGAGTCGTGTGGTGGTGGCCATTCTGGCGCGCCGCCACGCTCCCGGCGCCGACCGGGCCACACCGCGCCGAACTTCTGTCAGCAGCAACGCGAAGGGTGTCGTCACGGACATTACTTCCCCACCCGCGGCTTGACGGCGCCGCCGCCAAACATCTTGGGCGGGAACACGCCCTCCGCCATCTTCAGAGTTGGCATGGGGCCCATCGGCGTGCCGTTGAGCAACCGGAAACAGCTGAGAGACCTGGGCAGCCCAGGCCCGTGTGCCGGATACACCGCGCAGGCGAAGTTGTCGAAGCGCGCATCCCGTGTAATACCCGGGCGGTATCGTGGGCGAGGCGTTCACCACGTGGGACGGCCACCGACGCCAGATGAGGGTGCCTGAGGACCTGGACCGCCTGCACCACGGCTTTCCACATATCAGCCGGCCCACTCGCCGACGCCGGCTTGGGTGGTCGGAGCGCGTCCGTCACCCCGTTCGCACCAGACTGTGCCGGGGTCATGGGACTCCCGGGCCACCGTGACGTTCAGCCCGGGGGCCCGGCGAGACCGCACAAACGACATGGAACGGCTGTAGAACCCTTCGAACCCCGGATCCGGACCGCCGCCAGTGCAGCGCCACCCCATTTTTCGAAAGGTTGTCGTGTACCACCACGCCACACGCGGCCCAGTGAGCGGAACCACAAACGTGCTGCGACCCTCCAGGCAATAAACCACCCCCGGGATAGGATCGACGTGATGTGGGTCTCCGCCGGCGGCTCCACGGATCCGGTGGGAACGGGCAGCGTTTCGGGCAGCACCGGGGGCACCCACGCTGGCGGGCCGGGGGCGGAGGAGCTGTCCCGGAGCCACACGGCCACCGTGGGGCCGATGGTCGGCGCACCGGCATCCAGCACCCGGGCCGCCAGCGCGACTAGTCGCCTCACGGCGTGCATCCGCCTCTCGCCCCCGGCCTCGCGGTGGAAGTTGCCGCTTAGGCTTCTCAAACGCTGGGCCGTGTCATCTGGCTCCTGTCGCAGCCGTGCTTCACGGACGACGCAACCGTCGTTGACAGTCTGGCGGCGCCCGGGCTGTTGTGGTACAGTGAAGCCACGCTAGGGGAGCCCGATGCCGGGCTGAGAGGCTGGTGCCGACCCTTAGACCTGATCTGGATAATGCCAGCGTAGGGAAGCGGACGGACGAGGAGCCGCCGGCTGGCGCGCTCTTTATTGTTTTGCGACTTACCTGGCCACACCGCGTAAGGAGGCGGTTTTGTGGCAGCAGCATCGGGAGATCAAGCGTGGCGCATCGAGCAGAACGGGGCCAATCCGGTTTCGGATGGCGAGCGGCATGCGAGTCCCGGCAACTTGTTTTGGGTGTGGTTTGCGGCCAATCTGGCCATTGTGGGTCTTGTGCTGGGGGCGGTGGCCATGTCCTACGGACTGTCGCTGGCCCAGGGGTTTCTGGTGCTGACCGGCGTGGGGTCGTTTGCGCTCATCGGGTACTTTGCCATTCCGGGGACGCGCACGGGGGTTCCGACCATGGTGCTGAGCCGCGCGTCTTTTGGAACCCGGGGCAACGTGTTTCCCAGCCTGGTGTCGTGGCTGAACCTCGTGGGCTGGGAGACGGTGGTGCTGGTGGTGGCCACGCTGGCCCTGGAGGCCGCCGGGCACGCTGCCTTTGGGTGGGCGCCCACCTGGCCGGTCGCCGTGGGCTCGCTGGCGCTGGTGATGGGCGTGGCGTTTTCTGTGGCGCTTTTGGGCCACGCCACACTGGTGCGCGTCCAGACGGCCTTCAGCTATGTTTTTGGCGCCATGACGGTGGTGGTGGCCGCCCTACTGCTGCCACATGTGCAGTGGGCGGCCCTGGCACGGATTCCGGACGGCCCTTGGCTCACCGGGGTGCTGCCGGCTTTTTCGGTGGTGGTGGCGGGGACGGGACTCTCCTGGGTCAATACCGCCAGCGACTATACGCGCTATCTGCCCCGAACGACCCCGAGCCGCCGCATTTGGAGCGCTACCACTTGGGGGTCCGTCATTCCCGCCGCGGCGCTCATGCTGCTGGGCCTCCTGCTTTACGGCGGGCATGCCGGCCTGGCCACCACGGCGAATCCCATTGGGTATTTGCAGACGATGCTGCCCAGTGGGCTCGCGGTGCCCTATCTGCTGACGGCGGTGGCCAGCATGGTGACCGGGGACATTCTGGACATCTACTCGTCGGGATTAAGTCTGCTTGCCGCGGAGATTCGCATTCCCCGCTACCGGACCGTGTTTGTGGATGCCGTGCTGTCGGTGGCCGGCAGTTTGTACGTCCTGCTGGCGGCCGCCCAGTCGTTCATGGGGACGTTCGAGGCGTTTTTGAGCCTCTTGGCGGGGGTGCTGGCGCCATGGGCCGGCGTGTTTTTGGTGGATCTGGCGACGCGGCTTAAGCCTGGGGTGGTGGTTGCGGAACTTTATCGTGGAAGGGCGTCCCTCTACGGCGCGTATCGTATGCCGGCGCTGGTGGCCTGGGGGGCGGGATTGGTCGTGGCGGCGCTTTTCAGTTCCACGACGGTGTATCAGGGACCGTTGGCCACTGGCGTGTTTCAGGGATCGGACCTGGGCTTTTTGGTGGCGTTTGCGGCGAGCGTCCTGATTTACGGCGGCTGGCCGCGGGGGCAGCAACCGGAAATGACCGTCGCGTCGGAGCGGTCCACCTAATGCTGGTCGCGGTGTTGGATGTGCCGCGGGCGCCGGCCGACTGGCCCAAAGTCGCCGCGCGGTGTGCCCCCTGGGTGGATGTGTTCATTCTTCGGGCGAAGACCCAGCCGGCGGCCACACAAAGTGGCTTGGCGACGCGGCTGGTGGAGGCGGTCGGAGGTCGGCCGGTGCTGGTGGCGGACCGGCTCGACGTGGCCATGGCCCTAGGCGTAGCAGGCGTGCATCTTCCCGACGACGGCCTCGCGCCGTCCGACGCCCGCCGGCTGTGGCCCAGCGGCGTGGTATCCCGGGCGGTCCACAGCGTCGAGGACGTGGACCGCGCGACGGGTGCCGATTGGCTGGTGTTTGGCCACCTGTTTCCCACGCGGTCGAAACCAGGGCTCGAGCCCCGGGGGCTGGAATTGGCCGCCCAAGTGGTGCGGCGGTCGCGGATGCCGGTCGTGGGCATTGGGGGGGTGGATCCCGCGCGCGCCCGGGCGGTGCACGACGCGGGGTTGGCCGGGGTGGCCGTGGTGGACGCGCTCTGGCTCGCTCCCGACCCGGAGAGCGCGGCGCGCGAGCTGGCGGCTCCCTGGGTGGCGCACGGTGGCGGAACGTAGGGAGGTGATGGCGTGGAGCTGAAGGTGAACGGCAGTTGGCGAGAAACCCCAGAGCTAGCCACACTTGGGTCACTGCTGACCCACCTGGGGGTCACCCACCAGGCGGTGGGGGTGCTTCAAAACGGCCAGGTGGTCGCTCGCGAGGCGTTTGATCGCGAGCCATTGCACAACCGCGACGAGTTGGAAATCGTCCGGTTTGTTGGTGGCGGGTAGCGCGACGAAAGGAGAACGACATGACAGATCAGGAGAGGGCCGGGATGGTGCCTGGGGACATGGGACCGTGGAGCGTGGGGGGCCAGGCGTTCCGCTCGCGACTCATCGTGGGCACGGGCAAATACGCCACCTGGGACGGGATGCGGGATGCCATTCAGGCCTCGGGGACGGAGCTGGTCACCGTGGCGGTGCGGCGGGTGAACATTGATCAGCCGGATGAGCCGTCGTTGCTGGAATACGTGCCCAAAGGCGTGACGCTGCTGCCCAACACGGCG
This sequence comes from Bacillota bacterium, assembly GCA_021846565.1. Lineage (GTDB taxonomy): Bacteria > Bacillota > Sulfobacillia > Sulfobacillales > JAIMBI01 > JAJZWV01. The sequence goes on from JAJZWS010000002.1 coordinate 46,338, forward strand.
GGCGCCTACACGGCCGAGGAGGCCGTACTGACGGCGCGGCTGGCCCGGGCGGCCGGCCTCGGCAGCCTGGTCAAGCTGGAGGTGATTGGCGATGCGGAGCTGTTGTGGCCCGACCCAGTGGCCACGTACGAGGCCACGCGGCAGCTGGTTGACGAGGGGTTCACCGTCATGGTGTACACCACGCCCGATCCCGTGCTGGCGCGGCGGCTGGCAGAGGCGGGCGCAGCGGCCGTAATGCCGCTGGGCTCACCGATCGGCTCGGGGCAGGGCGTGCTGGATGTGTCCGCCGTGGCGCTCATCAAGGAGCGGGTCGATGTACCCGTGGTGGTGGACGCGGGCATCGGGAGCCCGGCCGACGCGGCACTGGCCATCGAGGCCGGCGCGGACGCGGTGCTCATCAACACGGCGATTGCCCAGGCCCAGCATCCGGTGCAGATGGCCCGAGCCATGCGGCTGGCCGTCGACGCGGCAATTTTGGGCCGCGCCGCCGGGCGCATGGCCCGCCGGGATCGGGCGGTGGCGTCCTCGCCCAACACGGGTGTGGTCACGGTCGCCTCCCCGTCATGAAGGGCGTGGGCGGCGACCCGGGTTTTCCGGTGGTGCGGGATGTGGACCGGGTACGGCGCCTACTCGCGCTGCCCGACGTGCGGCCCGCCATGCTGGACAAACTGGCGGGCGCCACGGTGGCCATGGTGGGGATGGGGGGCCTCGGTTGTGGGAGCGCCCCGTACCTGGCGGCGGCCGGGGTGGGCCGCCTCGTCCTCATTGACCCCGGCCGCGTGGCGGCGACGGACTTGGGGCGGCAGATTCTCTACGGGGCGGCGGACCTAGGTGGGCTCAAGGTGGACGTGGCGGCGGGCCGCCTGGCGCAGCAGCGTCCCACGCTGTCCATCGTGCGGCACCCGGTGGCCCTCACGGCCGACAATGCGGCCGCGCTCCTCCAGGGCGCGGATGTGGTGGTGGATGGTCTGGATGACGGGTCGACCCGCGATGTGCTGAATGCCTGGGCGGTCGGGGGCGGCGCGCCGGTGGTGTTTGGCGGCGCGCTCGGGTACGAGGGCCAGGTGACCGTGGTGCCGCCCGGGGGTCGGCCTTGTCTGGCGTGCCTGTTCGGCTCGGTGGCGGATGCGTCCGCCGAGTGCAGCGTCGAAGGCGTGCTGGGCCCGCTCGTGGGAGTGGTAGGATCCCTGCAGGCGGGGGAAGCCCTGAAGTGGATCCTGGGGGTGGGCCACGCGCTCATGGGCCGCCTGTGGCTGGTGGATCTGTTTACCGGGGCGATGCGCGTGGTGGCGATCCCGGCGCGCCGAGGGTGCCCGGTGTGCGGGGCGGCCGAGGCCCTCTGACGAGAGGCGCCCCAGCGAGGTTGGAGGCGTGGGGCGCATGGAAAAGGTCCGGATGGCGGAGATCCTAGTGGTGTTTGGCCTCTTTTTTGCCCTCGGGTTGTCGTGGATGGGCATCATGCCACTGTGGCAGGGCGCCGATGAACCGGCCCACTTTGCCTACGTGCAGTACATGGCCGACCATGTCTTGCCGCCGGTCCAGCACGTGGTGGCACCGGGGCAGCACCCCTGGGAGTTCAGCGCCTCGCCCGCCGAGACGGTTGCCCTCCAGGCGACCCATCGCAATCGCCTGTTGGCCGGTCCTCAGGGTTGGCTGGCCACAACGCCCAGCGAAGCCGCTCGGGTGGCCCGCACCGTGAGCCGGGCCAGCGCCGCGGCGGGCGGAGATCGGGCGGGGAGTCAGAACTACGTGGGGATTTATCCGCCTCTCTATTATGCGGCGATTGGCCGGACGGCGTCGTGGCTCCATATCCAAAACGTATTTGACCAGGCCTTTATGGCGCGCGGCTTCTCGGCGGGGTTGCTGGGGCTGACGGGCATCTTCATCGACCTGGTGGTGGGTTTGGTGATCCCCACGCGGCGCCTGCGCGTCGCGCTCACCGCCGCCTTTGGCCTGCTGTTTCCGACGCTCGGCATGCTGGGCGGCACGATTGGGAATGATCTCACGGCCGACGCGGCCAGCCTCGTCGTGTTCTATCTGACGGTGCGGGCCATGACGGCCCAAACCATACGGGCCGGGACCGCGGCCCTGTTTGGCGCCGTCGCCGGCCTCGTCATCTGGACTAAGGAAGAGGCATATGTGGGGCTGGCGGTGTCCGTGCCCTTTGTGCTGCATGCCCTGTGGCGGCGCGTGGGACCGCGCCGGGCTTGGCGCTGGACAGCCGCCGCTGTGGCCATCGGTACGCTCATCGCCGGACCCTGGTTGTGGTTTACGTGGCACGCCTATCACGCCATCGTACCGCCCCTCACCTATCAAGGGGCGGCGACCGCGCCGCGCACGGTCGCTTGGGTGCTCCACTACCAGTTTTTCAATGGGGCCTACCTTCGGAATCTGCTGGTGGGCGAGACGGTGTTCGGCATCGTATGGTGGAATCCCTGGTCACTAAACCTGGGAGTGTTCACCGTCATGGCCGTGACGTACGGCGCGCTCCTGGTCGGCGGATTGGTGGTAGCGGTGAAGCGCCCCGGCTACTGGGTCGCGATTGCCTGGCTGGTCGTGGGACTGGCCGTGCTGGGCGTCCTGCAAGTGTCCTACGCGGCGGCCACCGGCCTCAGCTTCCTGCAAGGACGTTACTTCTTCTTCCTGCTGGGCCCGTTCTTCTGGCTGGCCGCCCAAGCGATTCGGCGGATCGCCTGGGTGGCGACTCCCATCCTGCTGGCGGGGGCCGCGACTCTGTCGGGGATGGTGGCCAACGCCACCCTTCAGCGGTTTTACCATGCTGGTCTTGCGGCTTATCTGACGGGGCGGACGGTGCCGTTTGGTCCGGCTCGCGCGCTCCTGCTGAGCCGCGTCGCCACAGTGGTGGTCGCGGTGGCGGTGCTGGCGGTCTTGGGGTCCTTGATCGCGGCCACCGTGCGGCGGAGCAAGGGACGCGTCGCCAATAGTTCTCTCCCCGCCCGAAGCGGCCCGGCTGGATAAGTGTTGAGACAATCGGGCGGTCGCTCGCGAGCGCAGGATGCTCGGGGGTGTCACCCGAGTCGGCGGACATCAGTGCGAGCGGTGGAACCGATCCGGGCGAAACGGCGTGAGATCCACCGACGGCGTCTCGCCGCGCACCAACTCACCGACAAGCTGCGCCGTGAGGGGCGACAGCAGGAGGCCGTTGCGGTAGTGCCCCGCCGCGATGATGAGACCGCCAATACCGGGCCAGGGGCCCAGCAGCGGGCGGCCGTCGGGTGTGGCCGGTCTAAGCCCGGCCCACGCCCCGTCAAACGGCAGTGAGAGCAGTTCGGGGGACATGGACCGGACGACGTCGGCCAGCGCCGCGATGCCGGCAAATGTGACGCGAGCATCGAACCCCGCCGCGGCATCTTCGGTTGCCCCGACGACCACCTGGCCGTCGCGCTTGGGGGCCAGGTAGCCGGCGGGACCAAAAACCACATGGGGGAAAGGCGGCCGCGCTGCTTTTAGGGCCAGCGCCTGGCCGCGCACCGGCAGCACGGGCAGCGGCTCGGGGTGGGGCAGCAGTCCCCCCACCCAGGCCCCCGCGGCGAGCACGACGGTACTGGTGGGGAGCGACTGCCGCGGGGTGTCCACGCCCACCACTCGCCCCTGGTCGACCCGGATGCGCCGCGCTGGCTCGCCCAGTCGGATGTCGACCCCGCGGGCAGCCGCGCCCTGGGCCAGTGCCGCCACATACGCGGGGCCGCGGATTTGGCCCTCCAGCGGCGACCAGATGGCACAGGGCCAGTTGGGGTCCCGGTCCTCGAGCCACTCCACCTCCGGGGAGTATTGGCGCCGCCACGCCAGTGAGGCCTCCAGATCCTCGCGCTCCGCCGCCGCGACCTGCCTCAGGATGCCTGTAGGTTCGAACTCCGGGTCAATGGCGCTGTCTTCGCGCAACGCATCCACCCACGCCGGAAACGCGCCCCAACTTTCCCAAAACAGGTGCGTCCGTGGGCCGTCGTCGCGGGACTCCACGAGGGGGCCAAGAATTCCCGCGGCCGCCTGCGACGACTGACCCCCCAGCGGTCCCGCATCCAACACCGCCACGTCGATGCCGTCACCTGCAAGGTGCCACGCGGTTGCCAATCCAATGACACCGGCCCCCACGACCACCACATCCGCCATCGTCATTCCTCCTGCGCGCCCAAGCTCAGTCCAAGATCGCGCCGCCCGGGGCTGCCGTCAAGGTCCGCGCGTCCGCGAGGGCCCCCTGGGGTTACCGTACGGGGCCGCGGCGGTGGGCCTTGCCGGCACCCACGGGTGGTCGCCGCCGTCCCCAGTCGCGTCAGGCAGGCGTTGTGACCCAGGCTGCTCGGCGGGAGGTCCGGCAGCCACCCGCCTAGGAAGAATGCGGGAGACCGGAGCTCCCAGGGACGCCCAACCGCTGTCGTCCGTGGCCTGCCACCACGTGACCCAGGCCCGACCGCTCCAGCTCACGGCGTGACAACGGAAAGTCGCCAGCCAGACGCCAGAGTTGCGGGTTCCGCAACCGGGACCGCTACCGCCGTAAGAGGTTGCCGGCGTCCGTCCACCGATCTACATCCCACAGGATGGAGAGCCGCCGTTGAATGGATAGGCAGTTCTTTGGTGGGTCGGCACACGCTTGACCTTCCGTCCGTGGACTAAGACGCCAGGGTCAGTTGCCATGCCCACGCACGCCGCTTGACCATCATCGGGAAGGGACGAGACATTCCCAGATCCCGGACGTGCGGCCAGACCTCGTCGATCGTGCGTGCATGCAAATAACGGCGGAAGAACGTCAGGGTGGCTGCCGTTGATCTGCAGGGGCTGATGCCATCAGACCCAGTCGCGTATCCGTTCTCGATGCCCCTGGGGGCTTCCCACCGAGTCCATTCACCCTTAGGTTAGTCAACAAAATCTGGTGTCTGCGGGATGTTCGTCGTGAGCCGCCTGGCGCTCAAATCCCGCGACGACGAGGTGACGTGGAGCCCGTGTCAGCGAACCACCCAACCAGCCAAGACACGTCGAGCCCGGCGATCCATACGGCCAGTCCTGTTTGCACGACGATGGCATGAAGCCGACCCTGGGGCCGTGGGCGCTATACGCCCGACGATCGCAGCTCGGCACCGGGTCGCGACCCCACGCTTGCCGCGACGGGTGCGGGCCGCCGGTCGTTTGGGGCGACACCGACTCGGCCCAGACGCAGGAGTTTCGTTGCGTGACGCGAACTTCCCGACTGATCGACGCGGCCGGCGCTGGAGCGGCAAACCGGTGAGGAGGATGCGGGTGGACGTCCAGGTTGGCGTGGAAGTGGATGACAAAGGGCAGTCCATGGCCTGGGTGGCCGAGCTGCCGGGTTGCTATGCGCGCGGGCGGACGCCCCAGGAGGCGCTGGACAAGGTCCCGCTGGCGGTCTTTGAGTTTTGTGTGTGGCTTCGAACCCACGGCGAAGAACTGGACGGTCCGGGTGCCGTGTCGCTGTCGCCGCCCGAAACGGTGAGCGTGGGGTCCGACCTGGGCCAGGCCGAAAGCACCGCGCTGTTTGCGTTTGACCGGATGCCGCCGGCGGGCGCGGCGGCGCTCGCGCTCCGGGCGGCGCAATACGCCCGTGCCGATCTGTTGGAGATGTTGCCCCGGCTGCACCCGGACATGCTGAACCTCCGGATGGAGGGGGCCAACCGGTCGCTCGTGCAAACGTTGGACCACCTCATTCTGACGGATGTGTGGTATGCCCTGCGGGCCGCAACACCAGACAACCTGGAGCCGCGAGCGTACCTGCTGTCGGTGCTGCGGGATGCCATCCTGCCGCTTTTGGCCCAGGCGGTGGACGCGACGGACCCGTCCGTCAGCCAGTATCGCGATCCCAACCAGGCCGAGCCGGATCAGGGGTGGACGCCCTTTAAGGCGCTCAGACGGCTGGTGTGGCACGACCGGGTGCACTACCGCCAACTGAGCCGCCACAACCAACGGCTGCACGCGGCCCGGTAGGCTCCTCACCCGTCGAGCGGGCGAGCTACCCGGGCTCGCCCGGGTCAGGGTGCTCTGGACCGACGGCGATCGGGCGATCAGGGTACGAAATCCAATCGCTCCAGCTTCCCGCATACAGGCGCGCGGGCCGTCCGATGCGCGTCAGCGCCAGCACATTGGGGCAGGCGGTCACGCCCGACCCGCAGTACACCACCGCCGGGGAGTCTGGGAGCGTTGCGAATCGGTGTCGGAGCGCACCCGGAGCCAGGTAGCGGCCGTCCGCGCCCTTGATGCGGGTCCATGCGAAGTTTCGGGCACCGGGAATGTGCCCCGCGCGCCGGTCCAACGGCTCCGTGTCGCCCCGATAGCGCTCTGGCGCGCGGCTGTCGACTAGGTTGCCGGCCTGGGCGGCCGCCTCAACGGCGGCCCGGTCGTGCACCACCATCTCTGGACGCACCCGCACGGCGACCTCGACGGGCCGATGCGCGGGCGGATCCCCCGTCATCGGGCCGTGGAGCTGCTGCCACGCCGCCACACCGCCATCCAGGACCTCGACGGAAGGATAGTCGAGGTAGGTGAGGAGCCACCATGCCCGGGCCGCCATCTCGCCCGCGTCGTCGTACACCACCACCCGGTGCTCCCGACCCACCCCCAGTTCGCTGAGCCGAGCGGCCAGCCGCGCGGAATAGGGCAACGGATGCCGACCGCCGTGAGGGCCGACCGGTCCGGACAGATCCTTCTCCAGGTGTAGATAGACGGCGCCGGGCAAATGGCCCGTGCGATAAGCGTCCGGGCCGGCCTCTGGCGCGGCGAGGGAAAATCGGCAATCCACCAGCCGCACGTGGGGCTCGTGCACCAGCGGCAAGAGCTCCTCCGGCGCGAGAATCGGATCGGTCGGGCGGTGGGGGACGGAAGTTCGGGTAGCCACGCGGCTCAACTCCAATCGTGCGGGAGAACGCTCCCTTTTCCCTCACCGTATCAGATTTCGTGGGGGGAGGCCGGATGTGCGGATGGCCAGCGCCCGATGGCAAACCCTAAAGGATTATCCGAGTACTGGCTCGAGGGTGCGGGACCCAAAAGGAGGGTTAGCTTGGGCAACGGAGGGGCGGGTGCTCCCCCGGTCGTGGGGGTGCCGCGCGCCGCTGCGGCATGGTGGCAGTGGGCCGAGTCGCCGGGGTGGGGGGCCCAAGCGGCCGAGAGCGAAGCGCCCGGCTGGTGCCTCCTGCTGTCGGCTGTCGCGGCCGGGGCGGTCGCGGGCGGCTGGTCCTCTCCACTGGGCGTGTTAGCCGTCGTCGTGGTGTGGGCCGGGGGCTACGGCCTTGCAGGCCTGTTGGCCTGGGTCGGACGGGAGTTGGGGGGGCGAGGGTCGGCGCGGGCGCTGGCCGCCGGACTGGCCGTGGCCTCGTGTCCGGCCGTGCTGGCGTTGGCCGCCGCCCGGCTCGCGGTGTGGCCGCTGGCCACGGGCCTCCTTCTGCTAGCGGGCGTGCGCCTGGGAGTGGAGGTGGGCCGTCAGCATGCGTTTGGCGGGGGACGGGTGGTGGCAACGCTGGTGCTGGCCGCCGTCGTCACGGTGGCCGGATTGGAAGCGCTGGTGGCGCTGGGCCTCATGATGCACCACGTCGTGGGCTAGGGGCGAGCCTGCGCTATCATGACGCGGGGGGATGAGACTTGGCCAAACTGTTTGAACCGTTTCAGCTGAAGAGCCTCTCCCTGCGCAACCGCGTGGTGATGTCGCCGATGTGCATGTATTCGGTGTGGGCGGAAGACGGGCGGTTGAACGATTTCCACGTGACGCATCTGGTGAGCCGCGCCGTGGGGGGCGCCGGACTCGTGATGGTGGAAATGACCGACGTTGACCCAGATGGCCGCATCACCGTACGCGATTCCGGCATTTGGGATGACCGGCATCAGGGGGCGTTGGCCGCGATCGGCGAGCAGGTCCACCATTACGGTGCCGCCTTTGGTGTGCAGATCGCGCATGCAGGGCGCAAGGCGCAGTCCGAAAGTTTGTCTCCGGTGGGGCCGTCCGCGATTCCGTTCTCCGACCGATATCGGGTGCCGCACGCCCTGACGACGGACGAGGTGCGGCAGATGGTGGACCGATTTCGTGCCGGTGCGGCGCGGGCCGTGGCAGCGGGCGTCGACGTCATCGAACTGCACGGCGCCCACGGCTATCTGGTGCACCAGTTCATGTCACGGGTGTCGAACCAGCGCGACGACGTCTACGGCGAACCGACCCAGTTTGGCCGCGAGGTGATAGGCGCTATGCGCTCGGCCATGCCGGTCGGCATGCCGCTCTTTATGCGGGTGTCGGGCACCGAGCACTCGCCCTTGGGTTATGGCCTGGATGACCTGGTCACCATGGCACGGGTGTTTCAGGCGGCCGGGGTTGACCTGTTTGATGTGTCCAGCGGAGGGAACCTGCCGGTATCGGTCGCGGAGTTCCCCGGGTACCAGGTGCCGTACGCCGAAGCCGTGGGACGGAGCACTCGCGCGCCCGTCATGGCCGTCGGGTGCCTGGACGACTACGCGCTGGCCGAATCGGTCGTTGCGGAGGGGCGAGCCAACTTGGTGGCCATCGGGCGGGGCATGCTCCGCGACCCGTACTGGGCCAATTCGGCCGCCCTGGCGCTGGGAGAACATACGCTCCTGCCCGCCCAGTACCACCGCGCCATTCCGATGGACCGGCGGTAGTCGGGGCGTGAGGTCGATGGACCGGAGCGAGCTTTTAGCCCGGCTGGTGGCCTGGGTGGGCCTCACGGGTCTGCGACGCGAATCTGTGGCCGACACGGTGCGGCGTCTGGGCGCGGTTCAACTGGACCCCGTGCAGGTGGTGGTGCCGGCCCACCTGTGGACCCTGTCGCTTCGGCGCGGGCCCACGCCGCCCGAGGCACTGAACCGGGCGCTCGCCACGGGGGATTTGCTGGAGGGGTACTGCCACGCGCGCGCACTGGTGCATCGCGAGGATGCGGCCGCGTTGGTTCAGGCGTTTCGGCACCACCGGGCGCGGGAGCTGGGACGCCAGTACGGGGTAGCGGGTGAGATGCGGTCAGCGCTGGCCGTCATGGAGCGGCAGGGGCCTGTGCTGTCGCGGACGCTGGCCAGTACGCGGCGAGTCGTGGCCGGCTGGGACGCACGAGGGGCCGCTCGCACCAAAGCCACCAGCGCAGCACTGGAACTGTTGTGGTGGGAGGGACGGATTGCGGTTGTGTCACGAGCCGGCGGACAAAAACAGTATGACCTCTTGTCCCGCCACCTCCCACAGGTGGACCACCAGATTGAGACGCTTCCCGAAGGCGATGCTGCGCGCGCGGCGGTGCGTCACCAGTATCGGACCATGGGCATTGTGGGGCCCGGCGGCTCCGGACCACCGTGGAGCGGCAGCGGTGGCCCGGCGCGCAGTACGTGGACCGCGGCGCTCGCGGACGAGGGGGAGCTGGTCCCTGTGTCTGCGGATGGGAAGGCATACTGGGTGTGGGGTGCGCTCCTGGACGGGGACCCGCCCACGCCTCGGCGGGGATGGCTCCTGGCGCCGTTGGACAATCTGCTGTGGCACCGGCCCCGCTTGGAAGCGCTGGCTGGGTTTCACTACCGGTGGGAAATTTACACACCTGCGGCCAAACGACGCGTGGGGCCATACAACATGCCCGTTCTGCAGGGTACGCGCTTCTGGGGCGAGGCGGACGCGCGTTGGGAGGAAGGACGGCTCACGACCCGGCTGGTGGCCGGGGGCGCGGATCCCACGGCAGGCATCCTGCGGGCCGTGGCGGCCGCGGAGGCGCTGTGTGCCCGCCTCAGGGGTATTCCAGGCGCGGATAGCATCCCAGAGGGTGCACCGGCCCCCGGCCCTGTTGGGTCAGGGCGGCCAGGGTAGCGCGGGCATCCGGTGGGACGTCCACGACCCACAGCCCGCCCGAACCCTTCTCAAGCAGCACACGGCCGGGCGGCGCGGCCCGGGCGTCGAATCGGTCGGCATGAACCGCCACCGTGACGGTGCGCGGCGATCCGGCCCAGGGGGCACTGCCGACGCGGCCCACCAGCCAAAACCGGGTGGCGTTGTCGGGATCCGTGGTGATGTGGTCGGCCACGATGTCGAGCCCATAGTGGGCGGCGGCGGCGGGCGGGGCGATGGCGGCGCGATGGCGCGGTCCCGCGAGAGCCACGGCCCGTGCGGCGGTGGCCGTGGTGAGAGCCGGGATAGGGGTCAGCTGGTGCCGCGCGAGAAAGGCGTCGCACTGCTTCAGCGCCTGGGGGTGCGACGTCGCCTCGGTCAGCGAGGCCAGACCAACCCCCGGCTGGGCCAAGAGCGCGTGGGGCACGGGGAGCCACAGGTCGGCCACAATGGGCAGGCCCCCCGCCAGTACAGCGCGGATGGCGTCGGGCACGGAGCCAGCGTACCGATTTTCGCAGGGCAACACGCCCCAAGCGGCGGTGCCGTCCCGGACGGCGTCCACCACGGCGGCAAACCCGGCCACAGCCTGGGTGGGCTGGTGAGGCAGGAAGCGGGCAGCCGCCTGCTCCGCGTAAGCACCGGGGTGGCCGCTGTAGGCGACCGCGGTCGGCGCGGTCATGCGGTCTCCCGCAGCGCCGCTCGTCTGGACCCGGGCCCGTCCGCGTACACTGATGTGATCGCCGTGCGTCTCCTCATGCGCTTATGCTAGCAGAGGTCGCAGGCGCAGGGCGGCCACTCGTGGCCGGGGTTGAGCGGGTATTGTGGTAAGGTGGCGAAGGAGGTGGCGGCGGTGAGCGAAGGCCAGGGGGCACGGCGCCGCCGCGCGGTAAGAAAAGATTACCCCGAGGGGTGGCCCGGGTCAGTTGACGTTCTCATTCTGACGGCGAAATACGGCGACGGGCACCTCTCGGCGGCCAAGGCGATTCAGGCGGCCGTCAATCGACTTGTCCCCGGCGCGACGGTGGAATTATTGGACTACTACGGATTTGTCAGCCCCCGGTTGGACCGGGCCATTCGCTGGGGCTATATGACCTCGGTGCGCAACGCTCCGTGGGCGTACCGCTGGTTTTATCACTCGACCCAGCACATTGATCCCAATTCGTCGACCCAGTCGATGCTGAACCGCATCGGCCTCAGGGAGTTTTACCGCGCGGTGGCCCCGAATCCGCCGCGCCTCATCATCTCCACCTACCCGACCGCTGCGGGCGTGGTTGCCACCTTAAAAGAGCGGCGGCTGTTGGACGTGGAAAACTTCGTGGTGATGACGGACTATGCCGTGCATTCGCAGTGGCTGCACCGGGGTGTGGACCGATACTTTGTTGGAGCCGAGGATATGCGGGAGGCCATGGCCTCGCGGGGATTTAATCCGGATGCCATCGATGTGTCCGGTATCCCGGTGGACCCGCGCTTTCGCCAGCCGGGATCCGACCGCGCCCGGGAACTGGCCGCCCTCGGGTTGGAGGACCAACCGACGGTGCTTTATATGGGGGGGTCTTACCTAGCCCCGACGCAGTTTCGCGAGGTGCTGGGGGCGCTGGCGGAGCTGCCGGGGCCGGTCAACTTGGTGGTCGTGGGGGGACGGGCGGCCGCGCGCACGGAAGAGGCGCGCCGGTTCGCCGCTCAGAGCCCGCATCCCACCGTGGCTCTGGGCTACGTCACGAACGTGCCCGACTTAATGGGTGCGGTGGACGTGCTGGTCACCAAGGCCGGAGGGCTCACCACCACCGAGGCGTTGTGCCGCGGTCTGCCGATGGTGGTGTACCGGCAAATTCCCGGCCAGGAGGACAGCAACGCCGAATTTTTGGTGCGGCATGGGGCGGCGGTGGTCACGCGGACGCCAGCGCAGCTGGTGGCGACGCTCACGCGGATCCTGGCCGACCCGGCGGAGCGCGCGCGGCGGGCAGCCGCGGCGCGTGGACTGGGACTACCGGACGGCGCCTCGCGGGTGGCCGAACGCGTGCGCGAGGTGCTGGAAAGGCGTCGGGTGCATGCGGGGGCTTAAGCACTGGTTCCCGCACGACGTCAACTTGGCGCAGTGGCAGCTGATAGGGATTCTGGGGACGGCCGAGTTTGCGCGGACGGCGCTCGTGGTGGTGTTGTTGCCGGCGTTTGCCACCGGGCCGCTGGGCTTGTCGCTCACTGTGGTGGGTCTCATGATCTCGGCGCATTACGCCATGGATACGCTGTTTCGCAGTCCCGCCGGCTGGCTAGTGGACCGCGTAGGCCCGAAGCCAGTGCTGCTGGGGGGCATCGTCATCGAGGTGCTGGCGGTGTTTGGGGCCATGCACGCCCATGCCGCCATCACGCTCTTCATCTTCATGGGGCTGTTGGGCGTAGGTACCGCAAGCCACTGGCCGTCGGTGGTGACCGGCACCAACCGCCTGACTCACGCGGATCAGCGGGGCACGATGATGGGAGCCGTGTTTGCCGGATGGATTGCGGGGTCCGGCATTGGGCCGGTCGTCGTGAACTTCGCCATCGGCAACTTCGGCAGCGACGAGCTGGCCTTTATCGTCCTGATTGCGGCGGATCTGGTGGCGCTGGGGCTGGCTTTTTTGGTGCGGGATCATCGTCTGGTGCAGGGTGCCGCACGGGGGGAGCGGCATCCCAGCCTGCTTTCCGGTCTCAAAGTCATCTGGCCGCTGAAGTCCGTGCTGCCCGGCATGTTTGTACAAACCATGGTGCTGGGGCTGCTGCTTCCCCTGCTCCAGCCACTGACCCACCGGGTGCTGCATCTGGACCAAGTGCAGTACGCCGTGCTGCTGTTGGGATCGGGCGCGCTCACGGTGCTGTTGCTGGTGCCCATGGGCCGGGTGGCGGACCGGATGGGGATCAAGGGTCCCCTCATCGGGGGATTCTGGCTGGCGGCGCTGGCGCTCCTGGGCCTCTCGGCCGTGCGGGAATTTTGGCTCCTGGTGGCGGTGGGCGTGACGCTGGGCTTGGCGTACGCGCTGATCCTGCCGTCGTGGAACGCTTTTTTGGCTCGGCTGATTCCCTCGGCCCAGGAAGGTCTCCTGTGGGGAGTGTTCATGACCGTCGAGGGCCTCGGCATGACGGTTGGCCCTGCGGTCGGCGCGCGCCTGTTTCAGCTGTCGATCTATGCCCCGTTTATCTTGGCGGCCGCCATCCTGACGCTCATGAGCGTGTTCTATTGGCTCTATCCCCTGCCGGAGCGTAGGGCGTAGCCATGGGGTGGCTGTGGGTGGCGCTGGTCGTCGTGGTGGGGTACTGGCTCGTGCCGGAACTTATCGGGCACCACGGACAGGCGGGCGCCTTTGCGGGGAGCGGGGCCGAGAACCGGCTGGCCCTCACCTTCGACGACGGTCCCGGGCCGGACACGCTGGCCGTGCTGGACGTGCTGCGCCAGTACGGGGTCTGCGCGACGTTTTTTGTCGTCGCCGAGGAGGCGGCCCGGTACCCAGCGATCGTCGAGCGCATGGTGGCGGACGGCCACGAGGTGGCTTTGCACGGCTGGCACCACCGGTCGGCTCTCTTGCTGGCACCGTGGACGACCTGGCGCGAAGTGGCCCGCGGCCGGGCGCTGGTGGCGGCCGCGGCCGGGCGGCCGCCGCGCTTCTATCGGCCCCCGTGGGGCCACCACAACCTCATCACCTGGCTGGTCCCGGGGCTCTTGGGTCTTCGTCGGGTGCTGTGGTCCATTGCTCCCGACGACTGGCGGTCCGACCGCTCGCCCGACGCCATCGCGCGGCACGTGGTGCGGTTCGCTCTGCCCGGGGCCGTCGTGGTGCTGCACGATGGCGGGGGGGACCGCACCCGGACGGTGTCCGCGCTGCCCGCCATGATTCTAGGGCTCCGACGCCTGGGACTGGACCTCGTGCCCCTCGGCGCGCTTGGGGAAGAACGCGCCTGGGTTCGTAAGATATGGGCATGGCGCGAGGGAGCCTTCACACGGCGCTATCGCGTGGAGACGGTGGCAGCGCCCGATGGGGGCCCGCCGGTACTGCGGGTGGGTCGCGCGGTGTACCGGGGCCCCGCCCTCCCGGGGGCGGCGGCAGAGGACCCGTCAATTCGCGCCGGGGCCCCAATGGCGGAAATTCACTTTCAGAACTACACGCTGGGCCAAGCGAGCGGCGACCGTGCGGGAGGACTGCGCGCCTGGGTGCGCGTGGGCCAGAGCCTGCCCGAGTTGGGCCGGTGGGTGGCCCAGAACACTGCTCTCGCCGACGTCGCGCTGGTGGGGGGCGTGACGGTGCTGGACGTGGGCCGGGCGGTGGAGCGCCTGGGCTTTCACCGGCGGGAGATGGGGGGGCTCGCCATGCTGCCGATGCGGCTGTATCTAATATTCCTGATGGTGGTGTTTCACCGCCAGGGGCTCCGGGTGCTGCGGCGCCTTGCGCGGCTGAAACCCGTGCTCATCTACATGACGCGCCAAGAATTTTTGGCGCGCTATGGGCCCGGGGCACCGAAGCGGGGGTAGACCAAGGAGGCAGCGGGCCGGGCGCGGGGTCTGCTACTCTTACGGTAGCGCGAGTGCGGGTCCGCTCGCCGAAAGGGGTCGACGACACCGATGCAATTGAAGAGTCAGGTGACGATGGCCGCTCCGCCCGCGGTGGTGTACCAGGCGCTGACGGCGCCCGAGAGCCTGGTACAAACCATGCCGGGGTTGAAGCAACTGACGCCCGTGGGACCGGGGAAGTACGACGCGGTGCTGGAGCTGGGCATCTCGGCGGTCCGAGGACGATACGCCGGGACCATGGAGATCCTCAACCCCGATCCTCCCAAGGGCTATCGGCTGGAACTGGACGGCAAGGGCCCGGGCGCCTTCGTGCACGTGGTGCTGACGGTCGCGATTGCTCCGTCGGACGCGGGCAGCCTGGTCCAGTATGAAGGGGAGGCCCAGGTGGGCGGCACGCTCGCGGGCATCGGGCAGCGGGTCATGGGAGGCGTCTCGCAGATGCTCCTCACGCAGTTCTTCCAGTCGGTGGGTCGGGCGGCCGAACGCCGGGCCCAGGGATAGCCGCATGACCGGACTGACAGAAGCCCAGCGGATATGGGATGCGGTCCTGGCGGCCGAAGCCCGAGGTCAGCGGGCGCTCCTGGCGGAGATTGTGGCGGTCGTGGGGTCTGCGTACCGGCGTCCCGGCGCGTTGATGATGATGGCCTCCGATGGCCGCATGGAGGGCACACTGAGCGGAGGGTGTCTCGAGGGGGACCTGTACGTGCGGGCAGAGCCGCTCTTTGTTGACGCCCCATCGTTCGTCGTGGACTACGATTTAGCCGAGGACGAAATGTGGTCGCTGGGTATCGGATGCAAGGGCGAGATTCGGGTCTGGGTGCGACGTCCGCCGGATGGGGCTGACCGCGCCCGCTGGGCCAAGGCGCTGGCGACGGGCGGCGTCCTGTACGCACCGCTGCCGCTCGGCGCCGACCGGGTGTGGCTGCCGGGCGAGGCCCATCCGGATGGCGAGCTGGGTCAGGCGGTCGCCGCCGCGTGGGAAGGGGCTGAGCCTCGCGTGGTCGAGCCCGGCGCCTGGTTTGTGCGGGCCTGGCGGCCCGCGCCGCGGCTGGTGGTGGTGGGGGCCGGGCATGACGCGGAGCCCGTGGCGCAGCTGGCCCAGCGCATGGGATTTCAGGTGGTGGTGGTCGACCCGCGCGAGGCATTCAACGATGAGCGCCGGTTTCCGGGTGCGCGGCACGTGGTGTTGGAGGCCAGCACCCTCACGGCCCAGCGATACCCCGAACTGCTGGACGCCCATTGGGTCGTGATGAACCACCACAAGGAGCGTGACGGGGCGGCGCTGCGCGCCGCCCTGGCGATGCGTCCACGGTTTGTGGGCGCGCTTGGCCCCTGGTCGCGTACGGCCGAGCTTCTGGAGGGGGTGGCTGGCATCGAACGGGTACACGGCCCCCTCGGGCTGGACGTGGGGGCGGAAACCCCCGATGAGGTGGCCCTCTCGATCGTGGCCGAGTTGATGGCCGCTGACCGGGGCAAGAGCGGTGCCACGCTGAACCGCAGAGACCGGGTGCATGCCGTCCGCTGAGTGGCTGCCGGTGGTGTTGGCGGCGGGACTTTCCCGGCGCATGGGGGCGCCGAAGCTGGCGCTGGCGCACGACGGCGTGTCGGTACTGGCGGCCAGCGTGGATGCGGTGCGCCGAGCGACGGGCCAAGCGCCACTGGTGGTCGCGCCAGCCGCCGGCCCGGTTTTTGCTCTCGCCTCCCACTTGGGGGTGGTGGCGGCGCTGAATCCGGCGCCGGAGCGCGGGCTCTCCGCCTCGCTCGCCATCGCAGCCCGCGCGGCGGGACGGCGCGGCCTGCTGGTGTTTTTGGGTGACGAGCCCGAGGTGTCTGGGGCGGCCGTGGCCGCCGTGGCGGCGACCGTCGCGCGATGGCCGGAGGCTCAGTTGGTGGTACCCCGGTTTCGGGGCGACGTGCCGGGCCACCCGGTGTATGCGGCGCGGAGCCTGTTGGCGGGGGTGGACCGGCTCAGAGGGGATCGGGGGGCCCGGGCACTCGCGGTCGGCCTGCCACCGAACCGGGTGCACGCGGTGGCGGTGGACGAGGTGCCGCCAGGGGATCTTGACACGCCAGAGGATTGGGAGCGGTTTCAGCAGCAGCGCTTGGGGGCCGAGAGAGATCCTTCGGAGCCCGAGCCGAGTTAATCGGGGAGGCGAATCACGTGGCAGACGACAGCCCCATCACGGCAGCCGGACGGAAACACGAAGTGGATCCGGAGTTCAATAGGGACCTCAATCCGGAGTTGGAACAGTTGTTTTCCGGGCGCCTGGCGTGGCGGCCGGACCCCAAGATGGTGCGGCAGGCCAACCTCACGCGCTTTCTGGCTACGTGGGAGCTGGCGGACCTGGATGCCTTAAGGCGTCGCGCAGCCGCGCATCCCGAGTGGTTTTGGGACGCGGTGGTGAAAGACATCGGGTGGCACTTTGCGAAACCATACGACGAGGTGTTGGATCTGTCGCAGGGAGCACACTGGCCACGATGGTTCACCGGTGGCACCACCAACCTGGCCAGCACGTGCCTCGACCGCCACGCCACGGGGTCGCTCCGCAACCGTCTGGCGGTGATCTGGGAGGGAGAGGAAGGCGCCGTCGCCAAGCTCACCTACCGGGAGCTGTACCAGGAGGCCAACCGCCTGGCCAACGCGATGGCGGCTCGAGGGGTCGGGCCCGGCACGGTGGTGGGGCTTTATCTCCCCATGATCCCCGAGGCCGTCGTGGCCACCTACGCGGTGGCCAAGCTGGGGGCCGCCTACGTGCCCCTGTTTTCCGGCTACGGGGCCGAGGCGTTGGCCACGCGGCTTCAGGACTCGGGCGCCAGCTGGCTCATCTGCGCCGATGGCTTCCACCGCCGCGGGCGGCGGGTGGACATGAAAAGCGTGGCCGACCAAGCGGTAGCGGAGTGTCCCGGGGTGGAGCGTGTGCTGGTTGTGAACCGAACGGGAAAGCCCACCCCGATGGCTACCGGCCGCGATCACTGGTGGCACGAGCTGGTCGCCGACGCCGACACCACGCCGCGGACCGAGGCCGTCGACAGCGAGCATCCCTTCATGGTGATTTACACCTCGGGAACCTCCGGCCGTCCCAAGGGGGCCGTGCACGTCCATCCGGGATTTCCCCTAAAGGCGGCGCAGGACCTTTTGCACTGCTTTGACCTGAAATCCAGCGACACGCTGTTTTGGTTCACGGACATGGGGTGGATGATGGGACCGTGGGAAGTGCTGGGCGGAATGGCGCTCGGCGCCACCGTGCTGCTTTACGACGGCAGCCCCGACTACCCCGGACCGGACCGATTGTGGTCGTTGGTGGAGCGGCACGGCGTCACGGTGCTGGGGATTTCCCCCACCGCGATTCGCGGACTGATGGCCGCCGGCACGGCCCCCGTGCAGCAGCACGACCGGACCAGCCTGCGCATTTTGGGATCCACCGGCGAGCCGTGGACGCCCGAGGCGTGGGAGTGGTTTTTCCAAGTGGTAGGCGGCGCGCGCTGTCCCATCATTAATTACTCGGGCGGCACCGAGATTTCCGGCGGCATCTTGTCCGGCTTCCCCACCGAGCCATCGAAGCCGTGCGCGTTTGGGGGTCCGGTGCCAGGGATGGCTGCCGTCATCCTGGACGAGGCCGGGAACCCGGCTCCCCCCGGCACCGTGGGCGAACTGGCCCTCACGGCGCCGTGGCCGGGTATGACGCGCGGGTTCTGGAAGGATCCGGCGCGCTATGAAGACACGTATTGGTCGCGCGTTCCGGACACCTGGGTGCATGGCGACTTTGCCGTGGTGGACCCCGACGGCTTCTGGTACATACTGGGGCGCAGTGACGACACCATTAAGATGGCGGGCAAGCGCCTGGGCCCGGCCGAAGCCGAGGGGGCGCTGGCCGCGCATTCCGCCGTACGGGAAGCGGCCGCCATCGGGGTGCCGCATCCCGTCAAAGGTGAGGTGCTGGTCTTGTTCTGTGTGCTGCACGCGGGCCACGCTTGGGACGACCGGCTGGAAGCGGAGTTGTCCGCCACGGTGGCGGGCCACCTGGGCAAGGCGCTGAAGCCCGACCGCATCCACGCCGTCACGGAATTGCCCAAAACCCGCAACGGCAAGGTGGTGCGGCGCGCGCTCAAAGCCGCGTATCTGGGACGGGACCCCGGCGACGTGTCCGCCATCGAGAACCTGGGCGCGCTCGACGCCGTCGCCCGGCTGAAGCCGGATGACGGCGCCCGGCAGATCTCACTCGATGGGGGGAGCCCCGTCGGGGGCGGGGTCGGGGGTTGAGGGAAGCAATGTCATGAGCGGGCGGCTGCGGAGCAGCAGCAGGCCAGAGAGCGCCATCCAGATGCCGCCCGCGGCCATAATGACGCCTGCGCCCGCCGTGGTGGCGAGGATTCCGCCGACCAGCGCGGTCGCCGGCGCCGCGGCACCCTCGACGGTCCCCAGGAGGCCAAACGTGCGGCCCATGAGCGCGGGAGGGACCGACGCCTGAAACAGGGCATTGAACGTGGCGCCGCCCAGCGTCTGCCCAAACCCGGCCAGGGCGTACAGCCCCAGGGAGAGGAGGAGCACGTGCGAGAAGCCCAAGGCCGCCATGGCGCACCCCGCCATGGCGGTCGTGGCCAGCATGAGGGGAGCCATGGCGATCCGACGCGTGGCCCACGCCGTGACCAGCCCCCCGGCGACACTGCCCACAACGGCGCCGGCCTCCACCAATCCCAAGGCCGCCGGTCCCCCCGGCAGGTTCCGGAACACGACCACAGGCAGCAAGGCCAGCACCGCTCCGCCGCCCATGGTCCCCACACCGGCCCACAGGGCAAGCGTTTTGAGAGCGGGCTCTAGCCCGATGCCTGCCCAGCCCTCCCGGAGCTCTTGCACAAATTGGCGCTTGGGCGGGTCCCGATCTGTGAGTGACGGGGGGGCGGACGCCGGTGTGAAACGGAGCATCGCCAGCGCCGCCACCGCCAACACGAACGACCCACGTCAATGAACCCGCTCACCACCGCGCCCACCGCGGCCACCACGACCCCGCCCACCGACGCGGCGAAAAAGCCGTTGGCGGACCCCACGGACTGGAATAAGCCGTTGCCCGCGGCCAGCTGGTCGCGGGGCAGGATGCGGCTCATGACGCTGTGAAAGGCGGGCCGCTCCATCATCGCGGCCGCCGTCAGGGCAAACAGGGCGGCATAAATTGCCCACACGCCCAGCACGTGACGGAAGGCCAGCACCGCCGTCAGCAGCACCACGCCGGTGCTCACCACGTTCACGCCCATCAGGGTGCGTCGGCGGTCCCAACGGTCGACGTATACGCCAGCCACGGGACCCGAGAGCGTGACCGCGAGCCGCTGGGCGACAGAGACGGCCGCCGTATTAAGCGCCGAGTGTGTGTCCTGATACACGAACCACACCAGCGCGATGGAGAAGATGGCGTCGCCCCAGCTGGAAAGATTCTGTCCCACCATGAGGGTGACGTAGTTCCGGCTGCGCAGAGGGGCCCACAGCGAAGGGCGGCGCCGCTCCGTGCGGTCGTGCTGGTCCATGGTGCCTCCCGACGGGGTGTTTTACCCCACCCATCGGGAGCGCGGGCGAAAAGGTTCAGCGCCGGCGGGCCTGCACCACCGGCGCCTGGGGCAGGCCCGCGCAGTCGCGCCACACCAGGACCTGACGCCCGTGCACGATGCTGGCGTGATGCGGTTCGGGGTAAGCCTGCTCGACCGCCAGCGTGGCGGGCAGTTCCACGACCGTCGCGCCGCTGCCGCCGTCGGGATACGAGATGTCCAGCCGGAGCTCAACGTGGTGGCGTCCAATTTCCAGCGCGCCAATGCGCTCGGCATCAGCGGCGCGGCCGTGCGTGCGGATGCGGAGCGTGGAGCCGTGGCGCGGATACAAGGCATAGGTCCATAGCGGGGGATTGGCCGACGGGGTGCGGTGGACGCGACCCAGGAGGCTTTCTCCGCGCGCATTGCGCAGCAGCGTGATGGCTCCAAAGTCAGCCCGGGCCGATCCATAGGCCGACGACCTCTGGGGTTCGTGCCGCCAGGGATAATGGCACTGGCAATCCAGTGACACGCCCAGCAGGCTGTCCCACGTGAAGTAGGACAGCTGGAATGGCGCATCGGGGGCCCCCACGGCTGCCAGCCGATGCCAGGCGGCGCGCTCGCGTCGGCAGGCGGCGCAAGGCACGACGCCCCACACATCGCTGTTGGCGTGGTCGCAGGCCGCATCGTCTCCGCGGCGCTCGTGGTGCCAGTCGCTGAGCTGCCGCCGGAGCGCCTGACTCTCGTGGTGGAGACGCGACTTAACCGTGCCCAGAGGCAAGCCAAACTGGCGCGCCAAGTCCGAAAGCGTCCAATCGTCGATGACCCGCCGCCAAACGAGGCTCCCGGCCGCGACGCCGCACTGCTGGAGGAGGTGGCGGGTGAAGTCCGGTTCATGGTCGTCGGGTGGGGAAAGGGCCCCCGGATCGGCAGGACTGCCGGCGCGGTGCCAGTCCGCGGCCCGGCGATCCGCCAGGGTGCGGAGATACGCGCGGCGCTGGCCCCGCTCGCAGTAGTGGGAGCCAGCGGCCCAAAATGAGGCCCAAACCTCCTGCAACACGTCTTCGACCGCTTCGGTCGGGACTCGCTGGCCCACGTGCCGAGCGAGCCACGGCCCGTCGTCGTGCAGGAGTTGGTCCCAGTCACGTTGGTTCATGGCGGCCTCCCGACGCTTTATGGCAGGCGCCGCCGCCGGTCGTCAGCTGGCGGAAACGGTTACCTCGCGCATGTGGTCGCCGGCCCGCACGGCGTCGACCACGTCAAGCCCATCGACGACCTGGCCAAATACCGTGTGCTTGCCGTCCAGGTGGGGCTGGGGACTGTGGCAAATGAAAAACTGCGATCCTCCGGTGTCCTTGCCGGCGTGGGCCATCGAGAGGCTGCCCCGCACGTGCTTGTGGGGGTTGCCGGCCGTTTCGCACTTGATGGTGTAGCCCGGGCCGCCCGTGCCGTCGCCCTTGGGGCACCCGCCCTGAATCACGAAGTTGGGAATGACGCGGTGAAAGGTCAGCCCGTTGTAGAAGCCGGACTCGGCCAGCTTGGTGAAGTTGGCCACCGTGCCGGGTGCTTCCCCGGGGAACAGCTCCAGCACAATGTCACCCTTGTCGGTCGTCATATGAACAGTGGGATTGGCCATGTCAATACACTCCTTTGGGGTCGGCGGCGCGCCGACCCTGCAAAGGCACGGTATCGCACTTGACCGGCACGGACAAGGGCGGGGGCGTGGCGACACCGCGATCGCGAGGCGTGACTCGCTGGAGGCCGTCCCTGCCCCCGCGTTCCTCGGTAGCCTGATGCGGGGACGCGAGGAATCCGGCAACCCCCCATTTTCCGGCCATGCGGCATGATCTCCGAGTCCAGGGCGTCTCGGGGGTCACCGTTGGCCGCGTCGTGTGCGGGCGGCCTACGGGCCGAAGAGGGGGTGGGCGGCGGTCCGGAGCCGGTGCACGCGCTAGAGGCCACCCAATGGGCGATCGAGGTCGTGTCGCTACGGTGGCGGGTCTGGATGGCCAGGTCCGCTTTTCGGCGTCACTGTGCTGGGCAGGATTGCCGGCGGCTGGGAACCTGCCTCTTGCGGGCTTGATGCCGCCCCCATCGCCGGCTGACCTCTCGCGAGCGCCATGCAGCCGTCCGGACGTTGGACAGACCCAGGCCCGCATGAAGGGGACCCACGATGAGATCCGGGCGGGAACAGCGCCAGTGGCTCATCCCCGGAAATCAGTCCACACGCAGGGGGATGTGACGGGAGGGCGGGCAGGGTGGTGCGCACGCCTGCAGGGCGCCACCTGTCGACGCCTTTAGGGGTGGTCGTCAGGGGACTGCGCCCCCCGCTTAAGCATCTCGCGGTCGAAGGTATAGACTCGATGATGGGGTAGGTAACTCAACAGGACGCAGTCGGCCCAGTCCAACCGGCTGGCGGAAAACAGCTGTAGGGCATCCAATGTTGCCTGCCGGTCCGCGACGTCGAGGCCATCCAGCTGCAGAAAGTGCAACAACTCCTCGGCCACCGCCTGCCGCGTCAGACCGAGGCCGGACGGTGATACCGCGACATACACGACCTCCGACAGCACCACCGGATGGAGGGCGAGACGAACCAGCCCACGCCGTGCCGCGTCGAAAAGTTGCTCGGCTCCATCCGCCTGTTCGGGCGGCCAACCTTGGAGAAATCGCAAGATGACGTTGGCATCTACGAAGGCAGTGCCGCCGCCCATCTAGTCCTCCTCGCGGTAGTGCGCGGCCCAGTCGCTCGCGCGTTGCTGACGCAGTGGAGCCAAGTCCTCCACGGGAACGGCAGTGCGCCACACCCCTTTGAAACTGGACAGCGCTCGCTTCCGAATGGGAGTCAGTACAATGTCGTCTCCGCGGAATTCAAATCCCACGCGGTCTCCAGGTTCCAGGCGCGCCGCCTCCCGAATGGGTTGCGGGATACTAATTTGTCCCTTGGAACTCAACTTGGCGATTAACATGCGTCTTGGCCTCCTTGAAAGTATCATACCACGAGCGCGGGCCGACTCCGCGTGCCAGACCAAGCTCGAGGAAGCATGTTGGAACACGGACGCGGTGCATGGCCGGTGATTCGCTTTTGGGTGACGTGCGAGCAGGGGGCGTCCGCAAAGACGCGCTACTGAGGCGTCGGCCAGCGAAGACCGCTGCCGTATGCCGTCACCCGCCTAAAGCGCTTGGGCTGTTGGCCCGGACCACGGCCTAAAGACAGAAACGTGGCCCGCCACCGGCGGGGCTCAAAAAAACGCGGACCAGGGGCGACCCGTGCTTGGCGTCAGCTGGCCGCCCGACGATCTCACGGGCCCCATTTGGTCGCCACCGGCAACCGGGGTATTCAGCGGGCCGCACGTCTGTGAGCGGGGCAGTGGGAAGGTGCGGTTCGGAGGCGCCGTGCTGGAGACGGCGCGCAGGGCGGGCCGCCGCACCTGGTAGGCGGTGACGGCTATGGGGCCGAGCGAGAGCGGTGTCGCGGCCATTGACGGGACGGCCGAGCGGACCGTAACGCGGGTGCTGTCGGGTCTGCCGCTGACGAGTTGCGCCCGGCGTGGTTCAGGGACGCCGTGTGAGGGATATCGCGGGCCTCCCCCCGTGGTTCCGTGTTCCTGGCGGCCTTCCCTCCGGAAGCTCGGGTGCCCCCCACCTGCGGCGCTGACCTGGGGTGGACGATGGCGTGCGCGTTTGCCCATCCGGCACATGCCGGAGGCATGCAGCGGGACTTGGGGGGAAGATGTGAAACCGTGGCCGACCTGGAGCGGGCCTTTTCGTCCGCGGCGGGTAAGCGGGTGAGCCACTGGCCCGGCATGTGGTGGGGACTGAGAGCCTTCTACCAGATGGCTGCCCTGGCGGCGTTTCTGGCGCACCCTCCCGAGGGCGGGACCGCCGCGCTGCCCATAACCCTCCTGCCGTTCTCGGAGTGGCTGGCGGCGCGGCGCCTGTCGGTCGGTGGTTAGTAGCCGTTGCCGGGGTAGCTCCACAGATGGTGGCCAATCGGGTTCTTCGGGTTGCCGGGGGTGATGCCGGCCGGCAGAAAATCGAGCCCGTCGGGGATGTTCAGATAGCCCGGCGCGCTCCCGGGGACGCCCGTGTGGCCGTACTGCCACACGATCTTGTTGGTTTTGGGGTCGATGATGAGGACCCGGTCGTTTCGGTCGTCGTTGAGGGCAATCATGCCGTTGGGGAGCTCCACGGCCAGCGACGGGTGGTTCAAGGCGGCACTGCCAGAGGTGTAGCGGTATTCCCACAGCACCTGGCCAGTGTGCGGATTCATCTTCACGATGGCGCCGGGCTTGGTGTAGAACGCCACAATCACGTTGCCGTGGGGCGTGAAGTTGGCGTCCGACGGGTACGAGAGGCCCGCGGGGAAGTGCAGGGTCCAGACGACTTGGCCGCTCTTGTTGACCAGCACCGCGTCGTTGCCGTTGATCTGGGTGATGAGCGTGCCGCCGTTCGGCGCCGGGAAGTCCCCATTGGGCGCGCCATACGTGGTGGGGGGGTTCACCGCCTGCACGTCGGTCTGGCCGTATTGTTTGATGATCTGCTTCGTGTTGCGGTTGATGAACAGGATGCGCTGGTTGACGATGTCGGCGACCGTCACCACGTCGCCGCCCGGCTTGGAATACAAAAAGGCGTCGTCGGGCGTGTTGAGATATCCGGGCAAAGATCCCGGCACCGCATGGTGACCGTACTCCCAGACAACTTTTTTGCTGTTGAAGTTGATGATCGCGATGGTCTGGAAGTTCTCCTCGTTCGTGATGATCTCGTTGAAGTGGGGTCCGAAGAAGGCGTCGTCCGGCTCGGTGAAGGGCTGATTGGGGGTGGTGCCGGGCGACGGGAACTGCCAGACGATGCGCTTGCCGGGCGTGACGATCAGGATGCGGCTGTTAAAGGAGTCCGCAATCATCAGGTCGCCTGGCAGGTACGGGTTGGCGTGGTGGCTCTTCCACCCCAGCTTGACGGCCGGGGTGGCTTTCGGCTTGCCGTTGGAGGTAGTCCGGTTATGCGTCTTGGGATGGGTGAGCGGCTTCGGGGGAGCGGCCTGGTTTAAGCCGCAGGCGCTGAGCGCGAGCGAGAGGAGGCCGGCAGCGGCCAGCAGGCGGCGTGAGGCGGGACGAAACGCATTCATGGACGTACCCTCCTGAATCCGCGGGGGCGAAGCATGGGCCTGGCCGCCGCGTCGTATGGGCGACATGGTACTGGAGGCGGGGCCATGGGGACAAGTCCCGTACACAGGGCGCGGAGCAGATCCTGGAAACTCGCGGTACAATGCGTCCACACGCGCGAGGGGGCTTTTTCGGGTGATGGACCGCGAAATGCCGCTGGAAGACCATCTGGCCGAGCTGCGCCACCGGATCTTCATCATGGGCGGCGCGCTCTTGGTGGCATTTATCGGGAGTTATTTCGTCGCCCGCCCGGTGCTGATTTGGATGCTGCACACCGTGGGACTGCACCGGGTCATTGTGGTGGGCGTCACCGAAGCGTTCTTCAGCATGCTGAAGGTGGCCTTCATTTTGGCGGTGGCGGCATCGTCGCCCATCTGGGTGTACCAGATGGCGGCGTTCGTGGTCCCGGGCCTCCTTCCCCACGAGCGGCGCCTCTTGGCGATCGTGGCCGTACCCGGCCTGCTGCTGTTTGTGGCGGGCCTGGCCGGCGGCTTCTTCCTCATCGTGCCCACCGTGCTGCGCATCATGGCGAGCTTCACCGGCGGCGCGATTGTCCAGCGCTTCACGCTCTCCAGTGTGTTGGCGTTTATGATTGGACTCACGCTGCCCTTTGGCGTGATTGCCGAACTGCCCCTGATTGGGGGGGCGCTGTCCCGCATGGGCTTGGTGTCCCCCGCGTGGTATGCGCGTCAGCGCCGCTACGCGATCTTGGTGGCGTTTACCATCGCTGCCATCCTGGCGCCTCCCGATGCCCTGTCCATGATTCTCATGGCCGTGCCCATCTACCTGGTTTACGAGCTGACGGCGCTGGTGGCGCGGCTCGCGTGGCGTGGCGGGCCACCAGACGGCCATGCCGAGGGCGGGGCCGCGCGGTAGGTGGGCGCCTCCCAGGTGGCCGGTCCGCGGCATGAAGTAAAATACGACGTGAGGCGACCCGGGGCGCCGGGGGTGGCGTGGGCAAACAGCCCGCCACCCGGCGGCGGGCCGGCCGAGTTCGGAGGGGGCAGCGCATGGGCGTTGAACATTTGGCTTTTATTCTGGCGGTGGCGCTGGGGTTTCTTTGGTTCTTCGCCCTGCTGGCAGAGAAGTTTCGCCTCGTGGCGCTGGGGGGGCCCATCGTGCGGTGGGACCATCCCGTCGAGCGCCTCTCGGGGTGGGTGTCGGGCGTGCTGGGACAGCGCAAGCTCTTTAAGGACAAGGCACCTGGCGTGATGCACTTCTTCATCTTTTACACGTTTGTGGTCCTGCTGATCATTACGCTGGACTTTTTGGTGCGGGGCATCTTTCCTGGGGTGCTGGCCTACCAGGGGCCGGTGGCAAGCGTGCTGTCGACCCTGTCCGACATATTGACGGTGCTGGTGCTGGCGGCCCTCGTGATGGCAGCCGTGCGCCGATACGTGGTGCGGGTGCCGCGGCTCGAGCGCAACGTGGACGCGGCTGTGATCCTGGCTTTGATCGGGGTGGTGGTGCTGGGCGACTTCGGCATCGAAAGCTTTACCCTGGCCCTTCATCCCCACCTGTACTACGCGCCGCTGGGACTCGTGGTGGCGGGGTGGGTCCGGCCGATGGGCCCGGTGGCCCTCTCCCACACATTGATGGCCATCACCTGGGTGAAACTGGTGGACCTGCTGTCGTTCATGGTGTACCTGCCGTACTCGAAGCACTTTCACATGGTGGCGGCGCCGGTGAACGCCTACGTGCGCAATTTGGAGCCTCGAGGGCGGCTGCCGAAGCTCGACCTGGAAGACGAGAGCCGCGAAAGCTTCGGCGTGGGGCAGGTCACCGACCTGACCTGGCACGATTTGCTGGACGCCTATGCTTGCGTGCAGTGTGGGCGCTGCACGGCTCAGTGTCCCGCGCACCAGGTGGGCAAGTCGCTCTCGCCCAAGCAAATTATCGTGAACCTGCGCCAGCACCTGGAAGCAGTCGGCCCGATTCTCTTGAAGCCGGCGGTAGACCGGACCGCCGACGATGTGGGCATGCTGGCCGTGCCCATGGCCGGCGGCGTGGTGGCCACGGACGACCTGTGGGCCTGCACCACCTGCGGCGCCTGCGTCGAGGCGTGTCCCGTGTTTGACGAGCACGTCGTGAAAATCGTCGGGATGCGTCAGCATTTGGTGCTGACGCAGGGCGAATTTCCGCCGGAAGCCCAAAGTTTCTTCCGGAACTTGGAGAGCGCCTCGAATCCCTGGGGACTGCCGCGCGAGCGGCGGGGCGAGCTGGCCCAGGAGCTGGCGCTGAAAGACCTGTCGCGGGGGGACCATGCGGAGGTGCTGTTTTGGGTGGGCTGCATGGGCACGTACGACGACCGGGCACGCAAGGTCACCATGTCGGCGCTGCGCCTCATGAAGGCGGCGGGGGTGGATGTGGGACTTTTGGGCCCGCTCGAACACTGCACCGGGGACGCCGCACGGCGCCTGGGCAATGAGTACTTGTACCAGGCCTTGGCCCAGCAAAACGTGGAGACCTTGAATGACTTGGGCGTGAAGACGATAGTGACCACGTGTCCGCACTGCTTCAACACGATTCAAAACGAGTACCCGCAGTTTGGCGGCGAGTACACGGTGATTCACCACAGCGACTACCTGGCGCAGCTGATGGCGGAGGGCAAACTCACCCCGACGGCGGGTGACGCCCAGACGGTGACGTATCACGACTCCTGCTATCTGGGCCGGTACAACGGCATCTACGACGCGCCGCGGACCGCGCTGGCGAGCATCCCCAACGTGAGGCTGGTGGAAATGGACCGCAA
Source organism: Bacillota bacterium (assembly GCA_021846565.1). Lineage (GTDB taxonomy): Bacteria > Bacillota > Sulfobacillia > Sulfobacillales > JAIMBI01 > JAJZWV01. The sequence continues at coordinate 74,129 of JAJZWS010000002.1, forward strand.
TCGGGAGAACGGCTTTTGCTGCGGGGCTGGGGGAGGACGGATGTGGCTGGAGGAGTCGGCCGGACACCGGGTGAACGTGAACCGCTCTCAAGAGGCGGTGTCGACCGGCGCGGACGTGGTGGCCACGGCCTGCCCCTTTTGCCTCACCATGATCCGCGACGGAGTGCAAGCCGTGGATGGGGAGGAGGGCCGGGTGCAGGTTCGGGACTTCGCCGAGCTGTTGGCCGATTCGGTGCTGGGCGCTTAGGCCCGAGGCGCATGAGGAGTCGGGGGTGGCCCCGGCTCCTTGATTTATTTTCGCCGCCCCCCAAAAACCTCTTGACACAGTAGCTAGCCTGCAAGGCCAGCTTGTCAACAGGAGGGTGCTCACATGGACGTGCTCGTCTTTATCGGCCGAGTGATTTTCGGTCTGTTTCTCTTGTACTCCGGCGTCAAACACTTCACCGGCTACCAGGGACTGAAGGGGTTTGCGAGCTTCAAGAAGCTCCCGACCCCGGGAGCCAGCGTCGTGGTGTCGGGGCTGCTGCTGGTGTTTGGTGGGGTCACCGCGCTCGCAGGGTGGCTCTTGCCCTACGGTATGATCGCGGCCGCGCTGTTCTTGCTGCTGGCCAGCGTCACGTTGCACAATTACTGGGTGGAAACCGACCCTGCGGGTCGATCGGGCCAGCAGGTGAACTTCAACAAGAATCTCGCCCTCATGGGCGCGGCCTTGGTGTTCGCCCAGATGCCCCTCACCGTGTGGTGGATTCACTGACGGCGGCGTGAGCCAACGGGTCACAGGCAGCGGCGGCCTCGCCGGGAAGCTTCGGGCTCAACCGGTCGAGGCGCCGCGTGCAGCGGTGGACGTCGTCGGCGGAGCGATGATGCCGGCCCCCGGGGTGTGGACCGGGCCTGGCGAGCAACCGATGAGCAGGGCGTACGGGCGCCCCCGGGGGCGTCACGCCAGCGGGTTGTTCATTTCCCGATAGAGAATCCATTGCCCGGGCCGCTGCACGTACAACTCGAACCAGCGCCCTTCATCAGTGTGGACGACGAGGCGGCGTCGGTGCCGGCGCAACCGCCAGTTGCGGCGATAGTCCGGTTCACGAACGTCGGACAGCACCTCGGCAATCCGATACTGGCGCTGTCGCCAACGGAACGCGGTAGGCGTTCCGGGGACTCCCCACTCCACCACCACCGGTTCGCTGATCACACGCTCCATGCTCCACCGTCCTATGGTCAGTGGTCAGCCTCCCTGCGCGCGGTGCCCGCGACGGTCGCCCATGGGCAGGTCTGGCGGCCTTGCCGTGTTCACGAGGATTCCGTGAGCCGCAACCCGCTCGGATGACGGACGAATCCCAGTCGTTCGTAAAACGCTTCGCCGCCCGCGACGCTGAACAGCGCGATGTAGGAAAACCCTCGCCCTAGGAACGGGGCCACCGCCCGCCTTACCAGGGCCGTTCCAATCCCGCGGCGCTGGTGGTCCGGGTGCACGATGACGTCCCACAGCGTAGCGTAGTACACTCCGTCGGTGGTGACGCGGGTCGTGCCCACCAGATGCTCTCCATCCCACGCCGTCACCACGAGGTTGGAGCCCAGCAGACAGCGCATCACGGCTTCCGGATCGCGCCCCTCTGCAAACGGGATCGTGTCCCAGAGCGCCTTGACGGCATCCGGGGTGCGGGGTGGCTCGGTCGACAGCTGGATGGCCACACTACCCCTCCCTTGGTTGCTTGATTGCTTGCCTTTGCGTCCGCATTCTCGGGTAGGGCGGTCCTCCGGTGGGGATGGGGCCACGACCGATGCCCACCCTGGGGAGCGCTATACTCGTGGCAGCGGAGCGCACCCAGGATGCTGGATGGGCTGTCGCTGTGGTTCGCACTCCCAAGGAGGCTGGTCAGTCATGGAACCATCGGACGCGGAGACCGCCCAGAAAACGGCCGCCCTCGGGTCCATTGTAACGTTGCAGTCGGCGACCCTCGCACTGACCTTGCTGCCGGAGCGCGGCGCGCTCGCGTGCTCGCTGGTGCATCGGCCGAGCCAGACGGAGCTCTTGCGGCGGCCAGCCAGTCTGGCCGAGCTGGATGCCGAACCGTTTACCCACGGCATTCCGATTCTTTTCCCCGCCGGGCGGATGGCCGGTGCCCAGTGCACGGTGGACGGGCACGCGTTTCATTGGCCCGTCAACGACACCCTGGGCCCGAATCATCTGCACGGGTTTTTGTGGAACATCCCCTGGCAGGTGCGGGAGCAAACCGGGCACCGCGTGCGCCTGGAACCCACGGACCGAGGCATGAAAACGGCGTCCGAGATGTTCGGGGCGGCGTTTAGCGCGCGCATCGTGTACACGCTGGACGACGCGTGCATGGAGTCGCGGCTCACGATCGCCAATCGGTCTCGTCGTGCGGTTCCCTTTGGGGCCGGGTATCACACGTCCATTGCACTGTCCAAGCCCTGGCTGCTGCAGTTGCCGGTCGGCCGCGAGTGGGAGATGGACCGTGAAAGTTTGCCCACCGGACACCTTTTGGACGAGCCGGCCACGCTGGTGAACGTGGACCGGGCCCTCTCGGTGCCGGACCTGGTTTCTGACACCTGCTATCGGCCCGAACCCGGCCCGCCCAACGTGGCACGTCTGTGGGATCCCCAGTCGGGCCTGGCCATCGCGATGGAGGGCGAGGCACCGCTCAGCCAGTGGGTGGTGTACCGCCCGAACCTACGGGCCCCCTTTGTGAGTGTGGAACCGGTCACGTGGGTCCACAATGCTCCCAATCTCTCACTGCCGGCGGCACTGACGGGCAACGCTGCGCTCAAGCCCGGCGAGGAGCGGAGCCTCACGTATCGGTGGACCGTCACGGCATCGTGACGGGAGGGTTCCATCGCCTGCGGCGTGCGGCCGGGGGCTACCCGGCCCCGGTGTGGCGGCTTACCGTGGGCACCGCGCTCCACAGGGGGGTCGTTTTTTGGCCCTTCACCACGCTTAACGTCCATGTGGTGCTGGGCCGCTCGCCGGCGCTGGCTGGCTTGGTGCTGATGGCGCAGTCGGCCGCCGCCCGATGCTCTGGGGCGTCGGGCTGTCTGTCGCCCTGATGCCGGGCATCGCGCTGGTGCACGGCTTTTGGTCGTTCGCGGTCCTGGTAGCGCTGTTTGAGTTTACTTCTAGCCTCGTAAGCCCCTCGCTGTATGCCTACGCCGCCACCATCTGGCCCGAGGGCGGGCGACAAGCTTTCAATGCGCTGTACGTGGCGCGCGACGCCGGCATCGTGTTTGGCACGCTTGCCGGAGGTCTGGTGGCCGCGGTGTCCCGGCCTCTCACGTTCCTGGCGGCCGCGCTGTTGTTTGTGGCGTTCTGGGTCATGGCGCAGTGGGGATATCGGGGACCCGCCTTCGACCGCGTCCACCACGGTCCGTCGGCCATGGTTCCGGCACCGCGATCTTTCTGCGGGTCATCCGGTGTGTGGCTCTTGATGGTCGGGCTGGGTCTCGACTGGATGGCGTACACCCAGTGGCAAACGACGACCGCCGCGTACATGCACCGCGAGGGGTTTTCGCTGCCCGCCTACAGCGTGCTGTGGACGGTAACGGCGTCCTGATTCTCGCGGGCCAGCCGGTCACCAGCTGGGTCGCCCGCCGATGGCCGGCGGCGCGGCACCAGTTGGTGGTGGGGAGCGGCTTGTTCTGCGCCGCCTATGGCTGGTTGATGCTGTCGCACGCGTATGCGGGCTACGTGGTGGCTATGGTGCTAGGGACATTTGGTGAGATGCTGGTGTGGCCGGCCGTGGCCAACGCTGCGGCGCAGCTGGCTCCGGCGGGCCAGGAGGGGCGGTATCAAGGGTGGTGGCTAGCGCCACGTCCGCCGGACGCATGGTGGGATCGGTAGTGGGCGGCCTGCTGGTGGCCGGGGCGGCCCGGCCCCTCTTTTATGGAAGGATGGTCGGGGCGTACCTGGTGGGCCGGGGGGCGTATTGGCTCTACGGACAGCTGGCGGGACGCCCCACCGCCATGAACAGCTCGGGAGCCGCGGCAGCTGGGGGCTGAGGAGTCGGGCTGGCGGCCCACCGGCCAGCGGCGATACGAGACACGACCGAGCGCCACCCCATCAAGGGATCGGAGGGATGCCTACGGGGGGCGGTGCCACGACACCCCACAGGACCCCCCATCCCCTGCTGAACGCGGGCGCGTTCGTCCCGAAGCGGCCGGACGGCGGCCTCATCACGCGCGCACGAACAGAGTAGTCACACGGATGCTCCCCCGCGTAGCATACAGTCACCGAGTGCACTATCCGGAGGTCGCTTATGGGGGTGGAGTGTGCGCCCGTTCCTTACGGGGCTCCGCTGGCGGCGGAAGATGTCGTAGGCGGCAGGCAGCCTTGGAGACGATCGAACGCCGGCTGCGTCTGGGATCCAGGGTCATGGTTCCCGCGCCCCGGCGAACCGGGAAGACGATTGCGGCGGCGGAGGTTCCGCGCCGGTTTATGGTGGGGAGGCGCGCGTGCTCACGGTACGTGTCGACCTGTTGGCTTGCTCCACGGCCGAAGAATTCGCCGTGAAGCTGACGACGGCGGTCTTGGCCGACCGCCATCGCGCGTTCGGAACGATGACGCTGTCCGGAGCGGACAGCGAGTGAGTGGCTGGACGAAGCGTTGTCCCTGCCGGAGCGTTTAGCTGCGGCGGCTGCCGCATCGTGGTGCTGGTCGATGAGTTCCAAAAGGTGGAGCGGCTTGGCGGCGAACGTCTGACGCAGCGCATGCGGGCACACTGCCAGCGTGCGAAGTTGGCCGCCTACCTCTTGCTGGGCCGCTGTCCGACGGTGCTGTCTCATCTGTTTGCGGACCGACACGCGGCGCTGTGCCGGTTCGCCGACGCAGTGCCCGTGCGGCCGCCGGAGCCCGAAACCTGGGTGGCGTACGTGTCGGCCCGTTGGTGACGGCGGGGTTCGAGATCGCCCCGGCGGCGCGGGGCCTGCTGTTGGACGCGACGGGGGGACATCTCGATGACACGGTCCGCGCTGCCCATAAGGCATTCTCGCAGGCGCGTGCCCTCGGACGTGGTGAGGTGAAGCTGGACACCGGGCACAGGGCGGCGGACCGTACGACGGAGGGGCTGGCACTGGGCTCTTCGCAGTTGAGCGAGGCGGATCGATGCGGGATGTCGAGAGACCGCTTGCGCGAGCTGGCTTACGGCCGGCGCCCCTATGCCGGGGGGCGGGATCCTTCCACCGTACGCCGGACGTTGGGTCGACTGGTCGCGTGGGCGCGGGTCGTAAGGGAGAGGCGGGCCCAGGACCGGTTTGTCGAGACACTCTTTGGCCGCGACATCCGCCGTGGATTGGGATGATGGCCGCAGCCAATGGGCTCCGTCCGCCCACGTCACCTTGCCCTGGAGAGGGCCGGCCGATGCCATGGCCACTGTGCTATCCTGCACCCAAAGACTTTCGGAGGCGGTTGGCATGCCGGATGACGTCGCGGCCACGGTGGTAAAAAACATCGTCGGTGCATTTCCGGAAGTGGAGCGCGTGATTCTATTTGGCTCTCGCGCAAGGGGAGATGCGCGCCAGGACAGCGACTGGGATTTTTTAGTCATCATGCCCTCGGCCCTGCGCCCGGTGGCGCGCGGCGTGTCCGTAAGACGAGTGGCGCGCGTTCCCGGCATCCCGATGGACTTTCTCGTACGAACCCCCGAGGAAGTGCGGGAGGGATTTCCCTTCTTCGCAGACGACATCGCACGCGAAGGGCGTCTGCTGTATGAACGACCCCGCTGAGGCGTGGGTGCGCCGCGCGCAGGAAGATTTGGCGGTCGCGCGCCACGCGAGTCAGTCGGGATGGCATGCCACCGCGTGTTTTCATGCGCAGCAATCCGCCGAGAAGTGGCTGAAGGCGTTGTTGGTTCAGTCGGGCCTCCGGCCCCCGCGAACCCATGACCTGGGCGTCCTGGCGGATACTCTGGCGGCATTTGTGGCTGTGGACGCGATTCGCGAGGCGGCGCTGGTTCTCACGGAGTACGCGGTGGACGCACGTTACCCGGGGACGGACGTGGACGCGGACGAGGCGACTCAGGCCGTCGCGTATGCGGAGTGTGTGCAGCGATGGGCGGAGACGACCGGTCTCTGACCTAAGGTTTCGTGTGGTTCAACGGGGCGTCCTCGGGCTAAGTCCTTGGTTATCGGCTAGGCCTCGTGCGACGAAAAGCCTCGGCCGATATACTGGACCGGGGGGGGGATCGGGGTGCAGGACGCCAATCGGCTGCTGGTGGGACTGGCCGCGCTGTTGGTGGGGGCGATGGTGGTCATTCAACTGCGCCTCGAAAGCGTGGTGCCGACACCTTCCGGCAACCAGCAGCTGTTGAACCTGTTGCACCAGGCGGACGCAAAGAAAGCCACCCTGCAGCGCGAGCTGGGGTCGGCCCAGGCGCTGTTGAACCAGAAGTTGTCCGAGGCGTCGGCGGCCAAACACCTGGACCAAGAGCTGGTGCAGGCCGAAATGCTGGCGGGCACCATCCCGGTTAGCGGTCCGGGTGTGGTGGTGCACTGGGGCAACGGCACGGCCCCGTCCGGCTTTCAAATTGCCGACATTGACCTCCTGCTGATGGTCAATGAGCTCCGCGCCTCCGGGGCGGAGGCCATCGCCATCAACGGGCAGCGCATCACGGCCGAGACCCAAATCCGGTCGGCCAGCAACTATATCTTGATCAACCAGAGCCAGCAGGCCGCGCCCTTCGTGATTCAAGCGATCGGCCCGCCGCACACCATGCTCCAGGCGCTGGAGCTGCCCGGTGGCCTAGTGGACCAGTCCACCCAGGAGGGCCGCACCATTTCCGTGGCCACGGCCAAGCACCTTCAGCTGCCGGCGGTCACGACCGTCTCCACCCAATACAGCCATGCGCCTTAACCTCGGTCGGGGGACGTGGGGCGATGGCGGCTGGCAGCTGGTGGGCATGATGCCGTGGCGATCTCGAGAAGGGGGAGTGCGTGTGCCGTCCTGGATCATGCATCTGGTGGTGGCCGAGGGCGTGGCGGCTGGCCGGCCCGACTTGGACGTCGCCGAAGTGTGGCTCGGCGCGCTGGCGCCGGACGCCTCGGGCGACAAGTGCCGGAGTCATTTAAAGGGACCGCGTTACGGCGCGTCGGATGGGGCGCCGTTTGGCCTGGGACACTTTCTCCACCAATTTGGTCCCCAGCTCCGGGATCCAAAGACAGCGGCGTTCTACGTGGGCTACTGGTCCCACTTGGTGGCCGACGACCTCATGGCCCAGTGGCTCTACTTCAGCGGGCTGAAGGAGCAGCTGGCGGTGGCTGGCGGCCGGCGCATCCTGTACGGCGACTATGACCGGTTGAACGCCCGGCTGGTTGACCGTCTGCCCGCGCGGGACGTGGTCCATCGGCGCCTTTGGGCCGCGCCGCAGGACGTGGCGCGCGTCTGCCCGCTCATCGAGGCCAACCAGCTGCCGACGGTGTTGGCGGGAACTTGGGCCCACGTGAACGCGCCGAAGCCAGCCCGGAACCTCCAATGGCTCGCCGCCGCGCTGGTGGATGGCTACTTCGAGCGTGCCGTCGTCCGCACCCTTGAGGGGTTGGGCGGAAGCTGGTAGCGGGATCTCCTGGCCGGGCTGACTCGCCGCCGAGAGAAGTTGTCGGCGGCGAGCGGCTGAATTGTGTATGATGGCATGGGTATCGGTATCCGTGAGAGCCGTGGAAAGGGGTTGCCGCGTTGGAGACAGCGGCCCAGTTGCAAGGTATGCGCATTCGGTACGACGAGGGCCGACTGGTGGTCCCGGACGTGCCGATTATTCCGTTCATCGAGGGGGACGGGATAGGGCCGGACATTTGGCGGGCCACCCAGCGGATGGTGGACGGGGCCGTGGAGAAAACATACGGCGGCCAGCGGCGGATCCAGTGGCTGCCGCTGTTGGCAGGGGAGCGGGCCCACGAGGAGACCGGCGAGTGGTTGCCCCAAGCCACACTGGATGCGATTCGGTCGCACCGCGTGGCCATCAAGGGACCGCTCACCACCCCGGTGGGTGGCGGCATTCGGTCGCTCAATGTCACGTTGCGGCTGGAGCTGGACCTCTACGCGTGTGTCCGGCCGGTCCGATACATCGCGGGGGTGCCAAGCCCCCTGAAGGCGCCGGAACAGGTGGACATGGTGATCTTTCGCGAGAACACGGAGGACGTGTACACCGGGATCGAGTGGCCGGCGGGATCCGAGGCGGCCCGGCGCCTGGCGGCCTTCATCACCGATGAGTTGGGCAAGCCCGTGTCGCCGGAGGCCGGGATTGGGGTGAAGCCCATGACGCGAGCCGGCTCCGAGCGGATCATCCGGGCCGCCATTGACTATGCCCTGGTCCACGGCCGCCGCTCGGTGGCCATGATGCACAAAGGGAACATCATGAAGTTCACCGAAGGCGCTTTTCGTGAGTGGGGGTACGAGCTGGCCGAGCGGGAATACCCGGGACGCGTTATCACCGAGCAGGCCCTCGGGGACCAGTTTGGCGGCGAGGTGCCGGCCGGAAAAGTGCTTTTGAAGGACCGCATCGCGGACATCATGTTTCAGCAGGTGATCCTGCGGCCGGCCGAGTACGACGTGATTGTCTGCCCGAATCTCAACGGAGACTACCTGTCGGATGCGGTGGCGGCCCAGGTGGGCGGCGTGGGCATGGCGCCGGGCGCCAACATGTCCGATGGCCTGGCGGTGTTTGAGGCCACGCACGGCACAGCGCCCAAGTACGCCAATCAGGACAAGGTCAACCCCGGATCGCTGGTGCTGTCCGCCATCATGATGCTGGAGTACATTGGATGGGGCGAGGCGGGGCGCGCCTTGGACGCGGCGCTCAGCGCCACCATCGGCGAGGGTGTGGTGACCTATGATCTGGCGCGGCAGAGGGCGGACGCCCGCGAGGTGAAAACCTCGGAATTTGCCACCGCCGTGACGGAGCATCTCGCGGGGCACTGAACGTGCTGGGACCCAATAGGGAGAGGAACGAGAGGGGAGAACCAACTGATGTTTCAACAGTTCAAGCGACCCAAGGTGACCGTGGTGGGTTCAGGTGCCACGGGAGCCACAACCGCACACATCGCCGCCTTAAAGGGGTTGGGCGATATCGTCCTCTTGGATGTGGTTGAAGGGATTCCGCAGGGCAAGGCGCTCGACATCTGGGAATCCGGGGCCATCGAAGGGTTTGACGGCCGCGTCGTGGGCACCAATGACTACGCCGACACCGCGGGATCCGACATCGTGGTGATCACGGCGGGCATGCCCAGAAAGCCCGGGATGAGCCGGGACGACCTCCTGAAGGTGAACGCGGGCATCGTGCATGACGTGGCGGCGGCTGCCGCTCAACACTCTCCGGATGCCATCATCGTGGTGCTGACCAACCCTGCCGATGTGATGACGTTTGTCGCCCAGCAGGCTACCGGCTTCCCGCACCACCGCGTGCTGGGTCAGGCGGGAGTGCTGGATTCCGCTCGGTTTCGGACGTTTTTGGCTGATGCGCTGGGCGTGTCGCCGAAGGACGTCTCGGCGTTCGTCATGGGTGGCCACGGCGACGCCATGGTTCCCCTCGTACGCTATTCGTTCGCCGGAGGCATTCCGGTGGAGAAGCTCCTGCCGAAAGCGCAGATCGACGAAATTGTTCAGCGCACCCGGGTGGGGGGCGGCGAAATTGTCAACCTGATGAAGATGAGTGCCTACTACGCTCCCGGATCGTCGCTGGGAGCGATGCTGGCGTCCATCCTGCACGACGAGCGCCGCATTCTGCCCGTCATCGCCTATCTGAACGGGGAGTATGGGGAACGGGACATCTACGTGGGGGTGCCCGCCATTCTGGGCGGCAATGGCGTGGAGCGGGTCTTGGAGGTGGACTTCACCGACGAGGAGCGCGTTATGTTTCAGAAGTCCGTAGACAGCGTGCGAGGCCCGCTGGCGCTGGTGAAGTGAGCATCGTGTTTGAGCCGGAGTTGTATCGGAAGGGTGGAGCACATGAAGCTGTATGAGTACTTAGCCAAGCAGATCTTGGCCGAAGCGGGGGTGCCCATTCCGCCAGGGCGCGTGGTGGACACTCCCGAGGACGCAGCGGCCGCGGTGCGCGAGATCGGGCCGGTGGCGCTCAAGGCGCAAGTGCTGGTGGGCGGCCGCGGCAAGGCCGGCGGCATCAAGTTTGCCGAGACGGCGGACGAGGCTCCGCAGGTGGCCAAGCAAATTCTGGGAATGGATTTGAAAGGATACCGAGTGGATCGTCTGTACGCCGAAGGCAAACTGGCCATTGAGCGCGAGATTTATGTGTCGGTGACGACGGATCGATCCCGCCGCTGCCCCTTGGTGATGGCCTCAGCCCACGGCGGGGTGGAGATCGAGGACGTGGAGGATCGGCACATTGTTCGGCGGCACGTGGACCCGCGGGTCGGGGTGCTGCCGTACTTTGGCAAGGAGATGGCTTACGCCCTGGACCTGACAGCCGGCCTGGCCCGGGAGTTTGGCGACCTGGTGGAGAAGCTTTATCACATCTATCGCCAGTATGACGCCGAACTCGTGGAAATCAATCCGCTCGCGGTGGTGGACGACCATCTGGTGGCCGCCGACGCGCGCCTGAATGTGGATGACAGTGCCCTGTTTCGCCATCGGGCGCTTCCGGTGGTTGAAGAGGGCACTCCCACCGAGCACAAGGTGAGCGAGATTGGCCTCGCGTTCGTGGAGTTGGACGGCGACATCGCCATCATGGCGAACGGCGCCGGGATGGCCATGGCCACGCTGGATACGATTCAGCATTTTGGCGGCCGCCCAGCCAACTTCCTGGACGCCGGCGGCGGGGCGTCGGTCGAGCCCACCGCGCAAGCCCTGGCGGTGCTGGTGGGCATGCATCCCAAGGCGATTTTTGTCAACATCTTCGGGGGCATCACCCGGTGCGACGACGTGGCGAAAGCCATCATTCAGGTGAAAAACACCGACGGTATTCCGGTGCCGCTGGTGGTGCGCCTCACGGGCACCAACGAAAAAGAAGGCGTGGCTCTCTTGGAGCACGAGGGCATTTCCGCATATTCCGAGATGGACAAGGCCGCGCAGCAAGTGGTGGCCCTGGCCGGGGAGGGCCGTTAGATGGCGATTTATCTGCACCGAGGGCAAAAGATCCTGGTTCAGGGCATCACGGGGCGCCAAGGCACGTTCCACGCACAGCAGATGCGCGCCTTCGGGGCGAACGTGGTGGGCGGCACGTCGCCAGGCAAAGGCGGCACGCTCGTGGACGGCGTCCCGGTGTTTGATACGGTCCGCGAGGCCGTGGGAGAAACGGGGGCGACGGCGTCGATTGTGTTTGTCCCCGGCCCCTACACCAAGGACGCTGCGTTTGAGGCGCTGGAGAACGGGATTCGCCTCTTGGTGCTCATCCCCGAGCACGTTCCGGTGGCAGATTCCATCGACATCGTCACGCGGGCCCAGGACTTGGGCGCGGACGTCGTGGGCCCTAACACCTTCGGGGTGATTTCCCCTGGCGAAGGCACCAAGATGGGTATTATGCCCAATCACATTTATCGACCCGGCGCGGTGGGAGTGGTGGCGCGCTCGGGCACGTTATCGTACGAGATTGCCTACCAGCTGACCAACGCCGGCCTGGGACAAAGCACGGTCGTAGGCATGGGGGGCGATCCGGTCGTGGGCGGTACCTTCGTGTCCGTCCTGCAGCGATTCCGTGAAGACGCGGCCACTCGGGCCGTGGTGCTGGTGGGCGAGATTGGCGGCAGCGCGGAGGAAGAGGCGGCCGACTATCTGTCGACCTTGGGCAAGCCGGTGGTGGCGTATCTGGCGGGCCGGGCCGCCCCGGCGGGCAAGCGCATGGGCCATGCCGGCGCCATTATCGAGCGGGGCCGCGGAACCTTGGAGAGCAAGGAGCGGGCGCTGTCCCAAGCCGGAGCCCGGGTCGTCACAGTGCCGTGGGACGTCGCGCCGGCGGTGGCGGAGGTGCTGCGCTAGCGTTGGGGCCGTGGTCAGAGAGGGGGGGAGCTGCATCCGCCTGATGGTGCTGGGCGTCAACCATGTGCGCGCCGACGTGGCGCTGCGCGGGGAATTGTCGCTGGATCAGCTTCCCCTGCTGAGCGCGCTGTATACGCGGCTGAAGCGTGAAGCCGGCTTCGAGGGGGCGGTGGTGTTGTCGACGTGCAACCGCACGGAGATTTACACTACCGAAGCCTTGGCCGTTGACCGGGTCGCCGCACTGTGGGGCGAGACCGTCGGGGTTCGGCCCGCGCAGTTTGTCGACGCGGCGTACGTGCACGGGGGCGACGGGGCGGTGGCGCACCTGTTTCAGGTCGCGGCGGGGCTCGATGCGATGGTGCTGGGGGAAACGGAGATTCTGGGTCAGGTGAAAGCGGCGTATGCCGTGGCCCAGCAGCAGCATGCGGCCGGCGTCCTGCACCGCATTTTTCAGGCGGCATTCAAAGCGGCCAAGCGAGCGCATGCCGAAACGGCCATTTCCGAGCGCGCGCTGTCCTTGGGCTACGCGGCGCGGGAACTGGCCACAAAAATTTTTGGGGACGATCTCCCAGAGCGCCGTGTGTTGGTGGTGGGGGCGGGGGCCATGGCCGCCAAAGCGTTTCGGCATCTTCAGGATGCCAGCGCGGACGTCACCGTGGTGAACCGTACGGCCGCCAGGGCAGAGGCGCTGGTCGCGAGTGCCGGGGGCCGGGTGGCCCCTTGGAGTGATCTCGCCTCTTTGGTGGCGTCGTCGGACGTGGTAGTGACGGCCACGCGGTCGCCCACGGTGGTGATTCCCACCAAGTGGGTGCGTGCCGCCGCTCCGCTGCGGCGGGGCGTGCCGTGGCTGTTTTTGGACCTCGCGGTGCCCCGAAACGTTGCACTCGGAGTGGGGCGGGTGCCGGGCGTCCTGCGCTACGATCTCGACGACCTGGACGCTGTGGTCCAAAAGAACCGGGTTCGGCGGGCAGCCGAGGTGGACGCGGTGCGGCAGATTCTGCGTGAGGAGGCGGCGCGCTTGGCACGCGAAATGGATACGGCGGCGGTAGGGCCGGTCATACGCTCGCTGCGCGAAAAGGCGGAGCACATTCGGTCGGACGAGCTGGAGGCGCTGTGGCGGCGGCTGCCGGACTTGAGTCCGACCGAACGCGCGGCCGTGGAGCAAACCACCCATCGGATGCTGACGAAGCTGTTGAACGACCCGATGACCAGCATCCGGGAGTGGGCCAGCGTCCCAGATGGTCCCGTCTATCTGGATGCCCTGCGCGAGTTGTTTCGCCTGGACGCCCCGTCGAGCCAGCCACAGCCCGACTGAGCGACGGGGAGCGGCAGGGATGGAGGTGTGGCTGCTGGCAGGAACGGGGACCGCGCTGGCGGGGTCCTCGGTCGGGTTTGTGTGGGGCTTCTACGAGCCGCGCCATGAGCGGTGGGCCGCCGGCGGGTTGGCGGCGGTCTGGGTGCTGGCGACGGTGTGGCTCACTATGGCGTTTGATCGCCCCGAGCCATCGCTGGGGGCGCCAGCGGTTGTGGGCAATCTCGCGGTGTGGATGGCGGCGGCGGGCTCGCCGTGGTGGAGCCGGCGGCCCGGATGGGGCCCGCTGGCCGGCTTTGCAGTGCCCGTGCTCACACTGGTGTGGGTTGCCAGCCAACTGGTGAAGCCGTGGCTGCCGGCGGCGAACGCGTGGCCCAGTCCATGGGGATGGGTGCACCTGGCGTTGCTCGCGGCCGCCATCAACAGCCTCCTGCTGGGGGCAGCGGCCGCGGGGATGTACCTCGAGCACGAACGGGAACTGCTCCACAAGGTGCCGCGCGTGTTTTACTATCGCCTGCCACCGCTGGGCGATCTGGATCGGTGGAGCTACCGACTGACTGTGTGGGGCTGGGCGAGCCTCTCCGGGGCCATAGTCACGGGGGGGTTGCTGAGCGACCCGGCCGGGGTATATTGGGTTCAGACGGTAGGGGGCGCAGGCATGCTCGCCGTGTGGCTGGCCTACCTGGCCTACGGGATCCTTCGGGCTCGGGGGTGGCGGGGTCATGGGTCGTCATGGCTCACGGTGGCCGCCTTCGTGGCGTTGGCGGTGGATGTCGTAGGGGCAGGGGGCTTGAGCCATGGCGTGGCCGCTACTGCCTGGCACGGCTGGTTGGGGTGAGGTCATGGGCCGGGGAACCTCTCGAGAGAGGAAGGGGTTAATGCGGGGGTTAATGGGGGGGGCAATGCGACGAGAGTGGCGCGTCGGCACCCGGTCGAGTCCTTTGGCGCTGGCCCAGGCGGCATGGGTGGTCGACCAGTGGGCTTTGGGGGGAACACCCGTGACGTTGGTGCCGATCGAGTCGGAGGGGGACCGGGTTCTGGACCGGTCGCTGGAGGAAATCGGCGGACGGGGCGTGTTCACCACGACACTGGACGATGCCTTGGTCGAGGGTCGTGTCGACCTGGTCGTCCATTCGCTGAAAGACCTGCCCACGCGGCTCGCACCCTCGCTTGAACTGGCCGCCGTGACGCGGCGGGAAGATCCGCGCGATGCGGCGGTGCTCCGGGAGCCCGGGCACTTTGAGGGCCTGCCGGCCGGGGCTCGGGTGGGCACGTCGAGTTTGCGGCGGGCCGCGCTCCTGCGACAAGCGTACCCGGATCTGGTGGTGGCCCCCGTCAGAGGCAATCTGGGCACGCGGCTAGCCAAGCTGGCGGCGGGCGACTATGACGCGCTGGTGCTGGCCGCGGCCGGACTGTTGCGGCTGGGCCGGGCCGACGCGATTTCGGACTACCTGGATCCGTCATGGATGATTCCTTCGCCAGGGCAGGGGGCACTGGCGGTGGAAGTGCGCACCGACGATCGCGAGGCGGTGCGCCTGGCGTCGTCGGTCGACGATGCCGAGGTGCACCGGGCCACCGACGCGGAACGACAAGTGCTGGACGCGATGGGGGGAAACTGCCAGATGCCTCTGGGCGCGTACGCCGAGCGGGATCCGAGCCGAGCCGAGTGGCGGCTGTGGGTGTTTGCGGCTGGCGGAGGCGCGTCCCCCGCGCGCCTGGCGTGGCAGGGCACCGCGTTGGAGGAGGGGGTGGCGTGGGTGGCGTCCGAGCTGGTGCGCTGGGTGGCGGCCGAACGGCAGGAAGGGGCTGAACAGACAGGAGGGCGGCCATGATGGGGGTGCCGTTGGTTGGCTGGCCATCGGAGGCGGCGTGTCTCACCAGTGCCCAGGTGGACGCCCTCCTGATGGCGGATGTGGTGGTGGCCGACGAGGGGTTCGAACCGCCCGCACGGGAGCGGTTCGTACGGGCTGGCGCGGAGTGGATGGCCGTTGGCAATGAAGTCGAGGCCCTGCAGATCTTGAGTGAGGAGGCCGCGGGTGGCCGCGCCGTGGTGCGCGTCGTCCCGGCGCATCGCCTGGTGGCGGCGTGGCGGGAAAGTGCCCGCGTGGCGGCCGGAGGCGGGCCATACACGCCGGTGGCGGGCATGCGACCGCTGGACGTGCAGCTGGCCCGCTGGCAATTGCCGTCGGCGGCTCTGGCCCGCGATGCCTGGGCCGCCGACGAGGAGGTCCTGGGGTCAGAGCGAGTGACCTGGGTGGACGCGGAGCAGGAGCCGGCGACAGCCTTCGGGGAAGGACCACCGGATGCGCACCTGGAGCTTGTGCATCCCCACGGTGAAAAGGTCTATGCAGGACCCCTGGCAGCCGTGCCGGCCACGGTGTGGCCGGATCCCCTGTTGGCCCACTGGCAACCGCGGGCGGCCCTCCGGCGTCCCCGGGTGCTCATCCTGCGAGCAGATGGCCAGGCTGGTCCGTTGGGGGACGCGGTGCGTCGGGAAGGGTGGATTCCCGTCTTATCGCCCATCCTGGCGTTTGAGAGTCCCAATTGGAGCACGGTCGACGACCGGCTCACGCATCTGGATCGATATGCGTGGGTGGTGTTCACGTCAGCCAACGGCGTGGCCGCCTTTTTCGGCCGCCTGCGCTTTTTGGGCCAGGACGTGCGCCGTCTCACGGGTCGCGTGGCGGCCGTGGGACAGGAAACCTGCCGCCGGCTCGGGGAGCTTTGTCTCACGGTGGACCTGGTGCCGACTGGGGAGTCGAGCCAGGAAGGGCTGTTGGCCGCTTTTGGGGCGGTGAGCCACCTGGCCGGGCAGAACGTGCTGTTGGTGGTGGGGGATCGGCGAGGGGCCACGCTGGCCACCGGGCTTCGAGCCGGTGGAGTGCTGGTGAATGAGGTGGTGGTGTACCGTACTGTGCCGCGGCCTCTGGATGAGGATGTCCGCCGCGACCTGGTGGCGAACCGCCTGGATGCGGTGCTGTTCACCTCCGGATCCACCGCGCAGTTTTTGTGGGCGGCGCTGGGGGTCCGGGAGCGCGCCGCGCTGGGGCGGCTGGCCCGCGTCAGCATCGGGTCCAGCACGTCGCGGGCCCTGGAGCGGTTGGGGCTGCCGCCCACGTCGGTGGCGGCACGGCCAGATACCCCAAGTCTGGTGGAGGCTCTTCGGGCCGCGCTGGCCGAAGGCGAGGCCGGTCGGCGGGGGGCTGGCGCATGACACGCGTGACCATGGCCGAACGGCCCCGGCGCCTGCGCCAGAGCGCCCGGGTGCGTCAGATGGTGGCCGAGACGCGCCTCAGCCCCACGGACCTCATCTACCCTCTGTTTGTTCGACCGGGCCAGGGCGAGGCCCGCCCCATCCACAGCATGCCAGGCCAGCATCAGTGGTCCGTGGACCGGCTGCTCGGAGAGGTGGGGCGCGCCATCGGGGCCGGGGTGGGGGCGGTGATGCTGTTTGGCATCCCCGCCACCAAGGACGCCCAGGGCTCGGCCATCCACGACCCGCACGGTGTGGTGCCCAGCGCGGTGCGCCACCTCAAAGACGCCTACCCGGACCTGGTCGTGATGGTGGACCTGTGCCTGTGCGACTACACGGATCATGGGCACTGTGGGATTCTCACCCCCGACGGCCGCGTGGACAACGACGCGACGGTGGACCGCCTGGCCACCGCGGCCACGCTGTTTGCAGAGGCCGGTGCGGATGTGGTGGCGCCGTCGGACATGATGGACGGGCGTGTCGCCGCGATTCGCTCTGCGCTCGACGGCGCAGGACACATGGACACGCTGGTGCTGTCCTACGCGGTGAAATACGCCTCGGGCTTCTACGCCCCATTTCGCGAGGCGGCCGAAAACCGGCCGCAGTTCGGCGACCGGCGGGGATACCAGATGGACGTCGCCAACGCCCGCGAGGCGCTGCGCGAAGCGCGGCTGGACCTGGCCGAGGGCGCGGACCTCCTGATGGTGAAGCCCGCCCTGTCCTCGCTGGACATTCTGGCGCGGCTGGCTCCGATCGTGGACCGGCCTCTGGCCGCCTACCAGGTGAGTGGGGAATACAGTCAAATCATGGCGGCGGCCGAGCGGGGCTGGCTGGACGAGCGCACGGCGGCTTTGGAAACCCTGCTGGCCATCCGGCGGGCCGGGGCCAGCGTGATTTTGACGTACTTTGCGGTGAAGGTGGCCCAGTGGTTGTCCGAATGACGGAGTGGCCGCCGCCGTTTGCCATCTGGTGCGAGGGCGTCTAGGGTGGACTCTTGAGAGAGGTGCGTCGGTGCCGTTCGTGGGCAAAGGAGGTGCAGCGAGCATGGATGACCATCGGTCGATGGATTCCCAGCGCCGTAGCCGCGCGGTCTCATCCGGAGCGCGCAGAGGCCCCACGTCCGCCACACCCGATCCTAACCGGGCCGAGTGGCTGGATCTCGCGCACACCGATCAGGCTTTTGAGGAGTGGCCGGCGGTGGTGGAGGACTCCAGCCTCGGGCTCACGCTGACGGAGGCCGAACCAGTGGAGCGGCGGGCGGCACGGCGCTGTCCGGGGCGATGAGGTGAGCGACGCCGTCACGCCGGCCCGCGACCGCGGGGCTCTGTCCGCCCGGCTCCGACAGCTGCCGCAGGTGCACCGCCTGGCGGACAGCCTGCCTCATGCCACTCCGGCGGTATACCGCGTGGCCGCCAGCCAAGCGGTGCTGGACCGCGCGCGGCTGACCCTGCGCCAATCTTCAGATCCGGCCGCGGCTCGGGTGGCCCAACTCGCCGAGGACGCGGCGGTCCTGGCTGCGCGGCTGGCATCCCCCCACCTGGCGCCGGTGATCAACGGGACGGGCGTGATTCTCCACACCAACCTGGGGCGAGCGCCGCTGGCGGAAGCGGCGTTGGCGCACGTCGAACGCGTCGCGCGTGGGTATTCGACGCTGGAGTGGGACCCTGAGACCGGGCGCCGCGGTTCGCGGATGAGCCATCTGGACGAGGTGCTGCCCGCTCTCACGGGGGCCGAGGCGGCCATGGCCGTCAACAACAATGCGGGTGCGGTCCTCCTCGCGCTGTTCACCCTGGCGATGGGGCGTTCGGTGATTGTGTCTCGCGGACAGCTGGTGGAGATTGGGGGCGCGTTTCGGATTCCCGACGTGATGCGGGTGAGTGGCGCCCGCCTAGTGGAGGTGGGCACCACCAACAAGACGCGGCTCTCTGACTACGCGTCGGCCATTGTGCCGGGCGAGACGGCGCTGTTGCTGCACGTCCATCCGTCGAACTTTCGACAGACCGGCTTTGTGGAGAGTGTGGCGCCGGGTGAACTGGCGGCGCTGGGTCGGGAGGCGGGGGTGCCGGTCATGGCGGACCTAGGGTCCGGAGTGTTGTTCCCGCTCACCATGGGAGGCGCCCAGGAGCCGGCGGTGCGGGACGTGGTGGCCGCCGGCGCGGACGTGACGACGTTCTCAGGTGATAAGCTGTTGGGCGGGCCCCAGGCGGGTTTGATTGTTGGGCGGGCCGAGCTGGTGGGCGCGATGCGCCGTCATCCCTTGGCGCGCGCGTTGCGCCTGGACAAGATGACGCTCGCAGCGCTCGAGGTGACGCTCCGGTTGTACCGCGAGGGACGTCAGGACGAAATCCCGCTTTGGCGGATGCTCGCACAGTCGGAGGATGCCCTGGTCCAGCGCGCCACGCGCCTTCGGCGGCTCGTCAGGAGGCAGATGGCCGGCGAGGCGGGCGTGCAGCTCACGGTGCGGCGCACCACCGCCCCCGTAGGCGGGGGGTCGTTACCCGAGGTGATGTCCGGGACGGCCGTGCTGGCGGTGCGGTCGGCGAACCTGTCCGCCGAGGCGCTGGAGGCGCGACTCCGCGCGGGAACGCCGGCGATGGCCGTGCGGGTGGCGGAGGACTCCGTGTGGGTGGACCTGCGCACCGTGGCGCCGTCCGAAGAACGTGTGGCGGCCGGGTGCATCGTGCGGGCTGTGACGGCACCGTAGGCGTGGTGGCGCCAAGGACCAAGGAAGCAAGGGAAGGGTTGGCGGCGATGAAAATTGCAGTGCTCGTGAAGCAGGTGCCGGATACGGCCACGCACATTCAGCTGGCGGCCGACGGATCGGCCATTAACACCGCGGGCATCAAGTGGGTGCTGAATCCGTACGACGAATTTGCCATTGAAGAGGCCCTGAAACTGCGCGACCAGCACACTGGTGAGGTGGTGTTGGTGTCGTTTGGGCCGGCCCGGGTCGAGGAAGCCATCCGTCAGGGCTTGGCCATGGGTGCAGACCGCGCCATTTGGGTCAGTGACGACGGGGTGGCGGACGTCGACTACTTGGGCCGGGCACAGATCCTGGTGGCGGCCCTCAGCCAGGAAGCGGACTGGGACCTAGTGCTGGTGGGCAAACAGGCGGTGGACGACGACGCGGCCCAGACCGGCCCACTGGTCGCCGCGCTGTTGGACTGGCCCCAGGCGATGGTGGTGCTGGGACTCACGGTGGATGCCGTGGGGCGCCGCATCACCGCCACGCGCGAACTGGAGGGGGCCACCCAAACCGTCGAGCTGCCCATGCCGGCTGTGCTGGGGGCCCAGCGGGGCTTGAATGTACCGCGCTATCCCACCCTGCCCAACATTATGAAGGCCAAACGCAAAGAGGTCCGACAAACCAGCGCCGCGGCGTTGGGGTTGGACGCGGCAGAGCTCGCGGCGGACTGCCGGGTGGTGGTGGAAGGGTATCAGCTGCCTCCGCCGCGGCCCGAGCCCAAGGTGCTGACGGGCGACCCGGCGGAGGCCGCGGCCACGCTCGTGAAGCTTTTGCACAGCGAGGCCCAGATTATATGAGGCTGGGGCGCCCTTTCGGGAGGCTCCGCCGAGGCGGCGCGCTGGCGCCAGAAGGGATGACAGCATGAGCGGCATTTTGGTGGTTTTGGAGCAGTTCGAGGGTCGGGTGCGACGCGTGGGACTGGAAGCGTGCGCGACGGCGGTTCGGCTGAGGCACGGTTCGGTGTCGGCGCTGGCCTTCGGCGCTGGAGCTGACGCGGTCGCCGAGGCGGTGGGGGCTTTGGGTGTGGAGCAGCTGTTGGTGCTCCCCGACGCCCCGTTTGACCGATACAGTTCCGACGCCTTTGCCCACGCGGTCGCTGAGGTCGTGCGGCAGGTGGAGCCGTCGCTCGTCCTGTTTGGCGCGACGGCGTTCGGCAAGGACTTGGCTCCCCGCGTGAGCGGACTGTTAAAGGCGGGCCTCGCCAGCGACGTGACGGGCATCGAGTCCGACGGCGACGACGTCGCGATCGTGCGGCCGGTTTACGCGGGCAAGGCGTTCCAGCGCGTGCGCATCGTGGGCACGCCGAAGCTGGTGAGCCTCCGGCCCAATGTGCAGCCGGTCGGGGTCGGCGAAGGTCCGGCCGCCCTCGTGTCTCGGCCAGCCGTCGAGGTGGGCGCTCCGCGGGCGGTTGTGACGGGCACCGAGCGCAACGACGAAACGGTGGAGCTTACTGAGGCCAGCCGCATTGTGTCCGGAGGGCGCGGCATGAAGGCGTCCGAAAACTTTCGGCTGCTGGACCGACTGGCGGCGGTGCTGGGAGCGGCGGTTGGCTCGTCGCGACCTGTGGCCGATGAAGGCTGGGTGCCGCATTCGTACCACGTTGGGCAGACCGGCAAGGTGGTGAGCCCGGACCTTTACGTGGCCGTAGGGATTTCCGGCGCCATCCAGCATGTCGCCGGCATCTCCAACTCCAAGTGCATTGTGGCCATCAATAACGACCCGGATGCCCCGATCTTTAAAGTGGCGAACTATGGCATTGTGGGCGACCTGTTTCAGGTGGTGCCGGCCTTGACGGCGGCACTGAAGGCGCATCTGGACGCCTCCTGACTGTCCCGAGGCATTCCTCGGCCGGCTTGGCCATACGGTCAAGCCGGGGGGATCTGATGCGGCGGCCAGTCACGAGCTTGCTGCTTCTGGTGTTTTCAGTGGCAACCTTGTATGTGGCGCGGCCCGTCCGGCCGCCGGCGACCGTGCCGGTCGTCGCTCTGGTGCAAAAGGTGTTGCCGGTGCCCACGGTGGTGGTTGCGCGGCCCGGCGGCGCGTACCTGGTGGGCGAACACCAAGCCTGGCAAGCGGGCGGTACCAGCACGGTCGACTTGAAACCGACCGTGCTGCGCTGGGTGGATATTCCGCAGCCGTCCGGCGCGGGGGTCTGGCGCCTCGCGGAGCTGCCCAACGGGCACACGCTCTTTGGGCTGGGCGGCCCCGTGTATCCGCGCCCCGAGCGTGCCCAGACGCTGCTACTGGACCCGGGCACCCGCCATCTCTATGAGGTGACCGGCGCCACCAT
Organism: Bacillota bacterium; assembly: GCA_021846565.1. Classification (GTDB taxonomy): domain Bacteria; phylum Bacillota; class Sulfobacillia; order Sulfobacillales; family JAIMBI01; genus JAJZWV01. The sequence continues at coordinate 95,662 of JAJZWS010000002.1, forward strand.
GCGCGGCACGGACCCGCCGACCGCCGTGGCGCCGACGGTGCAGGTGTCCGGGGTGCGCTGGGCACCAACCGGCCAATTTGCCGTGATTGTGGGAGCGGGCCCTGATGGGATGGGACTCTACCGCTGGTCCCCGCAGGGTGGAACCACGTGGCTGGGAGCGGCGCCCAACGTGCAGCAGTGGGCGGCGCTGGCGGAACCGGTCGTCGTGACGACCACCGGCGACATCTGGTGGGTCGGGCATCGCCGTTACGCCCTACACCTCACCGGTGCCACCGTGAGTCCGGGCGGCATTGTGTTGGGCTTTGCTGGCGGCGACGCCGTGTGGTGGGCCGCGGGGCACACCGCCAACCTCAAGGTGCCGGGTCTGCCGCTGGCGACGCCACAATTTTCCTCCAACGGAGGTGCGGCGGCGTATGTGACGCAGGTGGGCCGCGCCAGCGAGCTCATTGTGATGTCGGGACGGGGCGTGGTCGCGTCGCGCGCGCTGCCCGGCAGGCAGGCCCTGGCGCCGGGCTGGATTGGGCGCCGGGTCGTGATAGCTGTGCTGAGCGGGAGCGACAGGGGGACGTATCTGGTGTCGCCATAAGGAACGAATGCGCGCGGCAAAAAATTGCGCGCTACCGCGCTTGACCCGTCGTGAGTGAGCCGCTATACTGACTGCCGAGGGCGACCTGGGCGAATAGCTCAGCGGTAGAGCACCTGCCTTACAAGCAGGGGGTCACAGGTTCGATCCCTGTTTCGCCCACCACTTGAACGCGGAGGCGTGGTGTAGCTGGCCTAACACACATGCCTGTCACGCATGAGATCACGGGTTCGAATCCCGTCGCCTCCGCCATTTTGTGAAAATAAGTGCCGCGGTAGCTCAGTCGGTAGAGCAGAGGACTGAAAATCCTCGTGTCGGCGGTTCGATTCCGCCCTGCGGCACCATTTTACTTTTCGCTCTGCAACGCGCAGGGCGTTTTTGGTTGCGGAACCGGGAGGCGGGGAGCTGTGTTGGCCGCCTAGACTCTTTTCCGGACCGGGGTGCTTCAGGGGGCTCGGGTGTACGTCCGGCAGCGTTGGGATACCGCATTTTTCGGGTACATAGGCAGGGGACAGCCCGAGGGCGATCCGTGGCGCCCGACCCGTCGCTCAGCCTGGTTGATCAGGATGGACGGCTGGTGTTGATGGCCCGCGTTCCGGTGGCGGCTGACAGCACTGCGACCTAACACGCCGAGGTTTTGCAGACGGAGTGATGCCGCCGGCGCTGCTCGCGGGTTGGTGGGCGATCGTGCCGGGTCGGTGGATGAGTGGCCGCCTGCTGCTAGGGGTACCGCTTCATGGCGGCCGCCATCGCGAGTGCGTGCGCTGGATGGTGCGAGGAGCTGGTGAAGTAAACGGTGTCGCCCACCGCCCACGCGAGCGAGGTGTGGCGGGTGCCACCGCTGGCGTCCACCGTCAGCAGGCCGGTGGGGCTGGGCCAGTGGTAGTGAGCCAGTACCGGCGCAAGCTGGTTGGCCGTGGCGAAGGCCGACGGCCCGGCTACCACCACGTGCCAGCCCGCGTTCTGCCAAGCCACCTCTAGCGGGGCGGTGGCACCGGGGGCGACCCACTGCTGCGCCATGATGCCGCCCAACAGCGGGGCAGGCAGAGGCTGGCCCGGAGGCGTCTGGTACACCGTAGCCTGTTGCAATGCCGCCGAAGAGCTGTAGCGGGTCGCGCCGAACGCCTCCGCCATGCTGGCCAGGGTGCCGCAGCTGCCCACGCCGATCGCGGGACTGTTGACCGCCTCGGCCGTTGGGCACTGATAGAATGCCACCGAATACGTGTCCGCCGTGATGGACACGGTGGCGCTGTTGCCGCGCGGCAGGACCGTGGGGGCCACCAGCGCGCCGTCAAACGTCATGGGCGCCGCCGTGATTCCTAGGCTCAGGAGCCGAGGCCACGCGCCGTTCCCCGTCACGTGGTGGTGGGTGGCGGTGACCGCCCCCGCACGGGCGGCCGTGGAGGCTGCTCGGGATGGCGGCCGTGTGCGCGTCGGAGTATGGGGGGCCGAAAGGGTTCCTCCGCAGGCCGCCGCCACGACCGCCACCAAAGCCAAGGCGGCGGGCCACAGGCGCGGCATGATGTTCATGCGGGATCCCCCCACATCGCGGGGCGCAAGCCACAGCGCGACGTTCATTCACTGTTGGTAACGCGGCACCCGACGAAATCGTTTCGCCTGCAGGCAAAATATTTCTCGAACGCGGCGGCGCTTATCCGCCCACGGTGACGGTGGCCGTGGCGGTGACCGCAAAGGCCGCCGTGTTGAGAGCGACGGGATCCTTGGCGTACACTACGACGCGATACGTACCGGCGGCGCTGGGTGTAAAGGCATACGTGGTGGCAGTGGAATAGGGCCCGCTCTGCGACCACGCTCCCGCTGGACTTTCCACCCAGTACTGATACACCGGGTCCGTGATGGCCGTCGCCTGCGCCTGGACCGCCACTGGGTTGCCCGTCACTCCCGCGGATGGGGCGGTGAGCGTGACGGAGCTTGCGACGTTCACTACCGTGGCATAGTTGTACGCTTGGGCCCAGGCGTGAAGGGTTTCCTGCGTCTGGTCGAGAGCATAGGCCGAGACGGCGTAGCTGCCGGGCGCCAGGTTGGTCAGCGCAAACGTGTTCCGGGTGCTGTAATTTTGTTGCACCTGCCAGGTGCCGCTGGGCCCCCGTACCCAAAATTGATACAGCGCGGTGCCGTTGGGGTCCACCGCTTGGGCGGTAAACATGACGCTGGCCCCCGGCGGTTCCACACCCCCGCTGACCGACGACGACACCGACAAGCCCGAAACCATGGGGGACGAGGTGGTCACCGAGAGCGTGCCCTGGGCCGTGGCGGCCGTGGTGCCGGACCCGGCCGGTCGGACATAGACCACGACCGGATAGGTGCCCGGCACCGGAGGGGTGAACGTGTAGCGGGGCGACGAAGAAAACGCCCCCGAGGAGAACCACACGCCGTTCTGAGGTTCCTGCACCCAAAACTGATACGTGGGGTTGCCTATGCGGAGAGACGTGGCGGACACCGTGGCGGCCGTACCGAACAGCGCCCCGGAGGGCAGCGTGAGTGAGGCGGTGGCGGGCAGCCCGGTGGCGGCTGCGGAGGCCACCGCCGCCATGAGCGGAGAGCCCAGACCCGTCACGGGATTCCAGGTGCCCGGCTGACCATCGGTGGTCCCAATGGCGTACGCCCCATTCGCGCCGGACGGCGACTGGACGAACGACGCGGGCGAAGCCGCGGCGAGGCCGTACAGCAGCGGGTTGACGTTGCCCAGCCCCTTGCCCTGCTGGGCCGCTATGTCGGCGATCCATCCGGCCAAGAGCGGCGCGCCCTGGCTGGTGCCGCCACCCACCTCCGATTGGCCACTGCGGCCAATGATCGCCAGCCCGGACACGTTGGGATTGGCCAACAGCGCGATGTCCGGTACCCCGCGTCCCGTTTGTCCTCCGAGAAACGAGACCTGCCAGGACGGCGCGGGCTCCGTCGTGCTGTAGCCTCCGCCGGTCGCGGTGCGGTCGCCCAGCACCTCCGCCTGCGCCTCGGCCGGAAGCACGGTCAGGTAGGTGCCGCCCCACGCCACGGTGGCCGCAGCACGCGAGGTGCCGGTCGCGACGGCCATGTCGGTGCCGCCCACGGCGGTGATGTCGGGCAGGTTGGCCGGATGGGACACCGCCGGCGGCCCTACCGTGGGCGGATTGGTCGTGCTGGGACTCCCCAACGACCCAAAGTCGCCGGCGCTGGCAATGACCGTGACCCCTTCCACATTCACCGCCTGGACCAGGGGAACCAGGCTCTGATCGGCGCCCGTGCCCCCAAACGACATGGAGAGGGCACTCACGCGGGGCGAGGTCGCCACCATTTGCAGGAGGGTGCCCAGGTCAAACTGCGGGTCGCTGTACACAGTGATGGCGGCCCCTGGTGCCGCAGCCGTCGCCGCCTGGAGATCCAGGTTTTCTTCGATCCCCCATCCGCTGGACGGGGGCGACCCGGTGGTCACCGTGACCGTCGATACGGTGGGCGCCGCCACGCTGTTGGTTGTGGCAAACGTCGAGAGAGCGGCCGCCATGCTGGCAGATTCGGGCTCCGCCTCCACCAGCCCCACCGCCGGCGGCACCGGGGTGTGTCCCGCAAGGCCGGCGGCGCCGTAAATCCCATTGATCTGCTGCGCGGACAGCGAGGAGCCCGTGGCGGACCCGGTCCACGCAATCTGAGGAATGCTAAACGTGACGGACGGCGTGCCCGCGACCGGGTAGCCATCCGACTGCAGGGCGCCGTACACCGTTATCTGGACGGATGTCGTGAGCGGCGTGCTCGCCAGGAGCCGCATGACGCTGTAGCCGCCCGTCAGGTGGTCCAGCGCGCCATACACCCAGTTCGGATCGCTGGCTCCGACGCCCTGGCGCCACGAGATGCCGCCGGCTGTGTCGGGCGTGCCGTCGAGCGAGGATTGGAACAGCCAGTGCATCGGAAGTCCGGTGGGCTTGGTGAGCGACCCCAGGATTTGCAGCGTGACGGTCAGGCCCCCGGAGGACTGGGTCATCGTGGTGCCGGTGGTGGCGGCATGCATTGCGCTGGCGGGTTGGGCCGTCGCCAGCGCCGTCGGGCGTCCCGACTTGGCAGCGATCCCCCATGTTCCGACCGGTGGCGCGAAGTTTGTGAGCCCGGTGACACCGGTCACCAGCCCGGCCAGCGTCGGCGGCACCGTGGCCGCCGTGCTGCGGCCACGGAAGGTGTGGCCGTGCCACGTGTAGCGGCCCAGGCGCGTTCCAAAAAGCTTCTCCCACCCAGCGGCCGGTGCCGTGGCGGACAGGGTCCACGCATCGTGGCTCTGGTGCACCAAGAACCCGTCGTGCCGTAAGCGCGCGGTCGCGATCGCGATCATCTGCGGCGTCGGGCCGTACTGGCTCCACACGCGTTCGGGGGAGAGCCACTGGCGGTACCGGGGGTTCCCGGGGGTGGATCGGGCGAGGGCCGCGGCCGCCAGGGCGCCCGGGTGACGCGGTGCCAGCACGATGGTGGCCGTCACGGGCGCTGTGGGCGGCCACGCGGCGAGCGCTCGCACGCTGTGGAGAAACGCCGGGGCCGGGATGCGCACGGGGGGCGTCGCGGTGGCCGCCGCCGGGGCGCCCCATCCTAGCGCGACCCCGACCAGGGCCAGGCCCAGCGCCAGCGTCGTCGCCCGTCGAGTGGGCGAGTGCGGGCGGCGGGATTCGTGTACATGCTGCCGCATCGGTGGTCGTCCTCCCTGCTGTGTTCCCAAGGGGTTTCGGACGGGTGCGGGCGGGTGGCAACCGGACCCGGGTCGCACGCGTGCCGATTCCTGCCCTGCCATGTCGTGCAACGATGCTTTAGCACGGCATTCGACAGGACCAGCGCAAATCCTGTTTTCTCGAAGACGCGATTCCCTGCCACCCGACGCCTGGTCTTCGACTAGAAGGTGTTATGAAGCCGGCCCACCCGTCGAGTCGGGTGGGCCGGCTGGCAAGCCACGCCGACGGCTCAGCGGGGATAGGTGGCCACGGTGCCTCGAAGTCGCTGGATTTCCTTGAACAGGCAACGGTTCATCACGACGGACTTGCCCGCCCGATGCGCCGTCTCGGCGGCAGGCTGGCTCACGACGCCCTCCTGCAGCCAGAACACCGGGGCCGGGTGGTGGCTGGCTTCTTGCGCCACGGCGGGGGCGTGTTCGGACCCCCGAAACACCTGCACCACGTCTACGGCGTAGGGCACCTCGGCGAGGTGGCCGACACACGGTTCGCCCAGAATCTGCAGGCCCGCGTACGCGGGGTTCACGCCCACGATGCGGTAGCCCAGACGATGGAGCTTCCGGGCCACCCGGTGGCTGGGGCGGTCAGTCTGGCCTGACAGGCCTACGACCGCCACGGTGATGGGGGTGCCGTCCGGCTTGAGAGAACTTTCCGCCACCTGGCGAATCACCGCCTCGTCGTTCAAAAGCCTCGGCCCGGCAGCGTGGCCCGTCGCGAAGGCTAGTGCCTGGTCCAGGTCCGCCAACAGGTCGTCCACGTCTTCTAAACCCACGGAAAGCCTTACCAAGTCCGGGTCGGCGCCGGCACGCACCTGCTCGTCGGGGGTGAGCTGCTGATGCGTGGTCGAGGCCGGATGAATGACCAGGGAGCGCACGTCGCCCACGTTGGCCACGTGCGACCAGAGTCCCAGCCGGTCGATGAACTGGCGCCCGGCGGCAACCCCGCCCTCAATGCCGAAGTTGAGCACCGCGCCATAATGGCCCGGCTTGAGGTAACGGCAGGCGGCCTGGTGCTGGGGATGGTCCGGAAGTCCGGGGTAGTTGACCCACGCCACCGCGGGGTGGTGGCGAAGACGTTCGGCTAGCGTGTGAGCCGTGGCACACTGACGGTCCATGCGCAGCGCAAGCGTCTCCACGCCCTGGAGGATGAGAAAGGCGTTGAACGGCGCCATCGATCCCCCGAGGTCCCGCAGAAGCTTCACGCGGAGCCGCGTAGAAAAGGCAAGCCCTCCCATTTCGCGGGCATACACCAGCCCGTGATAACTCGGGTCCGGTTCGGAAAACTGGGGGAACGTGGGGCGGTTGTAGTCAAAGTGCCCACCGTCTACGACGATGCCGCCCATGGCCGTGCCATGGCCTCCCAGCCATTTGGTGGCCGAATGGATGACAATGTCGGCCCCGAACTCAATGGGCCGACACAGGTACGGGGTGGCAAAGGTGTTGTCGACGGCCAGCGGCACGCCGTGGGCGTGGGCCACTTCGGCCCACCCGGCCAAGTCGGCGACGTCCAGCTTGGGGTTGCCAAGCGTCTCCACCAGTACCAGACGAGTGCGGTCCGTGAGAGCGGCGCGCGCGTCCGCCAGAGTTTCGACGAGCCGCACCCGAATGCCCAGATCCGCGAGCGTCGAGGTCAACAGCGTGTGCGTCCCGCCGTACAGGTGGCTCGACGCCACGACGTCGTCGCCAGCGCGGGCCAGGTTGAAGATGACCGCGCTGGTGGCGGCCTGGCCGCTGGCAAACGCGACGGCGGCCACCCCGCCCTCCAGCAGCGCGATGCGCTTCTCGAGCACATCGGTGGTCGGATTCATGATGCGGGTGTAAATGTTTCCCGCCTCATCCAGGCTGAACAGTTCGGCGGCGTGCTGGGTGTTTTGAAACGTGAACGCCGTCGTTTGATAAATCGGCACGGCACGGGCTCCCGTCGCCGGGTCGGGTGCGGTGCCGCCGTGTACGGCGACCGTAGCAAAGCGATAGGGACGAGCGCTGTCGTCCGCAGCAAGCGTCATGAGATGCCTCCTAATGGAAGTATTAGGAAGGCCTCTCCGCCATCGCCGGTGCCCCAAGATCCGGGCGCACCGAACCGAATCCCCTCATCTCTCAGCCACGGCTCGGCTGCAGGAATTGGCACCAGACGCGGGGTACCGCCGGTTGCCGGGCTTCATCGGGCCAGTCCCTCCACCACTCTCCATGAGAGGTCCTTACCTGGGGCTTGATGCTAGCAGGTGCAAGGGTCCCTGGCAAGGGGGCTGCACGAATGACCTCAGCGGAGGTGATGGGCCAGCCCGCTTGCCGGTGAACCGGCAGGTGGCCTGACGGCGAGCACACCCACGCCGTCTACGTCTATTGGGCTGCCATGGCATATCGAAGTACGTCTGTCAGTGGGGCTGGAATCCGGGAGAGGCTCAGCGCGGCAATGAGCGAGGGCGCGTACGCGATTTGCTTCTGGGTCATGAGGTGGCGCACCTGTGTCTCCAGGGGCGCGGACCGATAGGCCAGCTGGCGTTGCATGGTGCGGAACCTCGGCAAGTCCCCGTGCCGTTCGATGATGCGCAGCACCGCAGGGACCCCGACCGCCGCCAACAACTCGTCCTCCAAGTCGG
>JAJZWS010000100.1 GCA_021846565.1 Bacillota bacterium
GCGTGCCGTCCGCACGCCGGCTTCACCGTAGAGCAGGGGGTCGGGTTTTCCCAGGACCCGTGCTGAAACTGGGGAATTCCCGATGGTGACGATGGGGAATTCCCCTTGCCGATCCTGGGTATTTTGAGGGTACGTTTTACACGCGGCCTCACCGACTTGACCCATCCCGACCAATTGCCCCCCGCCGGGCGGCAACGGCGCCCCGGCGGGGGGCGCAAGGCCTTGACGGCCGACGACCCGACGCTCGCGGCCGCTTTGCTGGCCTGGGTCGAGCCGACGACCCGGGGCGACCCGGCATCGCCATTGCGGTGGACGGGTAAGAGTTGCGCCCAGTTGGCCGCCGTCAACAGCAGGGCCACGCCGTCAGTCCCTCCACCGTGGGCCGCCTGTTGCACGCGGCCGGCTTCAGTTTGCAAGCGCCCCGCAAGATGATGGCAGGGCAGGCCCAGCATCCCGACCGCGATGCCCAGTTCCACTACATCGCGGCCCGCACGGCCGCGGCCCAAGCGGCCCACCAACCCGTGATCTCCGTGGACGCAAAAAAGAAAGCACTCATCGGACGCTTCAAGACCGGCGGCCAGGAGGGGCCGCCGGTGGGACAGCCCGAGCGGGTGCAGGTGTACGACTTCCGCAGCCTCGCAGAGGGTAAGGCCACCCCGTATGGCCTTGATGACCTGAGCCGCAACGCCGGCGGGGTGACCGTCGGGAGCGACCACGACACAGCCCCGTGCGCCTGTGGAAGGCGGAACTCCAACGCTGGGTGACGGACCTGGACCTGACGATCCAGGTCCGTCACCTCCCCCCGGCACCAGCCAGGGGAACCAGATCGAGCACCGGCTGTTCCGTGTGCTGACTCGCGTCTGGCGCGCCGGCCGCTGACCCGCTGCGAAACCCTGGTCCAATGCATCGCCAGCGCCACCACCACCGGCCTGACCGTGCATGCAGAGTACGACGAGGGCTTATCCGACCGGGATCGTCGTGACGGATGAAGAATTCCCCGCCCTGCATGTCACGCACGATGCCTTTCATGGCGAATGGAACTATACCATTACACCATGATGACATTATTATGACGGGGCTCCTTAACGGTCGCGCTGAGCGTGGCGGCCTTGCTCATCCAACCAGGAAAGGCGATGAGCGACGTCCTCCGCCGTCATCCCGCCGTGCTAACCATCGGACCGGTGGACGGACTGGTCGTCGGCACGTATCCGTTGTGGGCCGCGGTGCCTACAGTTATTGGGCGGGGGTGGCAACCTCCCCCTTGACGGCATCGGTCCTGGTCCTCATGGTGGGCACGCCCATTTACCTGACGTGGCACATGGCGCGCTATCCGGCGAGGGCATTCGTGGTAGCGGGGATGGGTTCCGCGGTCTTCGCCCTGACCGCCATGATCTCCTTGGCCGTGTTTTGGCGGCTGTATCCCGTCAAGCCATCGCCGAATGTGGATCGGTATGCCTCACCCAGCAGCGCCGGCTTTGGGCACATGGTGGCGGATCCGCTGATGTTTGCCTTGCTCTGGTATGTCGCCTCCTTCGCGATGGCGGCCATGGTGCGGGCCGTCCGGCTGGGACGCGTGGTGGCGAAGGCGCCGGTCGTGCCCGAGTAGCCGACGGCCCAGGGGCCGCCAGCGAATCACCGGGACGGCACCAGCGCGCGTCCTCGCTTCTCCGGCGGCGTGAGGCCCTGGGCGGTGCTTGGCCGTCTATCCCCTTCATGCCGCGCCGCCTCTGGAGCGACCCGGCGGCGGTCCACCCGCGCCGGGGCCGCATGAGGTTTTGGTGCGGGTCGTGTGTGGTGTGCCCCCGGACGCACCGACGGACGGGAGCCGTCCCGCTGTACACAAAAACAGAGGGCCGGTTCGCCCGGCCCTCTGCCTCTGGAACGGCTGCTACCAACCGCCGCCGGAACTGCCGCTCCCGCTGCTGCTGCTGGCCGACAGCGTGGACGCCATGCTGGGGGTGGCAACCGTCCACTTGCCGAACAAGCCCTCGCCGGCGGCCTGGCCCGGGGACGTGTCGCCGCTGTACGTATAGAGCAGATGTCCGTCATACGACACCTGGCTGCCGTTCCCGTCCTTCACGACCGCCCACGCCTTGGTCAGACCGGTCGGGCTTCCCAGGGACGAATGGCTGGTCAACAGCGGGGGCCACAGCGACGCGCAACTGCCTGTGCAGTGGCTGGTGGTGGCCGTGTCCGTCGTTTCCCAATACAGGGTCATGCCTTGGGCATTGGTCAAGACCTGGATGGACTTGCCCTTGACCGTCGCATGGCCGATCCGAACCGACGCCGTGACGGAGCTCGCGGCGCTGGTCTTAGCCGGCGGCGAGGACTTGGCACCGGCACTGGCGCTGCCGCAACCAGCGGCCAACAGGCCAATCCCGACAGCTACGCCGACGGCAGTGGCACGCAACGATGCTGATCCACGAAACCACACGGTGAAATCACCCCTTTCACGGTGACGCGGCGTGGCCCCTGGCCACAGCCTTCCTCTGACCCCATTAGCCTACTCGGAACTCCGGTTGTCAAGCGAACCGTGGGCCGAATGGTCCCTCCGCGGAGGGCCTTTCTACCGTATTGGGCAGTCGGGTCGTACACTGGGGCACAAGGAACCACGGTGAGTGGGGGGGCGCGCGGCGGAGTGGGGGAGGAGGGTGTCGATGGCAGTGCACTGGGAATCCCTGCGGCCAGCACGGTGGACGGAGGCGGTCATGAGGCTCGGCCGGCCGGTGCAGCTGCTGACCTGGACCGCGTCGACGGTCGTGCTCGGCGCCGTGTGGGCCCCACGCGTGCTCCCGGGCTGGCCGCTGGCCCTGGCTGCCGTGCTGGTGGGGGGAGCACTCCTGCAAGGCTACGTAACGCACGGTCTGAACGATCTGTACGACTGGAACTCTGGGACCGACCGGTTCAATGTGGGCAATTATCTTGGCGGGTCGCAGGCTTTGCGGCTCGGGCTCATCACGGTGAATGAGCTGGTTCGCCTAGTGCTGATCGCGGGCGCGTTGGGCCTCGGCCTGTTGATTTGGCTCGCCAGTTGGCGCGGCGCCGTATTGGGCGGCATGGGGCTGGTGGCCCTCGTATCGGCGGTGCTGTACAGCCTCCCGCCGGCCCGCCTCTGCTACCGGCCGCTGGCCGGGGAGTGGCTGGGCATCTTTCCCCCGATGGTGCTGGGGGTGCTGGCGGCGGGGTGGGCCATGGGCGAACGTTGGTCTTCCCCCCTGGTCGTGGTGGCGCTGATCCAGGGCGTGATTTGCAACGCGTCCGTGATGCAGCATCACGTGGTGGACATTGATGCGGATTGGCAAGCTCACCCGCAGAAGCGGACGTCGCCCGCCGCTTGGCAACGCATTTATGGACGAAGGGGCGCCGAAGTGCCCACCGCTTATGCCGCCCTGGCCGCGGCGATGGCCGCTGGGGCGGCGCTGACGCTATCGCCGCGATTTTGGTGGTCCTGTCTGGTGGCGGTGCTATCCGGCATCGTCGCGAGCGCAACCCAGGTGGACGACCCACGGGATCGGAATGCTCGCGACTGGTGGCTCAAAGGGTTGGCCGTGGTCCATGCCTTGGGCTATGGCCTGATGTTTTGGTGGGGCATCGGGTGAAGCCGTTCAAAAAAATTGGTGCCGAAGGCCGGACTCGAACCGGCACGTGGTGTTGCCACACGCGATTTTGAGTCGCGCGCGTCTGCCAATTCCGCCACTTCGGCAACCATGATGAGTATAGCAGGCGCGAGCGCGCTCCGCAACGCGCAGGACTAACCCAAAGTCAGGGGGACGGCGGCGGACGGACCGATTGGCGTTCCGGGGCTGACGTTTTCGCGGCGGTTGTGGTCAGCCAGGACCATGACGCCCATTCACGGCGCGCGGCCCCCGGGTCCCCGCGCCTCGTCGGCACCTCGATCCGACGGCAAGACGGCGTTCACACCGCGGGACGGCCCCCGACCCATGTGCCGTCTATCAATTATAGGGTAGTCTGGGTAATGTATCCACACCGAGAAGGAACTTCGAGCCGGATCGCGAACATATTGGCGTGACCAGCGCCGAGTCAAGGTCTCGCACTCAATGAGGAGGGGTAGCGTGAGCCGTTCGGGAAGCGTCGTTCAAGGACCGCTGGCGCTTTCGCAGCTATTGAACGAGTGGGTAGCGATGCCGGCTCACTGAGACGCCGCGGAATCGCGCACTGCTTCGAGGAATCCCTGGCGCGCCTTTACGGCCACCTCTTTCGAAACGGATACCCCAGGGACAGAATACACGTCATACACGCCGGAGTATCGTCCGTGGTAGGACACCATGGCCACCTTGCGGCCGACCCGCGCCAACGTGTGGTGCGTAACCCGATAGGTGTGGTTACGAACAGTGAGCACTAAGATGTAGTGCCACGTGGGCCGGGGCGTTGGTGTTCCCCCAAAGATTCCACATCCGGCAACCACCAGTGCGATGGTTAGTGAGACCCCGCCGACCAACCCGCGTTGGAGTCGAAACCAGTTGGGCATGTCGCACGCTCCTCCTCGGCGGCGAATCCTTGACGAGGTGCCTGACCAGCGACTCGGACGCCCACGGGAGTTCCTCGCTACTATAGTCGGCTGACCAGGGAATGTCACGTTCCGGCAGACTGCTCCTGGCATGACCTGCCGAGAAAGCCAGTCGACCGGGATCACAATGGTTTTCGTAGACTGCATCCGGTCGTAATCCGTGCGCGCGATGCATCTTTCCGTGCGCCGAAAACGGGGCGGTGAAACCGCCGCCTTAAATGGCCATTTTGCGCCATTCCCGATCGGCCTACTACCCAGGACTAACCCAAAGTGGGGCAGAAGGTGGCCGAACCGCATTGACGCTGCGGGGCTGACGTGTTCGCGGCGGCTGTGATGAGCTAGGACCATGACACCCATGCACGACGCGCAGCCTCGCCCGCGCACGGCGCCCGAGACGGTGCGCCGCGTCACCATTCCGTTGGTCGAGGGCCGCGAGGACGCGGCCGCGTGGGACCGGCTGCTGGCCCGTCATCATTATTTGGGCCGGTCCCGGCTGGTCGGCGAAGCACTCCGCTACGTCGCGGTCGTGGACGGCGAGCCGGTGGCCCTCGTGGGCTTTGCCAGTGCCGCGCTCAAGGGGAGCGCCCGGGACCGGGCCATCGGGTGGACGCCGGTCCAACGCGCCGCCCGGCTCCGCTATGTGGTCAATAACGCGCGGTTCGTGATTCTCCCGCGCTTCCCCATCGCGAACCTGGGGTCCCACGTGCTCGGGCTGACCCTACGCCGGCTCAGCGCGGACTGGCAGGCGGTGCATGGCCACCCGGTGTTGGCGTGTGAGACCTTCGTGGACCCCGCCCACTTTCTCGGGACCGTCTACGCCCGTGCCGGGTTTACGTATCTTGGGGACACCGCCGGCTTTCGGCGCCAGGCGCCGAGCGATACCGCCCAGGACCAGCCGAAGCGGGTGTATGTGCGGCCCTTGCGGCGCAAGGCCTTCGCGCTGGCGGTCGCGGTGCGGGGTCTGATGTGCGGGATGCCCGGGTACCGGGCCATCGGCCCATGGGCGCAGCGGCTCACCCCCACCCAACGCCAGCGCTTGGGCGGCTTTCGCTCCCCGACCCCCCGGCGGTGGGTGGTGCCTTCCATCGAAACGTGGCGGCGCACGCTGATCGCGGTCGACCCCGACGCGCTGAGCACGGCGGTGGCCACCTATCTGGCGCGGGTGCTCCCGAGCACGGGGCCCCTGGCGCTGGACGGGAAGACCCGGCGCCCTTCGGCCTCCGCCACGGAGGCCCAGCGGCCCCTCGTGGGGGTGGGGCGGCATCGGCTCGGGCATTGGGTGGCCCCGGCCGATGGGGGGGAAAAAGACAACGAGATCCCGGTGGCCCAGCGGGTGCTGGCCACCCTGCCCCTCGAAGACACCCTCGTCACGGCGGATGCCTTGCCGACGCAGCCCCCCACGGCCCCGCTCATTGGGGACCGGGGTGGGGAGTCTCGGCTGACCGTCCAAGCCAACCCACCGCGTCTCCACCAGCGGCTGGCGCACAGCCTGCCCGGGGATGTTTCCCCCTCGGCTGACGGTGACCGAGACGGGCCCCGGCCGGATCGACACCCGCACGATTCCGGGGTGGCCCGTCTCGCCCGGGATCGGGTTCCCGTACGCCCAGCAGGCAGCCCGGCTCACGCGGGGGACGGTGCGGCCCCCTAGCACGATGGACCCCCACACCCACCGCCGCACCGTCACGGAGGTTCCCGCCCGGGAGACAGTCTCCCTCCTGACCCACTGGTCCACCGAGGCGATGCATCACATCGAAGAGGTGCGCTGTCACGCCGACGCGAGCACGATGCGCACCGGGCATGGGGCCGCCCACATCACCACGCTGACCCGCTTGGCTTGACCCTCCTCCGGCATCGTCCCACGTGTCTGACGGTGCCGGAGGCCCAGCGCTACTGGGTGACCCATCCGCGTGAGCTCATCGCGCAGATCGCGTAGGCTCCCTCATCGGGTTGCTCCTCCGACCGGATCCCCCGGTCCGCCGCCGCCTGGCCGTCGCGCGTCCCCCGGGCCGCCCACGCCTCGTCAGTGGTCCAATCCACGGCATCGGCGGCTCGCAGGCCCCGCACCGTCGCGTCCACCTCAGGCGTCCCTCGCGACCATGGGTTAACCTTGGGCCCGAGCCGCCCCCTTAAGACATTTCCCACATCGTGCGGGTGGGACGCACGGAAGCCACGTTGCCCTAATGACCGCCCGAGCTTGCGGTAGATACGACTCGGTCCCAGTGAGTCTTCGTGAACCCTGCCATAGGATCTTATGGACCATTGATTAAGGGCCGGACGGCAGAGTATTTCGCGCAAAAGGTCGGCAGGACCCATCCGAGACCGTGTCGTAGTCGCCCCACGCGTATGAGGTTCAGGTCGTTCTGGCACGGGTAGTAGCCAGAGCCATATCAGCGGAACGTGAGGCCGAGCGGTTTGGCTGAACATCGAGTGTGGCATTGTTTAGGTGACGGATCTCGTCCCTTGACGCTTTCGGCTCATGACCCTTCCAAAGAAACACGGGTCCGATGAGCCGGTTGTGAAGGTCGAGATCTGACCGGGAATCCGAGCCGTCCTGGTGACAAGCGAGTCTACACACTTCTCACTCTAAGTTTGCTTTCAGAGACTTCCACGGCTTTGCTCCGTAGTAGAACCATTCAGAAGCCATGGCGTCGGTATCACTGCTAGAAATGGCTCTGTGAACCGGCGCAGCGCGCTATTTGTTTTCTTGCTTTTCAGCGGCGTGTTGGTACAAAGGAGGACATCAGACAGTGTTCAACATGCAACATGCCCGTCGGCAGAAGATGGTGAAGGGGCTCACCATGGCGTCCTCGCTGGCGTGGATGTCGATTTTGCCCGCCACGGCAGTTTTCGCGCAGAGCACCCCGACGGTCACGCCCGGCTCGGTGAGTTTGTCTGGCCCCATTCACCCCACGAATGGTTCGGCCACGTTCACCGCCAGTGCCAGTGACCCTGGTGGGACCCCGGAATATCAGTTCTGGGTGGAGTCGCCCACCGGCGCGTGGAGTGACATGCAGAACTACTCCACCAGCAACACGTTCACGCTGGCCACCCCGTCGGCCGGTGACTACTTGGTGGTTGTCGACGTGATGGACCAGGCGCAGGTGGCGGCCGGCCAGTGGAACATGGCCCAAACCACGGCGCCCGATGGCGTGTTCAACGGCTCGACTGTGTCGGTCGTGTCGAACGCGAGCGGCGAAGTAGCCAAGGGGCAATCCGTCACCCTGACCGCGACGGCGAGCGGCATCTTTGACCCGCTGTATCAGTTCTGGTATCAGGCGCCCGACGGGACCTGGAGCCAGAGTGGGGCATATTCCAGCAGCACCACGTTCACGTTCACGGCGGGCCAGTCGGGCGCGTACAAGTACGTGGCGTACGCGAAGAGCCCCGCGGCCGCGAACAACCAGCACGGCGCGCTGCAGAGCAACGTGGGCAGTGAGGTGGCCTACGGCACGGCGAGCCAGGTGGTCCTCACCCCCGCGAGTCCGACGCTGGTGGCCAACGGCAGCGCGACCGACCTGCTGACGGCCACGGTGGAGGACAGCCATGGAGACGTGGTGGCCAACTTCAGCGGCACGGTCTGGGTGTTCGAGACGAATCCTCAGGGCAACGGAGGGCTGTTCGGTGCCTCGAGCAGCCAGTTCCGGTGCTTTTCAATCCTGCCTTGTGGGTCGTCGCCGGCCACCAGCGGCCTCATCACCCTGATGGACGGGGTGGGGAGCATTGCGATAAGCGCACAGAGTGTTGATGAGAACTACGCGTACGAGTTGGCGACCGACAACCTCGTCTCCACAACCTACGGGGCAGGAGGCGTCGCGACCCAGTCGCAAGTGGCCAACGTGACCTACGGCAGCGCCACGGTGATGACGACGGCGCCGAGTGACAACAGCTTGGGGCTGCAGTCGACGCTGCCGAACCTGGAGAGCAATGCCGAGAGCAGCACGACCGTGTGGGTGGAACTTCAAGACAGCACGGGGGCTCCCTACAGAACCGTCAACGGGCAGTACGTGAACCTGACCCTGGGGGGCACGGCGAGCGGGAGTTTTTCGGCAACCGGCAG
>JAJZWS010000101.1 GCA_021846565.1 Bacillota bacterium
GACCACCCGGCCGTCCTCGCGGACCTTGTAGGGGATGGCGTCCAAGAACACCACGGGGTCGCAGGCGGCCAACGGCCGCTGCGGCCCCTCCGTGATGCGGGGCAACAGCTTGTCCGTAATGTTCGATACCAGCGCCGGCGAGATCTCCACGCCGTACAGGTCGGCCAGCTGGGCCTGAATGTCCCGGGTCGGTCCCCCGCGCATACCGGGCGATGACTTGGTCCTCGATGCCGACCATCGTGGTCTGGTGGGGCGGCACCACGACGGGGGTGAAGCTCCCGTCGCGGTCGCGGGGGATCTCCAGGGCCACCTCGCCGTACTCCGTGGTGACCTGCTTGGGGTACCGGCCATTGCGGCGGTTCGGGGTCGCTTGGGGCCGGCCCGATGCTTGGGATAGCCCAGGTGCGTCTCCAGCTCGCCGTCCAACATCGCCTGCAGCGTCTCAGCAAAGAGCCCTTTCAAGGCCCGCTGGACGTCTTCGGGGGACCGGAAGTCATGGGTCGCGATGAAGTCGCGCATTTGCTCGGGCGTCAGCATGCTCATGGGAAGCCTCCTTACGGCAAACTCCAGGATATGGGATACGGGAGTTTACACAACCCATGCTACACTCCCCGTGGAGGTAGCCGTTTGAAGAAGGAGTGATCTATTATCGCGATGACGGCGGGCGTGTCGTGGGGGTGCTTAACTGGAACGTGTGGGACGGAATCGCCCACGCGCGCCGTCTGTTGGGGGGACCCGTGCCCAGCACGCCTGGTCCGGCACCGACCGATGGCGGTCAGCGATGAGAGATCGGGGGGAGAACCGTGTACAGGGCGCAGAGGTGGCGGCGAGACCACCGGTCATGAGGCGCGTGGACTTAAACCGGGTGGCGCCCGAAGTGAGCCGCGCCGTCCGTGAGCTGGACCTGGCCGTCAAACACGCCGGTTTGGATCCCACGCTGGTGGAACTGTTGAAAGTACGGGTGTCGCAGATCAATCGGTGCGCCTACTGCCTGGACATGCATACCAAGGATGCGTTGGCCGCGGGCGAGCGTCCCCAGCGCCTGTTTGCCTTGTCCGCCTGGCGGGAGGCCCCGTTTTATACGGACCGGGAGCGCGCGGCTCTGGCTTGGGCTGAGGCGGTCACCGCCTGTTCCGAGGGCGTTCCCGACGACGTTTATGAGGGGGTGCGGTCCCACTTCGCCGAGCGGGAGCTGGTGTTTCTCACCCTGGCGGTGGTCGCTATCAACAGCTGGAACCGCCTGGCGGTGAGCTTCAAAACCCCAGCGGGAACCTACCGGCCGGACTTGGCTTAAAGACCTGGCATTCGGGGCGGGCGCCATGCGGGAGGGCGATAGGGTGGCGGAATTAGCGTTTCACGTATCGGCGGTATGGACCGGCAGCGGACGCGACGGATCGGGAACCTTGGCGCTGGGCGGGCAGAGCATCCCGTACAGCGCGCCCGACACCATGGGGGGCAAGGGAGAAGGCACCAGCCCGGAACAGTTGCTGCTGGCTGCCGTGACGTCCTGCTACAGCGGGACGCTGTTTCGCCTCGTCCAGCGGGCGGGTTTGCCCATCACGCGTGTCGACATGCAGACGGACGGCACGGTGTCCAATTATCCCGCGGCCGCTACGTTCAGCCGCATCACAGTGAACCCCCGCATCGTGGGCGGGGACGCGAGAAAGCTCGGGGATTATCGCGCCGCGGCGGTCGCGGCGCGAGACCAGTGCTTTATCGGGCGCACCGTGCGTGACTATCTCGCCTATGAGGTGGGGAGGGTGGAGGTCCAACCGGCTTCTGTTTAAGTGGGCGGCACCGCCCCTGCGATCCATGACAATTAGGCCCGAGACCCGCACCCGCAACAGTTCGCGGGTGCGGGTCGAGCTTGCTGTATGTGCCGAACGCGAACTACCGCGCGCTGTCGGTCGCACCGCTTTCTGGCTGGTCCCACCAGCCGCGCATCACCTCAAACCAATCCTGGGGCCGGTTGTCCTGCCGGGCGTCGTAGAGCCCCTCTTCAGGCCGGTCGACAGTTTCCTCGTGTCCGTCCACGTGTTCGTCCATGGGTGCCCTCCTTTTCTTGGGGCGTGGTGGCTACCCTGTCGCTGGGCTCAGCCTAGTCCGAGGAGGCTCTAGCAGCGCCCACTTCGGGCTCAACGGGTGGCCCGCCCCGCCGAGCGGCTGTTTGGCGGCGATAAATGGGCCTCGCTGTGCCATGTCAAACGTCGCCGCGTGCCATAGAATGGAGAGACACGGACCTCGCAGGGGAATGGGGGTACTGCGTGTCGACGAACGTGGAACACCGCTGGCCCAACCTGGATCGAGGGGGCAGCACGGTAGCGCCGCTGGGGTTGACCGAGGAAACGGCGCAGAAAATCGCGGGCATCATCTACCGCATCGCCGACGTGGAGGCCGTGGCCATCACGGACCGCATGCGCATTTTGGCGTATACCGGCGGCGGGTGTCCTCACATGCGGCCGGGCGCGCCTGTGCAGACCCAGGCCACACGGCGGGTGCTGGACACTGGCTCGCTGGCGTTGGTGCGCGATCGGGAGGAACTGCACTGCCCAGACCCCGACTGTCCCTCCCCGATTCAGTCGGCGGTGGTGGCTCCGTTGCACATAGGAGACCGGGTGGTGGGTGCGGTGAAGCTGTACCGGACCGACCCTGGCGAGATGCCGCTTTACGCGACGCGCCTGGCGCAGGGCATGTCGGAACTTTTGAGCCTGGAACTGTCGCTGGGCGAGTCCGAGCGCCAACGGGAGCTGTTGGCGGAGGCTCGCCTGGACGCTCTGCAAGCCCAGATTCGGCCGCACTTTCTCTTCAACGTCTTAAACACGGTGATTGCCACCAGCCGGCAGGATCCCGACGCGGCGCGGCGTCTTTTGACGGAACTGAGCCAGTTCCTGCGCTCCACGCTGTCGGACCACCGCGAGCAGACGACGCTCGCCGAGGATCTGGCGGTTGTGGACCTGTACCTGCGCTTGGAAGGGGCGCGCTTCGGCAGCCGCGTCAAGGCCACGGTGGATGTGGACCCGAGCCTGTTGGCGCTGCCGGTGCCGGTGCTGACCCTGGAGCCGTTGGTAGAGAATGCGGTCACCCATGGGGTGGCGCCGCGCGAGGCCTTGGACGGCATCGAGGGGCATGTCGTCATCCGCGCCCGCCGCCGCGCCCGGGGCATGGTCATTCTCGTGGCCGACAATGGCGTGGGCATCAGCCCGGAGCGCGTGCACGACGTGTTTCAGCCGCGCACCGGCACGGGTCTCGGTCTCGGCTTGTGGAACGTCCGCGAGCGGCTTCAGGGCCGCGCGGGGCTGCGCTTGAAAAGCCGCCCCGGAAGGGGCACCGTGGTGCGGCTCTCGTTCCCGTCGGCCACCTGGGGACCACCGGCATGACCAGCGACCGCGCCGTGCTGTCTGCCCTGATCGTGGATGATGAAGCGCCGGCGCGGGCTGAGTTGCGCTTTCAGCTGGAGCAGATTCCCGCGGTGCGGGTGGTGGGCGAGGCATCCACGGCCAAAGAGGCGCTGGAGCTCATTCGGGCGGTGGGCCACGACGTGGTGTTCCTGGACGTGGCTCTGCCCGGCCCTGACGGGATGGTACTCGCGGAGCAGCTCCGGCGCGCTACACCCGAGCCAGCCATCGTGTTCGTCACGGCCTACGACAGTTACGCGGTGGATGCGTTTCGGCTCCAGGCGGCGGACTATCTGTTGAAGCCGGTGGTGCCCGAGCGGCTGGCGGCCGCGGTGAGCCGGGTGCGGGGCCGGAGAGAGCCCGTGGCGGGCGAAGCCGGGCCGCCAGCCCAGCGACGGTTCGTGGCCGGTCACCTGGAGAACCGTACCGTGCCCGTGGCGGTGTCCGACGTTCTATACTGCGAGACCGTCCAGAAGCACGTCGAGATGGTCGTGGTGGGGGGAGAACGCTACTTGGTGCGCGAGACGCTGCAGGATTTGGAGCAGAGTCTGCCACCGGATCTGTTTCTGCGATGCCATCGCGGCGGGCTCGTCAACCTGCTCCACGTCGCGGACATTCGCCCGTTCTTCCACGGCACGTATACGATCCGCCTAGACAATGGCGACGAGGTGCCCGTGAGCCGGCGATTGGTCCGCAGCCTAAAGCAAGCGTTGCATCTGTGAGTGCGTGATCCGCGTCACAAACACGATGGCCCGTCGGGGGTACCTTGGCGCCAAAGCCGGAGCGTCTGATGGACGGCGCTCTGCGGGAGGCACATCGTGGAACAGACGCCAAAGGTGGTCGAGGTGAAGAGCGTGCTGAAGCAGGGCTGGTCCTTGTTCAGCCACATGATGAACACCGTGGACCAGCTCGAGCCCGGGCAGCCCCTCATCGTCAAGTCCTCCTTCAATCCGCGGCCCCTCATGTCCCAGATGCGGCGTCGGGGCTATCAAGTGACCCAAGAGCGCCTGGGCAAGATGGTGGTGACCACGTTTGTGCCGCGGCAGCGGGACGGCGACCCTTCGAACCCCGCCGCCCGTGCTCCCGCACCACCGATCGAGGGTCCGGAAACCTTCCTGGACAACCGCGGATTGGTGCCCCCCGAGCCGATGCAGCACACGCTGGCCGCGTTGGAGACCGCCGCCGTCGGCACGGTGCTGGTGATTCACAACGACCGGGTGCCGGTGTTTCTCCTGGCGCAGCTGGACGAAGACGGATATCCCTACGAGACCGTTGCCCAGGTCGACGACTCGGCGGTGGTTCGGATCTTCAAGTCCCACTGAGCGCGCGCGGTTCGTTGGCCAGGTCGGCCGCAGTTGGGTCGAGAGAAGGCGGGGCAGGTAGGATGCATAAGGGCCCCGAGGCGAGGATGAGCGACGCGGCACCGCAGCGCGTCGGGTACCAGCCCAGCATCAATGTGGCGCAGGCGCCGCCCCTGGGCGTGCCCCTTTTGTACGTCGCGGCAGCTTACGGGTTTCTCGTGGTGGCGGCCATGCTGGCTGTGGTCAACGCCCCCTGGCTGGCCCGCGGCGACTATGCCAGCCCTCGCGTGGTGGTGGTGGTGCATCTGGTGACTCTGGGTTTTCTTTCGATGACCGCCATGGGGCTCTTGCACCAGTGGGTGCCGGTGGTGTTGGACGTGCCCGCACGTCCGATGCGTCGGGCGGTGTGGGGGTTCGCGGGGTATGCGGTGGCCGTGGTGGGCTTTGCCTGGGGCATCGCGCACCAGCAAGGGATGGTGCTGGCCGTGAGCGGCAGCCTCTTGGCAGCGGCCATCGTGTGGTGGAGCGCGGGCGTCCTGACCCAGCTGGCGCACTCCACCAAGCCGCGCGACAGGGTGTACTGGGGCCTCGCAGCCGCGGTGCTGGGTTTCAACGCGACATGGGTCTTGGGTCTCTTGCTTGCCCTGTCGCTGCTCGCGGGGCGGTCGGGGGGGCCCGTGCTGCCGGTGCACATTGCGACGGCGCTGGTGGGATGGCTGGGGATTTTGGTGTTGACCGTCCAGTTGAAGCTCACGCCCATGTTTGCTCTGTCCAAGCCCACCCCCGCCCAGAGCCGAACCCTCGGGCTACCGCTGGGCTTGGCGGGCGCCGGCGTGCTGTTGGCTTGGGTGTCGCTGAAAACGTCCTCGACGGTTGAGTCTGTCGGGGCCGGACTCTGGACCGCGGCGGTGCTCCTGAGCATCATCCAGTCGGTCAACGTCATACGGCGGGGAAAGTCCCCCCGCTTCGACCGGGTGTTTGTCGGCGTGGCCGCCGCGTGGGGGCTGCTGCTGGCTGCGGCCATCGCCTCGCTGTGGCTGGCGCCGCTGGCGGTGGTGTTGGCATTTTGGGGTTTGATTACCCTGATTTTCAGCTATCAGGCGCGCATCGTCCCGTTCATCGTCGCGGTGTCGGCGGCCAGGCGCCTGACGGGTCCCCCGGTGCGGGCGTTTTATCTCGCCCAGGCGCTGCAGGCGGCGAACCAACCGGTCGTGACCGCGATCTTGGGGTGCGCGGGGGCGGCCCTGGCCGTCCTGGGCCAGGCGCTGGGGAGCCCTGGCTGCGACGCGGCCAGCGGACTGGCTCTGCTTTCCCTGATCGCGTGGCAGGTGGGCGGCGTGACGGCGGCGCTGGCCCGCGGACGGACGGGCGCAGGGGGGCCTCGCCAGAGGGCGCTGGCCGACCCTGAAGAGGGACGAGACGGAGCATTATAATCGGGGGGGATGCCGATGGACGGGGAACCTCGGGCGGTTCCGCTTCTGGACCTGATTCCCGCCGCCCACCGTGCCGAGACGGTGGTGGAGCGCCGCTATCGCGCCGGGGACCACATCTTTCAGCAGGGAGAGGCCACGTCCGGATTGTGGTTTGTCTTGGACGGGCGTGTCGCGGTGGAGCGTGTGGGCATTGACGGCAGCCTGAGCACCACCGGGGTATGGACGGCGGGCGACATGGTGGGCATCGCGGGGCTCTGGGATCGACGGGGCTATCCCGCCTCCGCACGGGCGCTGTCGACCCCCACGGTCATGGGTTGGCTGGCGCGTGACCTGGTGATGCGCCTGCACCAGGAGGTGCCGGCCTTTGGCTTGGAAGTGAGCCGACTCTTGGCCGAGCGCCTGCGCTTCGTGCAGGAGTCGGTTGCAGGGCGCCTCGGGCGGCCCATTGTGAATCAGGTGGCGGCGGTGCTGTGCACCCTGTCCGACCGCATGGGGCCGTCGGTGGGGTTGACCCATGAAGACTTGGCCCACATCATTGGCACCCACCGTGAGACCGTGACCCGGGCGCTGCACGAGCTGGGCCAGGATGGAGCCGTCCACTCCCGACATGGTGCCGTGGACGTGTTGGACCGCCAGAAGCTGGAGGACTGGAGCCAGGCTCCCGAGCGCTAGCGGACGGGATGACCAGGGAGACCCGCATGGCCGTGTCGTCGCGTGGCAGGAATGAACACGGGGGACGGTCCCCGTTGGGAGCCGTGTACGACGACCGGGCGTAGGCGCGCCCAGTTTTCAAGGGATGTCGCGTGTGACCGCGGTCACATCCTGCATCCTCGAGTTTCTATGGAATGAAAGGGCGTCCGGACTGGATGCAGTTTGGACGGGGCGGCATGGATAAAGGCGACCGTATGAGCACGACGGATTCGGAGCCCCTGACCGCACTGGTCGGCCAACGCGTTGTGGAAGCCGGGCGCGGTGCCCCGGGAGACCGGCTCACGCTGCCCGGGGGCCGCCACGCGCTGTGGCTGGTGGAGGGGGAGGTGACCTCGGACGACGGCGGTGCGTCGACCGTTCTGGCGGCCGGCGCCATCCTTCACCACGTCAAGGGGCCGGGCACCGTCGCTCTTCGCCAGCCCACGTTCTTTGTCTGGCTGGACGGGGGTGATCCGCTGGGGTTCGGCGCCCGCGCTCCGGCCTATCGGCAGTTCATGGAGTCCAAGAATCTGTCGGTCGGCCAGGCCTTGGCCGACGGACTGGACCTGCGGCCGCGACAAATCTGGGTGGACATCGGCACGGGAACCGGCGTCATGGTGCAGGCGCTACGCGAGCGCGCCGCCGCAACGGGCCCACGGTGGATTGTCGGCGTCGACCGGGCCGCTCCCATGCTGGACGAAGCCCGGCGGCATGGTGACGCAGGGGTGCCGGCATGGCTGGTGGCTGACGACGTGGAACACATGGCGTGGCCGGACGCTATGCTGGACGGTGTGACAGCCTCTTGCTCCTGCACCTGGTGGACGACCTGCCTCGCCTGCTGGCCCGGGTGCATGGGCCGGGCGGCTTCTTTCGCCGGGGGACGCACAAGATCCAAGAAGCCACGCGAGGCGTGGGCTTCGAGGTCGTGCGGACCGTGACGCATCGGGACGACATTGTGCTGGAGGACGGTGCCGCTATGGGGCCCCTGCTGGGCAGCATTGGGGGATCTGCCAGCCGGGGTCTCAGGACCGACGTGGTGCCCCCGCCCGCCATCGAGCGGAAGTTCACCCTGGTGTGGGCACGAAAGGCGCCAACCCGGTGAGGGAGTCCGGCGGTCGACAATTGACGAGGAGGTACGAAATCGATGGCCGACGCTGCAACGAAGACATGGGTAAAAGTGGCGCGGGAAGCGGACATTCAAAAAAACCAGCCGCACTATGTGGTCCTGAACAACCGGGGCGTGGCCCTCTACCGTACGGCTGGCACCGTCTATGCCACCGACGATACCTGCTCCCATGCTGCCGCCTCGCTGTGTGAGGGAAACTACCACGGGTACGTGGTGACGTGTCCGCGTCATGGGGGTCAGTTCGACATTCGGACCGGACGCGCCGTCAAGATGCCCGCCATCGCACCCATTGAGGTGTTTCCCGTCCGTGTCGACGGCGGCGACGTGTTTCTGTCGCCCGACGACCTGTGACGGCGGTCAAGAGCCCCGCGGCGCCGGGGGG
>JAJZWS010000027.1 GCA_021846565.1 Bacillota bacterium
AGGACGCTGAAGAGGGGTTGGCGGTCCGACGGAGAGATCCTGGCCGGGGGAATTCCGTGGCCAGCGGGGTGGGGGAATTACGTGGCCAACTTAGCGCTCAGCCGGTGGAATTGCGTGGCCGTCGACAAGAACCCGCACCCCGACCGCTCCCGCCAGCGTGGCTCGATAACCGACCATCCCCACCAGCACGCCGCCGGCGAGCGTTCCCACCAGGAGGCCCGTCGACGTGAGCACCAACCAGATGGAGCCCACGCGGCCCAAAATGTCATTGGGCGTGCTCCCCTGCCGAACGGCGGCCAGCCCAATGTCAAATACCGTATCGCCCCCGTCGCCAAACAGCTGTTGACCCAAGATGAACAGCACGACCATCCACAGCGCCCCACCCGCCAGCGGGAGCAGGGCTGTGCCCACCACCGCTGCCGCTGCCGATACGACCATGGCGCTCCCTATACCCAGCCGCTTCGCCAAGGGCTCGGCCAAATGCGCGGCCGCCAGCGCCGCCAAGCCGCCCACGGCGTACAAGACCCCTTGGACGGCGGGTGGCACGCCCAGCACCCGGCTGACGTACAGCACGTAGATGGCGCCTGAGATGCCGAAGTAAAGGCTCTGCGCCAGAGCCGCCGTGGCGAGGCGCGAGAGGCTCGGGCTCTGGAGGAGAAACCGAGCGCCGCGGGCCAACGCGCGGCCGAACGGCTCCACCGGCTCCGACACCTCTGCCGCTGCCGGCGCCGCACGAGCGGCCGGGGAGCGGATCGCCCAGAGCGTGATGGCGGAGATAGCAAACGACACAGCGTCCAAGGACAGGGTGATCGCCCCACCCAGCAGCTCGAACAGGAAGCCGGCCAGCCCAAAGGCCGCCGTCTCCGCCACGGCGAACGCCGCCGACATTTTAGCGTTGGCTTCGACAACCTGGCCGGGTTCCACAATCGCTGGCAGGAGCGCCTCGTAGGCGCTGTCAAATGGCGCCGCCACGAAAGACCCCAGCGCGGCCAGCACGACCACCGCCGGGATGGTGATGCGGTCCAGGACAATCAGCAGGGGGATGAAGCCCACCAGGAGCGCGCGGGTAGTGTCTACAGCGATCATGACGGTGCGGCGCGGCAGGCGATCCACCCAGACTCCGGCCACCAGGCCTACCAGGATCCCAGGCAGGATTTCGGCGATGCGGAGCCACGTGACATCCATGGGTGTGGCACCGAGGGTGTAGATGACCAGGAACGGCAGCGCGAGGCGGCTCACGAGAGATCCCAGCACGGAAATGGCCTGTCCGGCCCAAAACTTCAGAAAGGCATCATTGCTGAAGAGGCGTGATCTGGCCAACCCAATCGCTCCATTCACGAGCGACGACAGCTGCCACAGGGTCCCCAAGCGCCCCGCGCGACTACTCAGCCCGCGCCGTGCGCAGGCCGTCGCCGTCTCGATTTCTCGAGTTAGTAATGGAATCGCCGACGCGTGAGCGTCAGCTGATGAGCAACGATTGGGAAGCTGTCACGGATTGTTCCTCTCTTGAAGCCATAATGGCGGGCGAATGTACCGCTCTCTCTCAGGCTAACTCATGCATCGGCGGCCGTCCAACTGTCGTCGAGGACGGCAGAAGATCCTCGGGTGTGACAGGACGCGGCGCGCACTGGGGACGGCCGCGGGTGGCGCGCCGCAAGGCGGTCCTCGACACGGGATGCGCAGTTGGGGAGCCATTTTTCAGCACTGACGGCGTTTGCCACAGCGCAGCAGTCCACGAGGCACGCACGCGTCCCGGCCCCTCCCACCGTCCGCACCCGCGGCAGGCGCTGACCGCGCTGCGACTGCGTCCTGTGGGCCTGCAACCCATGCCAGATCGGCAACGCTCGCCACTCCAGCCCCAGGTCGCTTCCACCAGCGCGGGTGTGGGGTCAAACGCAGAAAAACGGCCACACAGTATGCCCCTCACGGAACCCACCCTGTTCCTCGCCCCACCGGTCTCACCTGATGAAGTACCCGTCGAGCACCATAGGAGTCCGTCCAGGTATCGTTGGGGGCACGGCGCTACGCTGCGGTCGGGAGGAGCCCACGAAAGAACGCCCGGGCGTCCTGGCCCGTCTGCGGGCCGGGACAGGCCCCCAGGAGGCTCCGGCCGCGGACCAATAGACGCGCGAACAGCGGGAGCGCCGGGGCCGCTCGTGGATCCCGGCGGCGGGGGCCCCGCAGGGCGACGGGGCCGCCCGCGGGGTGCCCCGGGCCAGGATCTTGATGTTGTACGCCAGCGCCAACAGCGTGAAGTGGCTGGTCGCGGCGGCGAGCCCCCGGCGGCTGAACGCGCGGAACCCCAACACTTCCTTGAGAATCCCGAACACCGGCTCCACGATCCCCTTCCGCTGGCGGCAGAGCGCGGCCCCCACCGGCGTGCGCCCCTGGGCCGCCATCGCCTCGCGGACCGCGTCGTCCGGTCCCCGCTCGACCGTCCGGGTCCGCCGGCCCTTCTTCAGGCACTGTGCGGCCATCGGACACGCGGCACACGTCGCGGCGTCACTGCGATACACCCGCCGCGCGTCCGTGCGCCCGCCCCCGCGGGCGGCGATTCGCGTCCGCTGGAAGACCAGCTCCCGCTTCTGGGGACAGCGATAGCGGTCGGTGGCCGCGTCATAGACGAAGTGCGCCTTGCCCACGCGCTCGTCTTGGCCCGGCGGGTCGGCGGCCGCCCCGTACCCCGCATCGGCCAACAACTGGGCGGGCGCGCGGCCGCCCACGGCAGCATCCAGCACGGCGCTCAGTTCGGTCGTGTCCCCCGCGTGGGCCGACACGGCCACGCCCACAATCAGCCCCGCCGTGGCATCCACGAGAATCTGCGTGTTGTAGGCCTGTTGCACGCCTTGGTTCTTGGTCACCATGATGGCCGACTCGGGGTGGACATGTGACGTTTACGTGCGGCCCCATCGAAGACTACCAGCTGTACGTGAATTTCTATCATGCGAGCACATCGGGACCACTCATCGACACTATCTGGCAATGGGGAGCTACCCTTTCGACGTCAATCGGTGGACAAGTGGACATCGCGGTCCCGACGGCCGGCACGTACTGCGCCACGCTGACCGGCAACGCGTGGACGATCACTGGTACCGACGAGTACTCCATGGTGCGCTACGCGTGCACTTATGTGAGTGCGGGCGGCCCCTCCCTGTGATCTGAGGGTTGCACGAACAGCACGGCCACACCCGATGTCTCGAACGGGGACGCGGCCGTGTTGTCTCGCTTGTCACGGCCGAGCCCGTCACCGGCCTAACAAGTCAAGAAGGTGGTTCGGTGACCGCATCGCCCAAGCGCCCGCGACAGTCCAGCTACCGAGTTGTACCAAGGCATCCTCGGCCCCGACGATGTCCACCGAGCGAATTACCGTGCTGCCACACCACTTCTGCAACGACGTCGTGGATGCGAAGAGATCGTTCCACTCTCTCTGCCAAAACTCCAGGGCGGCCCGGACCCCTATGGGAGACTCCCACAGGGGGTGGAACAGGCGATCCACGCGAGCGAGGGTTTCCTGTTCGTCTGGAGGAAGGTGCTGCCACACGCGACCATCATCTCGCCAGCTCGAACCGGCATGAGCATGCCGTTGAAGCTGGGTTGCCCACAAGCCCTTAACTGCGTCAATATTAAGTATAGTTCCCATCCCCGGCGTGTCTCTGACGGTTCGCACCACAGGGTCCTCGAACAGGGCGCAATCCGTGTGATCATACGGACACCAGTAGTGTGCATGTGCCAGAAACCACAGCATGTTCAGGTCGCGCGGCTCAGACACGATCAGTACGTTCATGCGTTCCGCCCCCCGTTCCTGCTAAGACTAACCCATCGCCGCGAGGGACGCAGGAGGTGGGCGGGATGATGCGGGGCGCGCAGCCATGAGGTTTCGGCGCCCGTGCGGGCGGCAGCATAGCGGCAAGGCGCGCGCACTCCATCCTTTCGGCGCACGCTGCGCAAACAAAAGAAGGCCCCGGACGGGGGGTCCGGGGCCTCATCGAGGTCTCTCTGGGCGGCCGGGCGGACCGTGTACCGGTACACGCCCCACGAGGTCTGGCATACGGCGGTCTGCGCCTGCCGCGCACACACCGGCGTGGGCACCTCCTCACGTATGTTCATCGCGCCTCCACCTTGATGCGCAAGCGGCCCTGGGCTCCTAGCAAACCCTCTGGCAACTCTCTTGGTGACGCCGGCGAATCCGAGACCCCCGCACGGGCAAACAAAAACCCCGCACGCCTTGCGGGGCTTCAATCTTGACTGGTGCGCCCGGACGGAATCGAACCGCCGACACGAGGTTTAGGAAACCTCTGCTCTATCCACTGAGCTACGGGCGCCCATCACCTGACCAGTTTAGCGAGAGCTATCCCAAGCGGCAAATGAGCACGACCCGTTGCGCCGTCAGTCATATTACCCTGGTGGATTCGGAATCTTCCGCGTAGCCATTATAGTACATGTGCACGCTACTGCCAAAGACCCCTCGGACGATGCCCGTGGCCGCCATGGTGTGGGTCGACCCCCGAACCGAACGCGGCGCTCGGGTTCCGCGCCCGCTCATGTGAGAGCCCGGCCACAGCCCTTGACAGAGCGGCGTGGCGCAGTTAGCGATTGAGACACGCTGATTCGCCGAGCCCGTGCCTTGGAAGGGGATTGGCCCGGCCACGACTTCCCAGTCGAGCGGCGAGGCTATGCCTCTGTCATGGCCAGGACATCCAGCAGATCTCGCACGGCACGTCCCCGTTGGGCCGGGTGACGCATCGGCAGGTCGGCGTGGACTTCGTACCGGTTAGTACGTCCATCCCGGTGTCGGCTGATATACCCCTCCCCTTCCAAGTCATCCAGAATGCGCTGCACGGCACGCTCCGTAATCCTTGCCTGAGCCGCAATTTCTCGGGCAGTCAAGCGCTCTCCATCACGGCGAGCCAAGCACAGCAACACTTGCGCGTGGTTGGTTAAGAAAGTCCAGCCGACCACACGCCACCCCTTTCGCGCTCCCGGCGGCCCTACCATCGGGCCGCGGACTCGTCTGCCGGTCGGCCCTGCCGTCCTTGCTGCATCAGGCGCTTGCTACGCGGTGGAGTTGCCCAATGCCCTCATGCGGCCAAGATGCACCGGACATCTCGGTCCCCAGGCTGCATGGCCCCTATCCGTGAACGGCCGAGAACCCTGGAACTCCGTCAAACAGGTACAGGTTCTCGGTCTTTATGACGTCAAACCCGTCGTCCACCAATTTCTGCAACAGCTTCACCACATCCGTTGGCCGCACCACATCCTGGTCCATCTGGAACCGGCACCGCCAGTGGTCGGTGCAGAAGGTCTCAGGAAATCCGTTGGGCCACACCTTCACCCCACGGTTGGTGATGACGCGCAAGGTCCAGCCCTGAGCTGCCGCCGCAGACAGCGCCGGCCCCAGCGTATCCGGCCCTGGTCCCTCCCAATTGAGAAACACGTCCACGCCGACGAGTCTACGGTCGGCGTGCGGCTCCTCCCGTGGGGCTGAGGCCGTGGGAATTCGTGGCGCGTTGCCGTACTCCACGGGGGTGAGCACTTCGGGCCGGCGCCCGAGGCGGGCCACCACCGCCTCAGCGAACTCGACGGTCCCCACCGCCTGCCGACTGACCCCCTCCGTAAAGATGTCCCGCGTGTGGACGCCGTCTTCAATCGTGCGGAGCCATGCATTGTGGACTTTGGTGGCCACGTCACTTTGGTTGATGTGCACCAGCATCATCACGGCCGCCAGCAGAAGCCCCGAGGGATTCGCGCGGTTTTGCCCGGCCAGGCGGGGCGCCGAGCCGTGGATGGCCTCGAACATGGCGCACGTCTCACCGATGTTGGCGGACCCGGCCAATCCCACCGACCCGGAAATCTGCGCGGTAACATCCGAAAGAATGTCGCCATACAAATTGGGCATCACGATCACATCGAACATCTCTGGCGTAGACGCCAGCTTTGCGGCCCCGATATCCACGATCCAGCTTTCGCTTTGGATCTCTGGATATTCTTTAGCAACACTATCAAAAATCTGGTGAAATACCCCGTCGGTAAGCTTCATAATATTGTCCTTCATAAAGCAAGTTACTTTCTTTCGGTTGTACGCCTTTGCGTATTCAAACGCGTATCGTATGACCTTTTCCGATCCGGGCCTGGTGATCAACTTCAGGCATTGATACACCTGTTGTGTCTGGCGATGTTCTATTCCCCCATACAAATCCTCTTCGTTTTCCCTGACGATCACTACGTCCATTTTGGGGTGCAACGTGTGAACGAAAGGCGGATACGCAATGCTGGGACGGACATTGGCATACAGTCCCAGCGCCTTGCGCATGCTGACATTGAGGCTTTTGTACCCGCCCCCCTGTGGCGTTGTGATGGGCGCTTTAAGAAAAACCCGCGTGCGCCGCACGGACTCCCAGGCGCTGGGTTCAATGCCGTTTTCCACACCGCGCAGGTACACTTTTTCCCCAATTTCGATCACCTCGGGAGCCACCCGGGCACCCGCCGCGCGGAGCACGTTCAGCGTCGCCTCCATGATGTCGGGTCCGATGCCATCTCCGTAGGCCACGGTGATTGGGGTGGGATCCACACTCGACAGATTCTGCATACACCCATCGCTCCTTTAAGGTCCGGTCCTCCATCCGAAGGCCGGCTGTTCACGCGCCAATAACCGCGTCGCCACCCGTCGGGGTACGGCGGCAACTCCATTATCACACTCTCGGGCAACCGAGGCACTCCGCGGTGAACGACGCCCCGGTCGCGTCTTCCTGTGCTGGCCGCCTCTATTATCCCGGAATCACGGATTGCACCACTCGCAGTCACCCGCCGACGCCGCAGCGAGACCATGGGCTGGGGGATTCGATTCTTGGTGGGAACATCGGGCACACCCAAACACTTCCGCCTTGACGAGGGGCGTGGCTGCACCGCAAGACTCACACGCCAGCCCGCGCACCACATCGACAAGGCCCCATCCCGGCGCACCACATGCAGGACAAGCCGCGGCCAGGCGCTCGCCCAGCCGCCTGGCCAGGACCGCCAGGACCTGCTGGCGGCTCGGATTCATGTGCGAGCGCATGTCCGTTTCCACGTGCGCCAGGCCGTCTTGCGAAACCATGGCCGCGCGGGCCACCGCGTCGTGCAAAACGGCGGGATCGACGATGCCCTTCCAGAGATACCCTTCCTGCAGGCCCGAGTGCGGCCGCACGATCAGGCCATGGCCCGGAAATTTCACGCGGTCCAAGAAGTCGGCCAGTTCGTCTGCATCATCGGGGTGCACCGCCACCGACGCGAAATTGGTCTCAGGGCTGAGCCACTGCTCGACCACCTCCAAACCCAGCTCGTCGTCCAAAAAGACGAGAATCTCGTGATCGGCAGGAATCATGGGCCACGACGGAAAGGGGCCAAAGCTTCCTTCGTTGGCCAGGCCCAAGCTCATGTGGGCAGCCTCCATCCCCATGCGCGCCTTCCGCACCGCCACCGACCGAGGGGGCCCCTCCCTCGGAACCTCCCCGGTAAACGTCCCCAGGGCGTCCGTATCCAAGTTCGGCGGCACATAAAGCGCCAGTCCCAGTGTCGTAGACAGCGGAGGACCAATGACGGCTTCCTTTTGGTGCTTGGTGGCCAGCACAGCCGTCCGCCCCCGATACGGCGACGGACCCGATGGCGCTCCACTCATGCCCCTCTTCCCCCCTGTTTCCCACCCCACCGCGTCGCCGACCCCCGAGCCCGCTGCGACCGCCCAACCCACATTAATCCGACGTCCCAGTCGCGGTTAGTATATCACGATATAAACGTCGTTTATTCCGAGTCGTGTCAGGTGAGCCTCGGACGCACGCTCGCCTCCCGCCCGCCATCGTGCCGCAGGAAGTGTCCTCCGCCGTCCGGCTGCGCTAAAACGGCATTGACCGGTTTCTCAGCGGTGACCGGGATCCAGTCGCTCACTACTGACCCGCATGGTCTGAGGATCTTGCCATCGCTCGCGCAGCAACTGTTTTTGCACCTTGCCCGACGGCGTCCGCGGCAGTTCGGCCACGAACAGCACGTGGCGCGGCTTCTTGTAGCTGGCCAAATGCTGCCGGCAATAGGCGACGATGCCATCCACATCGAGATCCTGGTCCGGCGCTCGCACGATGATGGCGCACACGGCTTCCAGATACGCGGCATCCGGAACCCCGATGACGGCGACTTCCTGCACGCCCGGGTGCCTCATCAGCACGTCCTCGATTTCCGCAGGGTAGACGTTTTCTCCCCCGCTCCGAATCATGTCCTTTTTGCGGCCCACAACGTAGAGATACCCCGCGTCATCGATATATCCCAGGTCTCCCGTGCGGCACCACCCGTCGCGAAAGGTCTCGGAAGTCGCCTCGGGGCTGTTCCAGTAGCGCAGCGCGACGACCGGGCTGTGGGTCCAGATTTCTCCCACCTCACCGATGGGGCAGGGTTGGTTCTCGTCGTCCATGACCCGGACTTCGGCCAGGGGCAGCGGCGTGCCAACTGAGCTGGAGCGCAGGGGTTCCCCGTCCAGGCTGGTGATGATGGGCGTGCCTTCGGTCAGCCCGTAAACCTGCGTCAACACAGTGTGCGGCATCCGGCGGGACAGCTCCGCGGTGGCCCAGGGCAGCACGGGATCGCCGCCCGAGTAGATGTGGCGCACCGTGTGCATGGCCTCGCCCCAGTCTTCTGGCTGATGAAGCAGAGAATAAATCATAAAGGGAAACAGCACAGCGTCAGTCACGCGATGCGTCTCGATGCTGGTCAGGGCACGCTGAATATCAAACTGACGGCTTTGCATGAGAATGACGTGGCCGCCGGCGAGCAGCGTCGCCAAGCCCACATCCTCGATGGCGCCGACATGGTACATGGGCCCGGTCATCAGGGCGGCCGTCTCGGGTCCCAGCGCCCAGCGCATCCGCTGCATCGCGGCAAACCACAGGAGGTTGTCGTGGGACCAGAGGGCCCCCTTGGGACGTCCCGTCGTGCCTGAGGTGTACATCAACATAGCGGGGTCGTCCGCAGACGGCCGATGAACGTGAGGCTCTTCGGCGGACCCCTGGTCCAGCACGTCCCAACCCTCCGCCCATGCCGGTATATCATCGGACGGGGCCCGGACGATCGTTCGGCCCACCGACAGGGCCGAGGCCAGTGTGGCCACGGTTTTGACCGTGGCTCCATCCAGGCAGAGTACGGCGGGCGCGGCATCGTGCAAGATGAAGGACAGTTCCTCGGCCACCAGGCGAAAGTTGATGCGCACGGCGATAGCGCGACACCGGGCCACCGCCAGGTAGATGGCCAGGTATTCAATGGCATTCTGCATGAGGATGCCCACCCGGTCACCCGGCCCCACACCCATGGCCAGCAGGGCGTTCGCGTACTGGTTGACCTTGTGATGGAGCTCGCGGTACGTCCAGGTAGGCCCTCCCTCAAAGGAAACCGCCGGGGCCTCGGGGCTGGTCGTTCGACTGGGGCTCATCGCCTGCCGCGTGAGCCAACCGATATCCATCGCACCCTCTCCTTCCGGGTTACGGCAAGTCGGCCAAGACGCGCTACCCGTGATCGCCCTCGGCGAGGTACCGGGGAGCTCGCTTCTGGCTGAACGCTTGAAGGCCTTCCTGGGCATCCGGATGCGCAAACACCTGACGCGCCAACGCGGTTTCCAGCGCAAAGGCTTCTGGGGTCGGCAAGTCGGCACCCTGCAGCACGGCCTGCTTGATCCTCTGCACCGCGACCGCGCTGTTGCGGGCAAGGCGTTCCGCCCACTGGACCGCGGTCGACATCAGGTGGGCGCGCGGCACCACGCGGTTCACCAATCCGAGAGCCAGGGCATCCGCCGCGGAAATGGGTTCGCCACTCAGCAGGAGCTCCATCGCGCGGCAATAGGGGACCTGCCGCGGAAGGCGGACCGTAGACCCGGCCGCCGGGAACAGCCCCCACCGGGGCTCCGGCAGACCGAAGATCGCTTCGTCCACAGCAATGCGGATATCCGTGGCCTGCAGCAGTTCCATTCCTCCCGCCAAGCACGCACCATTGACGGCCGCCACGACGGGCTTGTACAGAGGGAATCCCTTCAGCAGGGCTTGGAGACGGCGGGAATCGAGAGGCACCGCACCAGAAGCGACCGCCGGCATCAGGCTCTTGAGGTCGCCGCCGGTGCAAAACGCTTGGGTGCCTGCTCCGGTGATGACAGCCACCCTCAGGCGGTCGTCATCCCGAACCTCCGTCCAGATCGCCAGCAAAGCCTCGAGCGCCTCATCATC
The DNA here is from genome assembly GCA_021846565.1 of Bacillota bacterium. GTDB lineage: Bacteria > Bacillota > Sulfobacillia > Sulfobacillales > JAIMBI01 > JAJZWV01. Next base: position 10,233 of record JAJZWS010000027.1, read on the forward strand.
CAGGCTATTCATGGACCGCTGGCGGTCCATCGTTACATAAGCAATTCCTTGCCGTTTTTCCATCGTAATCACGTTATACCTCCCCTCGTTTTTTCCGTAACAAATGCGATTCAAAAAGTACTCATTTATAGCATACCGTATGGTACTCCCGTGTCAAGCGTTTTTGGGAATCCGCCCGCGTGACGGAGAGCGACCACAAGGAAACCTGAATCAGCTGCCGGGTTGATGCGTCCTTCCTCCTACGGGGCCCATGAGCGACGCGGGCCATGCTACAGTGTGGCGTGACTTTCTCACACGCCCCCCATTCGGTCATCGGCATCGGTCGGCCCTTTGGTCGGCCAACGCGGATAGGAGTGTACAATGCGCTACCTGCACGGAGCCGACACGGTGGTGCCTGAACATCTGACAGGCGGATTCTTCGAGGGGTGGGCGTCGCCGCCCACACCCGCAGTGCACCTGCGCATCCTGCAGGGCAGCCGCCACGTCGTGGTGGCGCGGCCCGACGGCGACGACCGGGTGGTCGGCTTCGTGACGGCGGTCGGTGACGGGGCAATCTCGGCGTACATTCCGCTCTTGGAGGTGCTGCCCGCGTTTCGCGGCCGCGGTGTGGCGTCGGAGCTGGTCGGCCGTCTGCTGGCCGCGTTGGACGAGCTGTACATGGTAGACGTTGTCTGCGATGTGGAGCTCGTACCCTTCTACCGGCGATTTGGCCTGCAGCCCCTGACCGCGATGGCGCGCCGCCGGTACGATCGCCAGTCCGGCGCTCCATAGCCCGCCATCAGCTGCACAGCGACCGCGCAGCACGTCGGGCAGTGGGCGGCGTACAAGACTACAATGGAAGCAAATGAAGCAAACGTTGCCTCCATTGGTGGGGCACTGAAGGGAGAATCCGTGTGCTGTCGTTCACGCCCCTGTTCGCGATCTCGGGATTCTGGCTGGCCACGATGGTGGGCGCCGTGTGGGTCAGCGTGCACCTGGGTCACAAAAAGGACTTGTCACTGCTGGGATGGGTTCTCGGCATCGTCCTGGGGTGGGTCGGCGTGGTCATCATGCTGGTCATTCCGGCGTCGGCGGAGGTTCAGCGCCGCGAGGCCCTGGAGAACGGCTTTGCCTGCCCCTACTGCCAGGAACCGGTGCGCCACGGCGCCACCGTTTGCCCACACTGCCAACGCGACCTGCGGGCGGGCGGGAACTAACCGCTCTCCGGTTGTTGCGCGCCCGCTGCCACGAAGCCTGATACGGAGCGCTGTGACCACGCGGCCGATGAGACCGGCAGGTTCTCTGAATCTAGCACACCAATTTCGTTACAAGGCGTAGGGCCAAACGCAAACCCCGACGTACGATGACGTGGAAGCGCACGGCACACAATCGTTGGGACCAACGTGCCAAGGAGGCCTGCGGATGGCAGCTGCGGCTGGAGTTGCGACCGTGTTTCTGTTGCTGTCCCTATCCATAACGGTTGCAGCGGTTTGGGTCAGCGTGCATTTGGGCAACAAAAAGGGCATGGTGGCGCTGGGATGGATCCTCGGCATCTTTTTGGGCTGGATTGGCGTGGTCATCATGCTGGTCATCCCGGCGTCGGCGGAGGCTCAGCGCCGCGAGGCGCTGGAGCACGGCTTTGCCTGCCCCTACTGCCAAGAGCCCGTGCGTGATGGCGCCACCGTTTGCCCCCACTGTCGCCGCGACCTGCGGGCGGGCGGGAACTGACCGGCCCGCCGCCGCGGCGTGCACCGTCAGTCCCAGTCGCGATGGTGATGGTGCTCGTGCTGCTCGTGATGCTCATGGTGGTGTTCGGCATACGGCCCTTCGTCCCGCATCACGTCCCGCCACTGCCGTGCAATGTCCCGCACCACCTCACTGTGCCCAGACCGATCCGTGCGCAGCACTTGGAGATGGCCCTCGTGGATCTCGGCTCCTTCCAGCATGGTGTCGATGTCCATCTTCTGCATGATGCCAGGGCTCATTTGCTCTTGGATGGCGCCCAGCGCATACGCGAGCGCGGTCCACAGATAGTTGTCGAGTGACGTGAGCGTCCCCGCGGACGGTGCCTGGTCACGGAAGCCGTACAGCAGATGGTTCGCCGAATCCCAGTTGGTCGACGCCTCAGCGAAGTAGAGTTGCGCCTGCTTAAACGTGGGGCCCGACTGCACGGCAACTTCCACCCACTCCATGACGCCCTTGACCGCGCCTCCGTAAGCGCGGAAGACGCTCATATCCTCCCGGCTGGCACCCGTGACTCGTCCCTTCAACACCCAGGGCAGATCCACGTCGCGACCACCCCCAGGGTCAATAGCCTCCTGCTTCGCGGCCGTCACCAGCTCCGGAATCGGGTGGTAGAGCGCCAGTGCCTGACTCCGAACCCAATTGGGCATGTGGCTGGCCGCCGACGGTTCCTGGTAGGGTGCAATGAGCCCATCTGCCGTGAGCTCCAGACAGCGAGCGACTTGGATGTACGCCAGAGCGGCCCCGGGCGCGTTTTCCTTGGTCAGGCGATCCAGGACGTCCAACACCTGCCCGCCAATCTGCTGAAAGCCCACCACTTCTTCTTCCGTGTGGTTCGCCGGGTCCACCAGGTGATGCAGAGACTGCCACAACCGCACGACGCCACCCCTTCCGTATCGGCCTGCGCTGGGCGCTCGGGCTGGCCGCCAGCGCCCACTGTCGTGACCATTATGCCTCTACTGTACTCGATTTCCCGCGCGCCATCGCGAGAGCCAGGTTTTCGGCATACGGCGGCCGCACCACGCCCACTTCCGTGATAATCCCGGCCACCAGGGTGGCCGGGGTGACATCAAATGCCGGATTCAGCACCGCCGCGCCATCGGGCGCCATGCGGCGACCTCCGACAACGGCCACCTCATCCGCGTCGCGTTCTTCGATCACCATGGCGTCGCCGGCGGCCGTCGCAAGGTCGATGGTGCTGGTGGGCGCGGCCACGTAAAACGGCACTCCATGCGCCTTGGCCGCCAGCGCCAGTTGGTAGGTTCCAATCTTATTGGCCACGTCGCCGTTGGCGGCGATGCGATCGGCGCCCACCAGGCAAAGGTCCACGCCGCGCGTCCGCATCTGATGGGCGGCCGCGCCGTCCACCATCAGGGCCGCCGGGATGCCGAGCTGCTCGAGCTCCCACATCGTAAGCCGCGCGCCCTGCAGCAGCGGCCGCGTTTCATCCACCAGCACCCAGAGGCGCTGGCCCGACTCGTGGGCGGCACGGATCACCCCCAGCGCCGTGCCGTAGTCGACCGTCGCCAGCGATCCCGTGTTGCAGTGGTGGATGACCGTGACCGGGGTCGAACGGCGCGGCACCACAGATTGCCCGTGCTGCGCCAGTGCCCGGTTGATGCGGCGGTCGTCGTCAGCCAGAGCCTCTGCTTCCGCTAGGACTCGCTGCGACAGCGCGGCGGCCGCCTGCTCGCCCGCCACCGACCGGAGCACCCGGTCCAGGGCCCACGCCAGGTTGACCGCCGTGGGGCGGGTGCCGCGCAACAGCGTGGCGGCGCGTTCCAAGCGCTCTCGGACCGCCGGGCCGTCGTCTCCCGGCGCCGGCGCGACCGCGAGCGCCAGCCCATAGGCGGCCGCCGCGCCAATGGCGGGCGCACCGCGGACGGCCAGGGTGCGGATGGCGTCGGCGACCACCGTGACCGCATCGGCCCGGATGTACTGGGTTGCGCCCGGCAGCCGCCGCTGGTCCAACACCCACAGCACACCGTCGTCCCAGCGGAGACTCTGGTACCCAGCATGCGGCATCGTACTTCCCCTCCTGCTCATGACGCCGCCTCGCTGCCCAGGGCACCGTAAAAATCCTCAATGATGTCGCCCGCCTGCTCGATGCCCACCGAGATGCGCACCACCCGCCCGTCAATCCCGACGGCGTCCTGCTCATCGGGCGACAGTTCGCGGTGCGACGCCACCTTCGGGTGGGAGATGGTGGTGGCCACGTCCCCCAGGCTGGGCACAAACCGCACCAACTCGAGGCCGCGCACCATGGCCTGAACCGCGTCATAACCGCCGGCCAGGGCGACCGACACGATGGCTCCCGCTCCTCGGGACAGCAAACGCTGGGCCGCCACATGGTCCGGGTGCGACGCCAACCCCGGATAGTACACGCGGTGCACCGCCGGGTGCGCCTCCAAGGCCGTGGCCAGCGCCAAGGCATTGGCACTGGCGCGTTCCATCCGGATGGCCAGGGTTCGCGCCCCGCGGAGCGCCAGCCACGTGGCGAACGGGTCCGGCGTCAGCCCCGCCGACGCCACGATCTCGCGCGCTGCCGCCATTTGGTCCCGGGACCCGGCCACCACGCCCAGGATGAGGTCGCTGTGGCCGCCGATGAACTTGGTGAGCGAGTGCACGACCACATCGGCGCCCCATCCCAGCGGCTCGGCATGAAACGGCGTGGCAAACGTGTTGTCGATCATGACCGGTACGGATGCCGCGTGAGCCGTCCGAATCACCTCATCCAGTGGCGGCACACGGCCCAGCGGATTGGAGATGCTCTCCGCGAGCAGGACGGCGGGGGGACCAGCACACGCCGCAGCAACGCCAGCGGGGTCGTGGAGATCCACCCACTCCATCCGATAGCCCAGCGGCGCCAGCAGGCGCCGGCTCAAGCCGACCGTGCCCCCATAAATCTCGCGCGACACCAGCAGGCGCATGGGACGCGGGGCCAACGTAAGAATGCCCGCCAGCAGCGCGCCCGTCCCCGAGGCCGTCACCACGGCCGCCTCGGCGTGCTCCAGGCCCGCGATGAACTGGGCTAGCGCGTCAAAATTGGGGTTCCCCCCGCGAGTGTAGGAATAGCCCGCCTGGGAGCCGCCCAGCAGCTGGTCCACCGCGTCGACGTCGTGAAATTGAAAGGCTGACGTCTGAAAGATGGGCGGGGACACCGCGTTTTCTGGCGTGGCCCGCTCTTCGGGCGCCACCACCCGAGTGTTGAAGTCCATTGCGTCTTCCTCCCTGCGTCGCAGTGTTGCCCCCGGCCCAACGACTGTCAAGCCGCGGGCTCGCACGCCGGGGCGCGACCCACCATGCTCAACGGGCGCAACGCTCCCGAAATCCCGTTGACGAATCCGCCCGAGGTCGTATATGATTGCGGCCAATATCGCACAGCGATGACCGGAAGAAGCTAGACGGCCCTGGCATCAGAGAGATGGCGGTTGGTGCAAGCCATCTGGGGTCCCTGGCTATACCCCCGGGAGCGCAGACCGAACGTCCCCACCGGATCAGTAGGCGAGACGGCTGGCCCCCGTTATCCGGCGCGAAGAGTGGCGTGCCCTCGCCGAGGGGCGGGGCGCGCAATCAGGGTGGTACCGCGAAGGCAACTTCGTCCCGATGGGGCGAAGTTTTTTTGTGGTTCAACCAAACCATCGCTCTAACATTAGGACCCCTAAGGAGGGTGCGCGTGACCAGAACACTATCCCCAAGCTCCCCGATTTCCACCGTCGTTCCGGCTGAACTCACTGAGGAGCGGGCGGCGTATAGAGTTGACACGATGGCTCTGGCCCCCGCCCTCTTGGGTCGGCCGGACTGGCGGCTGGTGTCGCGGGCGCACCACCCCACGCCGACCACGATCCCGCTGGGCGGCGGCGTTGTGCTGGGGGGACCGCGGGTGCTCCTGATGGCCGGCCCGTGCGCGGTGGAAAATGAAGACCAGCTCATGGCGGTGGCCCAGGCGGTGTCAGCCGCCGGCGCCACGGTCCTGCGGGGCGGTGCGTTCAAGCCCCGCACATCGCCCTACAGTTTTCAAGGACTGCTTACCCAGGGGCTGAAGTTCCTGGACGAAGCCCGGAGCCGCTTTGGCCTTCGGATTGTCACCGAAGCACTGGATGCTGAAAGCCTGGCGGCCGTGGCGGAGGTGGCCGACCTGATTCAGATTGGCGCCCGCAACATGCAGAACTTCTCGCTGCTGTCGGCCGCCGGCGCCACCCAGAAGCCGGTGCTCTTAAAGCGCGGCCTGGCCGCCACCATCGACGAGTGGCTGTACGCGGCGGAGTACATCATGGCGGCTGGCAGCCCCTATGTGGCGCTGGCCGAGCGCGGCATCCGCACCTTCGAGCCCCGGACGCGCAACACGCTGGACCTGGCGGCGGTCCCGCTGCTCAGGGCGCTCACGCACCTGCCGGTGGTGGTCGATCCTTCGCACGCCACCGGGGAACGCGCCCTGGTGCCGGCACTCTCTCGCGCGGCGGTGGCGGTCGGGGCCGATGCGCTCATTGTCGAGGTGCACCCCAATCCCAGCGAGGCGTTGTCGGATGGGCCGCAGAGTTTGACGCTGGGCGGGTTCGAGGGGTTGATGCGCTCGCTGGGCCCGGTGGCCGCCAGCGTCGACCGGACGCTGTGACATGAGCGACCAGGTGGAAATCTGGGGCTTGGGCCTCATGGGCCTGTCCCTGGCCGCGGGCCTCATGCAATCCGACCAGGCGTTCACGGTATACGGCATGGACTCGAGTGCGGCCGCGCGCACGCATGCGGCGGCCCAGGGCGTCCATATCGGACGGGCCCCCCGTCCGCGCTGGGTGGTGCTGGCCGTGCCCCCGCTCGCCGTCGTGCCGGTGCTGGCCGCTGCCACCGCACGGCTCGAACCCGGCACGGTCGTCACCGACCTCACCAGCGTGAAGCACCACGTGCTGCCGGCGCTGGCGGCCCTGCCCCGCCAGCTCCGGGTGGCCAGCTCGCACCCCATGACGGGGCGCGAACGCGGGGGGAGTCAGAACTTCCAGGCGACGCTTTACGCCGATCGCATTTGGGCGCTCATCCCGGTGCCGGGACGGGAAAGTCCCGAGGCAGAGATGCGTGCGCTGGTGGAACCGCTGGGCGCCCGCCTCTTGACCGTGCCCGCGTCTCGCCACGATCGGCTGGCGGCGCGCACCAGCCATCTTCCGTATCTGAGTGCGCTGGCCCTGACCGCCGTAGCTCATGGCGATCGCGACACGCCGACGCTGATGGGGCCGGGCTTTTTGGGTGCCACCCGCACGGCGGCGGCCCCTCCGGAGTTGTGGTCCGAGATCCTGGACGCCAACCGGGATGAGCTGTTGGCTGCCCTGCGTGACTACGTCGCCGAGCTTACGACCTGGGAGGCCGCGCTGTCGTCCATGCCCACCGACCACCTGCGGACCCGCATCCAAGCCATCCAAGAGATGCGCACGCGCTGGTCGTCGTGAGGTCGGCGGAAGCCGAGGCATCAAATGCGTGTTAGGGTTGGCATGCCGAGCGGAGCACTGGTACACTCCGCGCACTGGCGACGGATGCCTGTCCAGGATGGAGGTTGCATCACAGGCAGAGTGGTCCGAGAGCCAATCTGCGGCAGAACACTAAGGGGAGACTCCCGTGAACCGACGGACCCAGGGAACTGGCAACCTCGGCGGTGGCCGACCGCGTGAGGGGGCGTAGACATGCACGCCTTGTGGTTGGCCGCCGTATTTGGCATCCCGATCTTTTTCATGTTCCACTGGGGCTTGGACACTCTGCGCAGCAACGTCGAGCACACCAGTGCTCGCCTAATTGCCGCCCTGCATTTCGCCTTTGGCCTGATGTTGCTCACGGTGTACGCCATCCAGGTGGTGCCCCCCAGAGACGACCCGGTGCTCGGCCTTTATGTCATGGGTACCTTGGGTGTCCTGATCGCGGCCTTTGGCGTCCACCTGAGCCTGCGCGTCCTGCGGGTGATGGATCGGCTGCCCCCCGGGGTGGGCGTCGCGGTTGCGTACGTCTGGACCGTCCCGGGTCTGTGGACCCTGGTCACGGGACACAACGTCTTTGATGCTGATGCCTTTGTTCACCTGGGATTTTGGATCGATCCGCTGTACAATCGGCCGTTCCACTTGGCGATGTGGGTGGCGGTCGGCCTGTCGGCCGTGCTGGTTGCGGCATTGGCGTGGGTGCGTCGCCGCACCCGGGACCCGAGCCGCCGCGGCCAGATTGACGGCCTCTTGTGGGGCAACGCGCTGTTGGGCGGTGCGAACTTGTTTCTGGGTGCCCTGCTGCCCGTCCGCGCACCGAGTTGGATGCCGCCGTTCCCTTACCTGGTGGGCCTCCTTCTGTGGATGAGCGCCGTGCGCATCGCGTTGCGCCGGTATGCGTATCTCCCGTTTCGACTGCAGCAGTATCACCATTTGTTTTCGCTGACGCCAGCTCCCCTCCTGATGGTGGACGGTACCGGCCGCATCGTGGATCGCAACCCGACTGCGGTTCACCTGGTGGGGTCGGCGGGTGATTCCCTGGCTGACCTCTTGTCCGCCGACCAGCGGGACGTACTGGCCCAGTTTCGCACTGGGTTTGCGCGCCGACGGCCCATACGGGGACGCGAGATCACGCTGCGTGGGTCTACCGGGGATCGCTGGATGACAGCGGAGGGCGACTACGTCACGGTGGACGGCACCACGTACTGCATCTTGGTGTTGCATGACCTCACCGAGGAACGCGAGCGGCAAGCGCAGTTGGCGCATATGGCATATCACGATGACCTCACCACGCTCCCCAACGCCGCCCAGTTTTATCAGCGCGTCGCCGAGGCCTTGGCCGACGGCCCCGGCCATTGGGACACGTTTGCGCTGGCCATTCTCGATCTGGACAATTTCAAGCAGATCAACGACACCTGGGGCCACCAAGCCGGCGACGCGGTGCTCGTGGAATTGGCGCGGCGCCTGGCGCGGCAGCGCCGCGGCACCGACGTGGTGAGCCGGCTGGGCGGTGACGAGTTTGGCGTACTGCTGGCCCAGGTGCCCGACCGATTGGGAGCGGAGTCCGCTGCCGAACGGCTGCTGGCGGCGGTGCGCACGCCCATCATCGTCGGACCCGGCGTGTCGATCGACCCCACGATCAGCGTGGGCCTCTGCCTGTATCCGAGCCAGCGTCATGACCGGGACAGCCTGATTCGCGCCGCCGACATTGCGATGTATCAGGCCAAACACGCAGGCAAGAACCGCGCCTACGTCTTCCAGGAGGACTGGGCGCACGACGGGCCATTGGGGGGCGCCGCGCGTTCGGCCCTGGCGACCGATCCCGCAAGAACACCGGCCGGCCTCGCTTAAAACCGCTTAAAACCGCTTAAAACCGCTTAAAACATCTGATGGCCCCCGTCGACGGACAGCACCTGACCCGTGATGAAGTCGGACTGGGGATGAACCAAGAAACGCACCGCCCACGCAATGTCCTGTGGTGTGCCCAACCGACCTACCGGTGTGGCCGAGACCAGCCGCCTCTGCTCCTCGGGGCTCATCGCGCGCCACTGGCGCTCCGTGGCGGGGTTGCTGCGGATGAAGCCGGGCGCAATCGCGTTCACCGTGATGCCGTGCGGCCCCAGCTCAAAGGCCATCTGCCGCGTGAGCCCAATCTCACCCGCCTTGGTGCTGGTGTACGCCTGAATGCCCGTGAGGCTCCAACTGCGGCCCGCCCCTGACGTGATGTTCACGATGCGGCCGTAGGCGCGCGCCTTCATGAGGGGCGCCACCGCGCGGATCCCGCGAAACGCCCCGCCCAGGTTGGCCTCCATCACGGCGGCCCAGGCCTCGTCGGAGACTTGTTCGATGGGGTGATGGACCTGACCCGCCACGCCGCCCGCATTGTTGATGAGGATATCCACTTGCCCGTCATGGCGGTCAGCGATTTCGTCCACCCACGCCTCCCAGGCCCCCGAATCCCGCACATCCAGTGTCCGCGGGACGAACGCCCCCGGATCCGCCGCCTCTATCAACTGCTGCGTGGCCCAAAGTTCGTCCGCCGCCAGATCCGCCCCATGCACCACCGCACCCAATTCGGCCAGCATGCCGGCCATCGCCTGGCCCAGCCCGTGCCCCGCCCCGGTCACGATCGCCACCTGACCCAGAAACTCGTCCCGGCTCCTCGTCGACGCCTTCGCTTGCATCTGCGTGTTCAGCGCTCCTTCTGATCCCTGTGTCCAGAAACCGACCGCCTGCGCGCGCGATGGCGCCGCGCTTTCATCCGATTGCCGCAGGCGGCCATGGAGCACCACTTCTGCGTGGCGCTGTGCGACCCATCGTAGTACGCCCACCGGCAGTCGGGATTTTGGCACACCTTCACGCGGGCCCAGACGGGACTGGCCTGGCAAAGCGCCACCTCTGCCACCAGGGCCCCCAGCGCGTCGGCCACCGTCCTCGCCGGCTGCAGCTGGTCGAGAAACCCGTCGGTGGCGACGGCAAACGGCACAGGGTAGCGGACCAGCCATGCGTTCAGGCGGTCGAGCTCATGGATCGGTGGCGCGTCCCCGCTCCCATGCCAGGCCACCACGTCCCGAAATCCTTCGCGCAGCACCCGTGCCGCCTCGGTTTCCTCCTCCGACGGCCGCGGCCCCGTGAACGCCCGCTCCTGACGGAGCCACGTGGCAAACCCGGCCGATGCCTTAAACGTGTCCTGCCCCAGATCGATGTCACGGGTGTTCAAAAAGGCAATAATGCGAGCGGCCCGCGCCGGCACGGTGCCCACAAGATCCCCCCTCCTGCGCTCCAGTGTGTCACCGGGGGCGAGCAGGGTCCACCAGTTGACCAATTTCGCGAAGGGGGATAACCTTTATGAAGGCCATGAGGGTTTCCATCTACCAAAGATACACAGGGAGGCGCAGAAATGATCCCGATGACCGCGGTCTATCCTGGCGTGTGGCGTTGGGAGACGCCCGACCCCGAGGACGACTGGATGATGGTGGGTCACGCCCTGACGACACCCGCCGGCGTGGTGTTGGTGGACCCGCCGGTGGTGCCGGGCATCCAGAGTGCGCTGGCGGGGTTCGGGTCCGTCCTGGGGGTGGTGCTGACCACCCATGACCACCTGCGGGGCGCCGAGTGGTTTCACCGCACCACGGGAGCCCCCGTCCATCTTCCGCGCCTATCCTACGACCAGCCGGGCTTGCGGGACCGGCTCAGCCGTGCCCGGCCCTATGACGACGGCGACGAGCTGCCCGGGGGACTCCAGGCCCACCGCATCCGGGTGCCCGCGCTCATGTGGGACGACGGCACCTACGTGGACGAGATGACGCTCACCACCCCCGACGGGGGCGCGCTGCTCACCGGCGACGTGGTCATGGGTACGCCCACGGGCCAACTCTGGGCTTGCCCAGAGGGACTCACCCTGCACCCGGATCCCCGAAAGGTCACCGCCTCACTGACGACCTTCCGTGAGGTCTTGGCGCACCACCCGTCGATCCACACCCTGCTCGCCTCACATGGCACGGACCTCATCGGTTCCGTCGCCGCGGCAGCGGACCAACACCCATCCCGAGCGCCGGTCTGACCGGCGCCCGGGATCACCGAAACTTTTCGCGGCGCGCTGCCCGGCCGTCCCGCGTGCGCTGGGCCCGCTGGCGGCGCGCCGCCGCCGCCAGGGCCCGATCCTCCTTGCGGGCCTGAAACGCCTGCTCGCGTTCCAGCCGTCGGTACGATTCGAGCCGACCGGGATCCAGGTGACCGTCGGCCACGGCCTCCAGCACCGCACACCCCGGCTCGCCGTCGTGGCGGCAGTCCGCAAATCGGCATCGCGCCGTGAGATCGTCGACGTCGGCAAACGCCGACTGGAGCCCACCGTCCAGGCTCACGAGGCCCACCTCGCGCATGCCAGGGGTATCAATCAACAGAGCCCCGCCCGCCAGGCGCAGGAGATGGCGGGACGTCGTCGTATGCCGTCCCCGGCCGTCCTGGAGCCGAACCGCCCCCACCGCCTGCTGGGGTTCCCCGCCGATGGCGCCATCAGGGTCTCCCTCGCCCAGTAGCGCGTTGACCAGGGTGGACTTGCCCACCCCGGACGACCCCAACAGCACGACAGTTTTCCCGGGCTCCAAGAACGGCGTCAGCTGGTCCAGCCCCGCTCCGGTGACCGCGCTCACCGCCCGCACCGGCACGCCCAGCGCAACGGCCTCGGCCTCGTCGATCCGGCTGGCCGCGTCGGGCGCCTGGTCGATTTTATTCAGCACGACGACGGGCGACGCCCCCCCGTCCCAGGCGAGCGCCAGGTACCGCTCCAGCCGCCGCACGTTGAAATCATGGCCCAGTGCCTGCACGATGAACGTATAGTCGACGTTGGCGGCAGCCACTTGGGGAACCGCCCTTTCCCCCGCGGCTTTGCGGACAAACTGTGAGCGGCGCGGCAGCACGCCGTGAATCCGATGCCGGCTGGCGGGCGTGGCCTCCACGTAGTCGCCCACTCCGGGCAGCGCCTCGACATCCGTCACCTGATGCCAGAGGCGGCCCGACAGCTCCGCCTCGCAGGTGCCCTGCCCCGTGGCCAGCCGGTACAGCCCCCGTTGTTCCTCGATAATGCGGGCGGGCTCCCCCGTCCGCGGTGCCCCGTCCCAGGCCGCCTGCCACCCGGCATCCCAACCCCACGCCGCCAGCGACGACGTCGGTCCCTGTCCTGATGCGTTCAACGCGGCCTCCTTCTTCTGGTTGCACACACGCCACACCCCTCGCCACAAGCAAAACGGCCTGGGCAGCGTGCCCAGGCCGCGAGAGCGCGTACGAGCCTACCAGGAGGCCAGTCGAACACCGCTCCGGGACGTGGCAAAACGCTGCCGACCCGCACAAAAGCTCCAGGCCGTCATAGTCGCCACCTCCCCTCGACGGACCCAAGGGGCGGTCCTCCATGACCCCATGGTGATGGCGGCGGCAGAGGCTGTCAAGGGCGCCCGGGCTCTATGCTAAAACCTGTGGGATCGGGCGGCAGGAAGAAGCTGCCGCGGGGCGTGGCTTCGGTAATCCATGCGGGGTGTGGCTCACCCCATTGAGCCAGGTGCCGGCAGCATCTCCAGCATGTCCCCCGTGTCCCGGGCCGAAACCCGAACGGCACCTCATTGACGCGCCCAGCCGATTAGTTTAGAATCAATCCCAGATGAGAAGTAGTATACGATAGACCGCCTCCTCGCTTGAGATGGACCCAGGTTCCCGTCAGGCGTTGACCGCGCAGTATCGCCTGTATCCTTGCCGTTCGCTAGGGCGCGGGGGGACTCCCCAGCCCGAGAAAGGAGACCGCTGTGTCAGACCAATCGTCAGCGCAGGCCCCCGGCACCGCCGCCGTCCCGGGTCACGCGCGCACCGTTCGAGATTGGTGGCCCAACCAACTGAACCTGCAGATCCTTCACCACCACTCGCCCCAGTCCAATCCGATGGGCGAGGGCTTCAACTACCGCGTACAGGTCAAGCAGCTCGACGTCGACGCACTGAAGCAGGATCTCTTGGCCCTCATGACCTCCTCCCAAGACTGGTGGCCCGCAGACTACGGCCACTACGGGCCCTTCTTTATTCGCATGTCGTGGCATGCCGCCGGCACCTACCGGATTCATGATGGCCGGGGCGGCGGTGGGCGCGGCGCGCAGCGCTTTCCTCCGCTCAACAGCTGGCCCGACAACGCCAACCTGGACAAGGCGCGCCGTCTCTTGTGGCCCATCAAGCGGAAGTACGGGGCCAAACTGTCGTGGGCTGACCTCATCATTTTCGCGGGCAACTGCGCGTACGAGTCCATGGGCTTTAAGACCTTCGGGTTTGGCTTTGGTCGAGAAGACATCTGGGAGCCGGAAGACGATGCGGACTGGGGACCCGAGGACACGTGGCTGGGCGACCAGCGCTACAGTGGCGACCGCGAGCTGGCCCGGCCGCTGGGGGCGGTCCAGATGGGGCTCATCTACGTGAATCCGGAGGGGCCCAACGGGGATCCCGATCCGCGCGCGGCGGCCCGCGACATTCGCGAGACCTTCCGCCGGATGGCCATGAATGACGAGGAAACCGTGGCCCTCATTGCTGGCGGGCATACTTTCGGCAAAACCCATGGCGCTGTCCCCGCGAAGTACGTAGGGCCCGAGCCCGAGGGGGCCCCCGTCGAACAGCAGGGGCTCGGTTGGCGCAGCACGTACGGCACGGGCAAGGGCGACGACACATACACCAGTGGGCTGGAGGGTGCCTGGACCAACCGGCCCACCCAGTGGGACAACGGTTTCTTCGACAACTTGTTCAACTATGAGTGGGAGCTCACCGACAGCCCGGCGGGCGCCAAGCAGTGGACGCCGACGGACCCCGCCGCACGGACCACCGTACCTGACCCGCACAATCCGTCCAAACGGCATGCCCCCATGATGCTGACGACAGACTTGGCGCTGAAGGTGGACCCCATCTACGCTCCCATTTCGAAGCGATTCCACGAACACCCAGAAGAATTTGCCGATGCGTTCGCCAAAGCCTGGTACAAGCTGCTTCACCGTGACATGGGCCCCGTCACGCGGTACCTGGGGCCGTGGGTGCCCGAGCCCCAACTGTGGCAGGATCCGGTGCCGCCTGTCACCCACCCGCTCATTGATGAGGCGGCCACCGTCCATCTGAAGCAGCAGATCCTCGAGTCCGGCCTGTCCACTGGCCGGCTGGTGGCCACCGCGTGGGCCTCTGCGGCCACATTCCGCGGCACCGACTTGCGGGGCGGGGCCAACGGGGCCCGGATTCGGCTGGCCCCGCAGCGGAACTGGGAGGTCAACGACCCCGCGGCCCTCGCCGTGGCGCTGGGCACCCTGGAGCACATCCAGCAGGCGTTCAATACAGCCCACCCGGGAGGCCAACAGGTGTCGCTGGCTGACCTCATCGTGTTGGGTGGCGGTGCGGCCATTGAGCAGGCCGCCAAGAATGCCGGACACGCCATCACGGTGCCGTTCACTTCCGGCCGCACCGACGCCAGCCAGCAAGAGACCGACGTAGAGTCCTTTGCCGTGTTGGAGCCTTTGGCCGACGGGTTCCGCAACTACTGCGGGCCGCACAGCCCGCTGCCGGCAGAGCACGCCCTGGTGGACCGCGCCAACCTCCTGACCCTCACGGCGCCCGAGATGGCGGTGCTGGTGGGTGGGATGCGGGTCCTCAACACCAACGTCGACGGATCCCCCGACGGGATGCTGACCAGCCGCCCGGAGGCGCTGACCAACGATTTCTTCCGCCACCTCGTGGACATGAACACCGAGTGGGAGGCCGATCCCGCGGCCACCGGCCGCTACGTGGGACGGGATCGGCAGACGGGCGTGCGGCAGTGGACCGCCACGACCGTCGACCTGGTTTTCGGCGCAAATTCCCAGCTCCGGGCCATCGCCGAGGTTTACGCATCAGACGACGCGGAGGCGAAGTTCATAGACGACTTCGTGGCCGCGTGGACCAAAGTGATGAACCTGGACCGCTTCGACCTCGCATGACCTCGTAAGCCTCCGCTTCGCTAATGCCGGTCCGCGGAATGGCGGGCCGGCTTTGGCGTGGCGCGCGCCCGTTGCCCACTCAGCACCGAGCTCCCCTGCATAATCTCGGGGTGGCGTCGAGGGCGGCGCGGCGGCCAGGACATGAACGGTAAAGTCCCCGATCGCGGAGGAGGCGTTGCGGCCGCTTCGTGCGAGGCACCTGCGTGGCATCCGTCGATGGGTTCCTAGCAGTCGACCCTCGATGCTGCGCGTGCTGTTCGCCCGGCAGAGCGCTCCTTCTATCGGTTCGGTGTCCCGCGGGACGTGTCCCCCATACCCAATCCTGCGAGAAAAGCTGGGTGGCCGGGGGATGGCCATCAGCGACAGTGCCCGGGACCTCCTTGGGGACCGCACCGGAGGACACCCCTGGTGCGTCATGGAGATGGCGTCCGAAGCCTGGGTGATGCGTGGCAGCCCATCCTCGGCGACGCGTCTGGACGCTCTGCACGTCCTCATGGGATGCCACCGGGCGTGAGCGCCTCCCCCCCCCGTCCATGACGTCCAGTAGCAGGATGTTCGGCGGGGGCGTCATGCCGACGCGGTGCTCACGCGAATCCCCGGAGGATGGCCCCATATGACGGGTCACTGAATTCGAGCGCGGTCCCCCGGGGGACAGAGGCTTCTCCAGGACAGGACCATCGTGAAGCGCAACTCGCATCGGGGCGAGCGCCTTGCGAAGAGATGTTCGGTGCTTGGGTGCGCTGAGATGTCGCCCGACGGTGAACCGCCCGGCCCATCGTGCGTGGCGCCGCAGACCGGTTCCGCAGTTTTCGGCCATGGTACACTCGACAGGATGACAAAGCCGAGTCCACCTCGATCGCGCGAAGGGCCGCCGCATGCCGTGTGGCGCCTGTACCTGTCGGAATGCGTGGGCACCCTGCTGCTGGTGGCCGTCGGTTGCTCCTTGGTGGTATTGGATTTTGCCAAAGGCAGTCCCGTGGTGCACGCCCTCCCCAGCGCGGCAGGCCGCCGGGCGCTGACCGGGTTTCTCTTTGGCGCCACCGGCGGCTCCATTGCTCTGTCCCCCGTCGGCCGCGTAAGCGGCGCACATATCAATCCCATCGTGTCGCTGGCGTTTTGGCGCCGCGGCAAGCTGGCGCCGGAGGTCGCGGTCGGGTATGTGGCGGCGCAACTGGTGGGTGCCGTCTTGGGCGCGCTGCCGCTCCTGTTGTGGGGGCGGTGGGCGGCGAGTGTGCATTTGGCCGCCACGATGCCGGGCCCAGCCGGCCCTTGGGTTGCCGTTTTGGGCGAGGTGGGCGCCACCATGTGCCTGGTGGTGGGTCTCTTCGTATTTCTCGGCCACCGACGTCTGCGCCGCTTCACACCGGGTCTGTTTGCCCCGCTGTACGCGTTTTTGGTGTGGGCCGAAGCCCCATTATCTGGCACCAGCACCAACCCGGCCCGCAGTCTCGGCCCCGCGCTGGTGGGCCACACGTGGACCGCTTGGTGGGTCGATTGGATCGGACCGCTGGCCGGCCTAGTCCTCGGGCTGGCCATTCTCCAGCTTCCCCGGCTGGCCCTCCTCGAGGAAGAGGTGGCCAAACTTTATCACTTCCACTGGGATCCCCACGGCATCCTACATGGCACACGTCCTTCCGCGTCACGGTCTCTGCCCGGCTGATCGGCTGCCACCGCCACCCGTGCTGAAACCGCCCGTTTGGGGTATGATGAGTCAAACTAGTTGACCCGGTTAACGATCGACGAGGTGGAGCGATTTGACCCAGAATCTGAAGTGGCTCTATTGGGGAAGAGGCCTGCGCAGCTTTTCGACCGCGTTCCTGACGGTGGCTTTTCCGCTATACCTCGCGGTATCAGGCTACAACGCCGCGCGCTTGGGGCTGGTGCTTGGGGTGGCCGGCGGGGTGACGCTGGCGCTGGTGGCCGCGGTGGGCATCATCGGCGACAAATATGGCCGCCGGCGCGTCATCATGGGCCTGGCGGCGCTGGCGGCAATTGGCGGAGCGGTGCTGACGCGATCGGTGGCCTTTTGGCCGGTGGTGCTGGCCAGCGGGCTGGGAGGTGTCGGCAAAGGCGGCGGGGCCGGCAGTGGAGGATCCTGGGGCCCGGTGTTTCCCGCCGAGCAGCCGCTGGTGGCGGGGGCGGCGCGCGACGACAACCGGACCAAGGCGTTTGGCACCATATCGTTTGTAGGGGTCATGGCCGGCGCGGCAGGGTCGCTGGTGGCCACGGTCCCTGAGATCCTGCACAGTCATGGCTGGACTTGGGCGGCCAGCTACCAATTGCTGTTCGCGGCATCGGTGGTGGTTTCGCTGGCCATGGTGGCGGTCACCATCCCGCTGCGGGAAAACCCGCCCTCGCAAACTCCTGTCACGGCCGCCGATGCGCCGCCCATTTCGTTTAAACAGCTCCTGGGCCGTCTCGGATTCACCAACGCGTTAAACGGTCTGGGATTCGGCTTTTTGGGCCCGCTGCTGACGTACTGGTTCTACCGCCGGTATGGGGTGGGCCCGGCCGAGTTGGGCGTCTTGTACACCGTCGTCAACCTCGCGTCGGCCCTGCCGTATCTCTGGTCGTCCAATCTCGCCGCGCACTGGGGCACCGTGAAGACGGTGACCTATACGCGGGCCATTGGGCTCCTGGTCCTGCTGTCCATGGCCATCTGCCCCACCTTCGTGCTTGCCGGCCTAGCCTACATGCTGCGCATGATTTTCAACTCGCTCGGCATGCCCGCCCGGCAGTCGTTTGTGATGGGCGTGAGTGACGACCAGTATCGCAGCCGGGTGTCGGCCTTCAGCTCCCTGCCGTCCCAGGTCACCGCCATGGTAAGTCCGGTGGCGGCCGGCGCCATGATGGACGCGGTTCTGGACATCCCCATCTTCGGCGCCACGCTGTTCATGGGCATGAACCTAGTGGCATATTACTGGCTCTTTCGCGACGTGCGCCCTCCGGAAGAACGGTCGCCGGCCCGCGTCGCTGGCGGGTCCACCTGACCACCCGGTGGCTAACAACGTCCCCAGGGCGAGCCTTACCCGACGGTCAGCGGATTCAGTATGATGGACGCGCCGCCGAACATACCGCAGCCATTCATTTCATCTCAAGGGGGTTCCTGATGGACAAGCGACACCTCACCGTAGAAGACGTGCAACGTTTCGAGCTCGCGGCCACTCCCGTGCTGTCACCCGACGGCACGCGCGTCATCTATGAGCGCACGGTGGCCGACACCGAGGACAACGGGTACCGCACGCACCTGTGGATCGCGCCTGTCGACGGGAGCGCCCCGGCGCGCGCGCTGACCGGAATCGGCAAGCGCAATGCCGGCGCGGCCTGGTCCCCGGACGGCGCGACCCTCGCGTTTGTGTCCAACCGCAGCCATGGGTCGCAGGCGTGGCTCCTGCCGCTGAACGGTGGCGAGGCCGCCCGGCTCACCCGGCTCCGTCGCGGTATCTCGTCGCTGGTGTGGGCGCCTGACGGCCGAACGCTTTTTGGGCTGGTGCCTACGCCGTACGACGGCAACATTGAACTTTTTGATCCCGATCTGTCAGAAAAAGAAGCCCAAAAGCAGTTCGAGAAAGAGGACAAAGAGTGGACCGAGGGAGCCAAGCGCTTTGACCGGCTGCACTACAAGATGAATGGGATGGGGCTTAAACCCCACCGCGTCCCCCAGCTGGTGGCTGTGGATGTGACCACCGGCGATGTCACTCAGCTGACCCGCGGCGACATGGGCGTGAGCGCGCCCGCCCTCTCCCCGGACGGCCAGACGATCGCCGTCATTTCCAACCGCCATGCCAATCGGGAGACGGAGCAGCAGGAACACCAGCACGTGTACCTCATCCCGGCCACCGGGGGCGAGCTCACCCTGCTGACCGACAAAATCTCGGCACGCGACGTGGCGTGGTCTCCCGATGGCCAGTACTTGGCCGTGGTGGGTGTGGGCGAGGAGATGTACCGGTATCGGTCGGCCACCCAGGCCAAACTGTTTCTGGTGACGCCGGATGGGTCCGGCGTCGAGGATCTCACGGCGTCGTTCCCGGACTCGCTGTCCAATGCCTGCGGCTCAGACGTGCATGCGCCGGGAGACGGCCCGGGCGCCATCTGGGCGCGCGACGGGCACGCCATCCTGGCCATTTCGGGTCGCGAGGGGCGGTCCGAAGTAGTCCGCCTCCCCTTGGCCCATGGAAAACTTTCCGGGCCCATCACGGCGGTGATGGGCGGCGACCGCAACGTCTTTGCCTTTGACACCCGTGACGGCGAGCACCTGGTGGCCATCTACGGCACGCCCACGGACCCGTCGCGCGTCGTGACCGTACACGCAGCGGGCCCAGGTCGTCCGCGGCCAGCCCGCCCGCTCACCGAGCCCATTCCCGAAAGCCCCGTGGCGCCGTTCCCGGCGGAGGAGACGCGGCTCGATGGCGACAACCAGTGGCTCGCGGAGGTGGAGCTGGTGGAGCCCGAAGCGTTCACGTATACGTCGGCCGACGACTGGAGTGCCCAGGGCTGGGTCATCCGGCCGGTGGGAGCGGAGCCGGGCAAGAAGTACCCGGTCATCTTGGAAATTCACGGCGGGCCACAGACCAACTACGGCCACATGATGTTTCACGAGATGCAGTGGCTGGCCGCCCAGGGCTACGCGGTCGTGTACACCAACCCGCGCGGCAGCACCAGCTACGGCCAAGAATTTGTGAATGCCGTCCGGCTGCACTACGGGGAGAACGACGCGGTGGACGTCTTAAATGGCCTGGACGCCGCCCTGGCCCGCTTTGACTACCTCGACGCAGACCGGGTGGCGGTGACCGGCGGCAGCTACGGCGGCTTCATGACCAACTGGCTGGTGGGCCACACCCAGCGATTCTTCGCCGCCGTGTCGCAGCGGTCAATTTCCAACTGGGTGTCGTTCTATGGCGCGTCGGACATTGGGCCCACCTTCGTGGAACATCAGCTGGGAGTGGCCCGGTTTGACACGCCCGAGGAGCGGGAGACGCTGTGGCGCATGTCCCCGCTGGCCTACGCCGCCCACGTCACCACGCCCCTGCTGCTGGTCCACTCGGAAGAAGACCTGCGCTGCCCCATGGAGCAAGCCGAGCAGTTTTACACGGTGATCAAGCGGCACGGCGGCGAGGTGGCGCTGTTCCGCGTTCCCCAGGCCAACCACGATCTTTCGCGCAACGGCAAGCCCAAACTCCGCCTGGCGCGGCTGGGCGCGCTGCACGATTGGATCGAGAGCCACCGGCCCCAGTAGTTCGGTCACCAAGCTCCAGGTGATGCGCCCCGATCCCGCGATGCCGGGAACGGGGCGTTCTCTCGCGTCTATGGCGCCAGCGGCTTCACACAACCTTAACGCGACCCTCACCCCGGCTTCATGAAACCATCACACGCTGTTCACGGGCGGCCCCCACACTGAGCCCAGTCTCAGCAACCGTCGACGCGCCCTATGACGCATCGAGGCCTACACAAAGGAGTACACAAAGGAGGGCACCCGTGGACACGCGAGACACCGCGTCAGCCAACGGTTCGACGAACAGTCTGACCGACGCGTTGAACAACGCCCCGTTGAGCCTGTTTCACCTGAAGGCCATGCTGACGGCCGGCATGGGATTTTTCACGGACGCATACGACCTTTTCGTCATCGGAGTCGCCGCCGTCCTCATCAAGGCCACGTGGCACCCGGCCACCTGGCAGTTGGGACTCTTGTCTTCCACGGCTCTCTTGGCGGCTTTTTTGGGTGCGACCCTGTTTGGCCGGCTGGCCGACGTCTGGGGTCGCAAGCGCATCTACGGCGTGGAAGCGGCCCTCATGGCGATCGCGGCCATGGCCTCGGCCTTTGCGCCCAGCATCATGTGGCTGATTGCGATCCGCTTCGTATTGGGGCTTGGCATCGGCGGTGACTACCCGGTGTCAGCCGTGCTGATGAGCGAGTACGCCAACACCAAGGACCGGGGCCGGCTGGTGGGCATGGTGTTTTCCATGCAGGCCGTCGGTCTGGTCACCGGCCCGGTCGTGGCGCTGGCGCTGTTGGCGGCGGGCGTGCCGGCCGAGTTGGCGTGGCGCTTGCTGCTGGGTCTCGGAGCCATTCCCGCCCTGGGTGTGATTCTGCTCCGGCGCCGCATGCCCGAGTCGCCTCGCTACCTGGCCCGGGTCCGTGGGGAAACGGCGCAGGCGGCGGAGGCCACCCGCCAGTACTCCGGTCAGACCGTCGCGGCCTCGTCGCAGTCCGAGGGCCGGGTGCGCGCCAACCTGCGCCCCTACCTCCTGACCCTCTTGGGCACCGCGGGCACCTGGTTTGTGTTTGACTACGCCTACTACGGCAACAGCATCTCGACCCCGCTGATTCTGAAGATGGTCGCGCCGCACGCGACGCTGTTGCAAAGCACCGCCTGGACGCTGTTCGTGTTTGCCCTGGCGGCGGTCCCCGGATACTTCCTGGCGTTTTCCAAGATGGACAAGATCGGGCACCGTCGCCTCCAGCTGATTGGCTTTGCCGTCATGGGGCTGGCGTTCCTGGCAATGGGGGTCGTTCCCGGGTTGACCAGCACCCTGATTCCGTTCCTGCTGGTTTATGGCCTGTCGTACTTCTTCGCCGAGTTCGGGCCCAACACGACGACGTTCGTACTGTCGGGTGAGCTGTATCCGGTGAACCTGCGCACCACGGGCCACGGACTCAGTGCCGGCATCGCCAAGGCGGGAGCGTTCATCGGGGTGTTCGTGTTCCCGCTGCTGGCCGCCTCCCTGGGGCTGGCGGGCACCCTGACCATCACGTTCGTCTTCGCGGCCGTGGGCTTCCTGCTGACCTTGACGTTGCCCGAACCCGCCGGGCGGTCCCTGGAAGAGGTGTCGCGGGAGCGTGAGTTCGAGGTGGGGGTCACGCGCCAGTCCGCCGCCGGCTAGACCCCCTTCCCTGTTCAGGGCCCGAGCGTTGCTCGGGCCCTGAACCGTGTAGAGGGTGGCCGCCGCCTACCCGGCGGCCCGCGGCATCACGGTGCGGCCGCTGAGCAACATGTGGTGGTCGAACGCAAATATCGTGTCGACGCCCTCCCGCTGGATGAATGCCAGGGACTGCGCATCGACGTACGACAATTCCTGGTCGGCGTAGCGGCTGATATTTTGGCGCGTATCACGATCCACGTCCGGGTCCGGAAAGAGGACGGCCACTCCATGGTCGGCGGCCGCCTGATCCGCGGCGTGCAGCCATCGCAGCGCTGCCGCGAAATTGCGGTGGCTCAGCCAGGTATATGTTTCCCCGACGACGCCCACGCTGGTGACCTGCTGAACTGCAAGAGCGTCCAGAGCGCGGTAGTATTGCGCGGCCTCCGCGTGATAGTGGTCAGACTCATCGAACAGCGCGATAAACGCGCCAGTGTGAATGAAAAGACTCACGCGACCACTACCGCCGGCCATAGATGTCATCGTGGTGAGCACTGCCAGTGCCGGCGCCCGACCGGACCATGCCAATGAGGTCCAAGAACGGATGCGAGCTTGGCGTCCGCCGCTGCAGGTATTCACCGAGCGCCTCGCGAATGACATCGGCCTCCGACCGACCCTCGGCACGGGCTAGGCGTTGCAACGCCTGTTCCTGCGCGGACGAGAGATAGGTTTGCTTTCTGACCTAGCCCACGCGATCCACCCCCTCGACCACTGATGACGTCGTCCCGCCCTTTCCGGTCTGTCGACCTCAGGGCGTCAGGCACCATGATAGCGACATCATGATGTCACATCTAGACCCCCGATCAGCTCGGCGCCTGCTTGACATCGGCCTCGGACGCGTACATACTGCAGATGCAAGTTTATTTCATGTGCGGCTGATTGGCGGCGAGGAGGCAAGCCATGAATCTCTGGAACCCGGATCACCTGACCCTGTTGCTGGTGCTACCCACGGCGCTGCTGCTGGGGATGGTGCACGGCATCACGCCCGATGAGCACACGTGGCCAATCACCTTTAGTTATGCGGTGGGCAGCTACTCGAGCCGGGCCGGTCGTCGTGTAGGCTTTCTGTTTTCGGCGGCGTTCACACTCCAGCGGGCAATTGCGTCGGAGCTGGCGTTTCTGGCCCTCTCCAGCTTCGAGTTTGCGACGCGGTGGCAGTACGACGTGTACGCCGTCGTAGGCCTGGTCATGGCGGCGTCCGGCCTGTACATCCTGCACCGTGGCCACCCGCTGCACTGGTCCGTCGGCCGCCATGGCCCGAGCGACGGGCCGCGGCCGGTCCCGCCCTACATGCCGCTGGTGCACGGCTTCATCGCTGGGTGGGGCATCGGGGCGTTTGCGGTCATCATCTACACGGTGCTGGCCCCCACCATGCCCAGCGCCTGGGTGGGCTGGGTGCCCGGTCTCCTGTTTGGATTGGGCACCATGGTCATGCAGATGATCCTGGGCAGTGTCTTTGGCGCGTGGATGGCGCGCCGCCGGCTGAGCGCCGCCGCACGCGAATTCGTCGCCCGTTCCATGAGCGGCAAGACCCTCACGGGCGGAGGGATTGCATTCATGGCCGTCGCCGGCTTAGGCATCTTGGCACCGGGCCTCGTGTCGCATATCGTAATCGTGACCCCCATCCACGTGCACAATCTTCACAACTTGGGGGCCGGGTTCTTCTTGGCGGTACCTGCCCTGTTTGGCGTGGCGGTGTGGGCGTTTTGGTCCAGCCGCACTGAGGCGGCGCGGCGATTCGGCGAGGATGCCCCGACCAGCATCGGGCGGAAGGAGGTGACCACATGAGCGTGCTGAACTCCGACGCGGAGGCGCTCTTGCGTGAGCGGCTGCAGACCCACGAGCTGCGCGTCACCCCAAACCGTCTTGCCGTGTTTCGCGCGCTGCTGCAAAGCGCGCGCCCGCTGTCGGTGCCCGAGCTGGCCACGCACCTTTCAGACGATGGCTTGAGCGTACCCACGCTGTACCGCATCATGGAGGTGTTTTCCGCCATCGGCGTGACCCACCCCGTGCTGGTGGACCACCAGTCGGTGGGCTACGAGCTGCGCGAGCCGTTTCGGTCCCACCACGACCATCTGGTGTGCAGCGCCTGCGGCCGCGTGGTGGATCTTTACAACTGCGACTTGACGGAAGCGATGGCGCAGCTGGGGCGCGACAATCAGTGCCGCGTGAACTTCCACCAGGTGGAGCTGCACGGCCTGTGCGCCGACTGCGCGGCGGTCAAAGGGGCCGAAGTGGCTCGGGGATAGATAGATCCAGCGGGTAGGCACCCAGCGGTGGCCGCAGCTGGGTCGGGAACGACGGCGGCTGCACGGAAACGAGAATGATGTGAGGTGGCGATGGGCCCTGGAGGCTCCAGGGCCCATACCGAACCCGGCCGCATCCGGGTTGATGTGCCGGAGGGTGCGGCCTGCACGTTCTGTGAGCAGAACGCGGTCCGGGAACTCAGCCTGTTCGGCTCGGTCCTGCGCGAGGACTTTACTCCCGAAAGCGACATCGACGTGCTGCCCACTTGCCACCTGACGCTTGCGGTCCTTGCCCAGATGGAGGACGACCTGCCCAACGTCGATGTCCAGATCGTGGGGGCCACCGCCGCCCCCGACCTACCTCGGCTGGCCAACTTGGCCGCGGCCCCCTCGATTGCCAACAAGCCGGTCGCTCCTAGACGTCCTGAGGGCATCACCGCGACCTAGTGCACGTGATCGCGGCGGATGCCCGCGTGGTAGACTACCAACAGTTGTTTTGCCTCCGAGTCCGACGGGTGCGCCGCGGCTATAGCACTGGCGGGTGATGCCGGCCGCGAGATTGCAGGAGGAACGGCGTCGTGAAAATTGAACCCCACACTCTCCCAATCGAATTACATCGCGATGAGTTAATAAGAATTTGCCAAAGCTTTGGAGTACAAGAACTCCGTCTGTTCGGATCCGTATTGCGAAATGATTTTCATGACCAGAGCGACATCGACGTCTTGTGTACGTTGCAGCCAGACTCCCCGGCCCGCGGTATGAGGTGGATCGACCTCCTCTTAGCTTTGGAGGACATGTGGGGCCGGCCGGTCGATCTCGTTAAACCAAAGTTTCTTAACCGCATGATTCGTGAGGAAGTGTTGCAGGAGGCACAAACGATCTATGTCGCGTCATCATGAGGAGCTCTATGTCGGCCATATTCAAAACGCCATTCGAACGCCATCAACTGGGCGAGTCATGTAACCCAAGCCGAGTTCATGAGCGATGAATTCGTCCAGTCCGCCATTATCCGTCAGCTGGAAATTGCCGGGGAGGCCGCGGGACGTCTATCGGAGGCGTTTCGCCAAGCCCATCCGGAGATTGAGGCCCGGCGTCTCAAAGCGTTGAGAAATGTCCTCATACACGGATATGCAGATGTCGACCTTGATACGGTGTGGGACATTGTGACACACGACCTGCCAGCGCTCCAAAGGCAGTTGCGGGGTGAGGTTGATTCCGGGCGAGACGCGGGGCACTGAACACGCTGAGTTCGGCTCGGCTGGGCGAGGCATCGCCGTGAACGCACGCGGATTCATGCGGATGCGCGGGACCAACAGAGTCGGCGCGGCGGCCGCTGCCGCGCCAGCACTTGGCCCAACCACCCGTGGGGGCAGCAGTCTACCAAGACGTCCGCAGCACATCAGCACGACGTGGTGGTGTCGAGGTAGGCTCCAGCCCCGTAGATCTAACACGGGCGACGTTCTCACGCGTCCTTTCGCTTGACGGCGGCGGACGGCTCGGGTTCGGGCCTAGACAGAGCCCGAAACCGCGCGGGTGCCATCCGGCGGCGGCCCACTGACAAACACCATCACCAAGGCAATCCACAACAACTCGGCGCCGATGAAGATGCGCTCGTCGAGGCCTCCGAGGCTGTGAGGGTGAAATCCGCTCCGCCCCAAGGCTAGGAACGCCAGCGCAGCTATCACCCAAACCGCCACCACCATGACGGACACGCGTCCGGCTCGGCGCAGGGCCACCGTCAACAGTAGCGTGCCCACGAGGCAACTGATGAACGCCAGCATGGCGAGAACCAGGTGAATGACACCATGTGGGGTTGGGGGCGCCCCCTCCAGATCGTCGGGGAAAAACGCCAAGAGACCGGACAGCACGCCCCACAGGCCGACCAGGACAATCCCCACGCGCGCGAGCACCGTCGCAGACAGCGTCCGCCACAGGACCACACCGGCCAGCAGCGACAGCACACCCCGTATCAGAAAATTGGCGTCCATCACCCAGGCGTAAGGACCGCCGTGAGCGTAGTCGCTCTCGGCATTGTGGAGCAGGCTCAGATTAGGTTCCAGGAAATGCAGGAGTACGTCGATGCCGGCATACAGCACGACACCCATCACCACCAGCCTGGCGGCGTCCGGCAGGTAGAACGACGGTGCGGTCTTCATGGTCTCCCCCTCTCACGCCAAACAACCTCGGACGCTCTGAGCCCGTCGGACACCCTCCAGTGGTCAAGGACCCGGGATTGGGCCAGAGAAGTCGCCAGCTGCTACGCAAACGGACACTGTGAGAACCAGTCCTCTTCGTTGACGAGGCGCCTCCCATATATGCAACCCGGTTGCCTATATGGAAGTATGATAAGCTTATGAGCATACTGTCAAGCGAACCGTACAGATTCGGCGACCTCCTGGCGCTGGCGCGCGCAGGCTGGGTGGCCCAGATGGCCGACGCCCTCGAGGCGCAGGGCTACCCAGGCTACCGCCGCACCGATGCCTGGGCCATGAGGCTACTCGCCTCCGGGCCCGTTCCCATCACGCAGGTGGGCATGCGGTTCGGCATCTCACGCCAGGGTGGCCGCAAGGTGGTAGACGGACTCATGGCTCGCGGGTATGCCGCCACTGACCCGGACGCGACCGACCGCCGCCGCGTCAATGTGTCCCTCACCCCGGTGGGCGCCGCCTACGCAGACGCGGTCCTCGCCGTGATCCGAGAGCTGAACGGAAGCCTGGCAGCCCTCGAGGAGCCCCGAGATCTTGAGGCGGCAGACCGGGTGCTTCGCGCCGCCATGGACGAGCGAGCCCGGCAGACCGCGCAGTGCCTGGTGCGGCCGCCGTCGTCTCCGACCCCGCCGGGGTCACGGCTGCCTCGCCGGTGACGGCGGCGGGTTATGGCCTTTCGGGTTTTCCCCGCCCGTCGGCCCTCGGTTCATGTCCTTGCGTGGTTCAGTCGCTTCCCCTTTCGGTTGCGGCCTAGATAGAGGCTCCTGAAAAAAGTCATGTGGCTGGAAAGCGAGGGCGAGGGGGTATTCGGGCGGGGGGAGCCCTGGGCGGATCGGCCCAGAAACCTACCCCGCGGCCCGGGTTCGGGCCTCCTGCCGCCGC
>JAJZWS010000102.1 GCA_021846565.1 Bacillota bacterium
TACACCGGGACGTGCTGCCGGCCATTGTGCACGGCAATCGTGTGCCCCACCATCTCGGGCAGGATGGTCGATGCCCGGGACCAGGTGCGAATCACGCGCTTCTCGTTCTTCGCATTCAGGGCCTCGACCTTGGCCAGGAGCGCCGCCTGCACAAACGGGCCCTTCTTGACCGACCGACTCATCTGGTCCCTCCTTTACGTCGCACTCCTGCCTACTTCTGCTTGCGGCGCCGCACAATCAGCCGGTCCGACCGCTTGTGGCGAGCCCGTGTCTTCACACCCAGGGCGGGCTTGCCCCAGGGTGTCATGGGATGCTTGTGCCCAATCGGGGACTTGCCCTCGCCACCGCCGTGCGGATGGTCCACCGGGTTCATCGCTACGCCGCGCACCGTCGGACGCCGACCCAGATGCCGGCTCCGACCCGCCTTGCCGAGGTTGATGTTTTCGTGCTCGGGGTTGCCCACTTGGCCCACGGTCGCCCGGCACCGCGCCAGCACCCGGCGCAGTTCCCCGGACGGCAGACGCAACAGGGCGTACGCCCCCTCTTTGGCCATTAGCTGGGCTCCCACCCCGGCCGAGCGCACCATGGCACCGCCGCGTCCGGGCTCCAGCTCGATATTGTGGATAACCGTGCCCACTGGCAGGTCGGCCAGCTGCATCGCGTTACCGGGCTTGATGTCGACCCCGGGGCCGGCGCTCACCTCGTCGCCCACCCGGAGCCCCACGGGCGCAAGAATGTAACGTTTCTCGCCGTCCGCGTATCGCAACAGCGCTATGCGCGCGCTCCGGTTCGGGTCGTACTCCAGCGCAATCACACGGGCCGGCACACCCTCTTTTTGCCGCTTGAAGTCAATCTGTCGGTAGAGGCGCTTGTGCCCCCCACCCCGATGGCGGACCGCAATGCGACCCTGCGCATTGCGCCCGGCCTTTTTCGTCAGCGGCTCCGTCAGGGACTTCTCGGGCTCCTTCTTCGTGAGCCCCGAGAAGTCCGCCACGGTCATCTGCCGGAGTCCCGGCGATGTCGGTTTCTTCTTCTTCACGGGCATGATGGCTGCCTCCTTTCGACCTAATCGTCTGGCCCGACACGTCTCGTCCGCGTCCTACTGGGTAAATACCTCGATGGTGTCCCCGGGCACGAGCGTCACAATCGCCTTCTTGCGGTCCGGGCGCCGGTAGGTCACGCGCCCTCGCCGCCGCTCTTTCCCAGGCGTCCAGCTGGTGTTGACCTTCACCACGTGCACCTTGAAAATCTCCTCCACGGCTTCGCGAATCTGGATCTTGTTGGCCCAGTCCGCCACCTCGAAGGTGTACTTGTTCAACTGCAGCGCGTCGGTGCTAGCTTCGCTGATGATTGGGCGCACCAGCACGTCGTGGACGGTTCTCATGCCCCAAACACCCCTTCAATCGCCTCCACCGCGTCCACCGCCAGCACCACGCGCGCGTGCTTTAAGAGCGTGTACGCATTCAAGGCATTGGCCGTGGCGGTTGCAACCTTCGGCAGGTTGCGCGCCGAGAACTTTAAGATGTCGTTCTTTCCCGCGGTGATCAAGAGCGCGTTGTCGGACGCCTCCAGACGCTGCAACAGCTCCACCACCGACTTCGTCCGAATTGCCGGCAGCGAAAGGTTGTCCACTACCGTGAGTTCGCCGGCCGCGAGCCGCGCCGACAACGCCTGGCGAATGGCCGCCTGCCGCATCTTTTGCGGAAACTTCACCGACCAGTCCCGCGGGTGGGGCCCGAACACCACGCCACCGCCGCGCCAATGCGGCGCCCGGATGCTGCCCTGGCGGGCCCGCCCGGTGTGCTTCTGCTTCCAGGGCTTCCTGCCCCCGCCACGGACCATGGCCCGCGTCTTCGTGGACGCCGAGCCCCGGCGCTGGTTTTGCTGGTAAATCACCACCGCTTGGTGAAGCAGCGAGGCGTTGGGCGTCGCGCCAAAAACGCGCTCCGACAGCTCGCGCTCTCCAACCGCTTCCCCTTCCAGGTTGTACACCGTGACGCGTGGCATCAGCGGGTCCCCCCTTCCGACGAGCGGGGCGCCTTCTTGGACGCACGCACCATCACCCAGCCACCTTTCGGCCCCGGCACCGCACCACGGATCAACAACAGGTGCCGCGCCGCGTCCACCCGTTGGACCTTCAGCTTCTGCACCGTGACCCGCACATGGCCCATGTGTCCCGGCAGCTTGCGACCCCGAAACACCCGGCCGCCGCCTCCCGACATGCGAGCGCCCAAGGAGCCCACCCCCCGGTGGTACTTCGACCCGTGGGTCATGGGTCCGCGGTGAAAGCCCCACCGCTTGATCACACCCTGAAACCCCTTGCCGCGCGACGTGCCGGTCACATCCACCCAGTCGCCTGACTCAAACGTGTCGCCCACGCGAATTTCGTCGCCTTCCGACAAGTCCTCCGCGCCGGGCAGTCGGAGCTCCCGACGATGGCGGAGCGGCTCTTGGCCCAAGCGCCGAAATTCCCCGGCGATGGGCTGGGTGAGCTTTTTAGGCTTGACGTGGCCAAAGCCGACTTGCACCGCGCTGTAGCCGTGGCGGGCCACGGTGCGCTTCATGACCACCCGGTTCGGCTCGGCCAAAATGACCGTCACCGGCACTGAGCGCCCCTCCTCGTCAAACACCTGGGTCATGCCCAGCTTTTGACCCCAAATCCCTTTCATCAGTACCTCGCCTACCCAACGTTTAAAGCTTGATCTCGATGTCCACCCCGGCCGGCAGGTCGAGCCGCATGAGGGCATTCACCGTCTTCTGACTCGGGTCCATGATGTCAATGAGGCGCTTGTGCACCCGCCGCTCAAACTGCTCGCGAATGTCCTTCTCACCGTTGGGTGCCGTCAATACCGTGTAGATGCGCTTCTCTGTCGGCAGCGGCACGGGTCCCGACACGGTGGCGCCGTTGCGCTTGGCCGTCTCGACGATCCGCTGGGCCGACTGGTCCAGCACCTCGTAATCGTATGCTTTGAGCCGGATGCGAATCTTTTGCTGCGCCTGCGCCGGCACCGCCGGTTTGGCGCCCCGGGCCGCCCCGGCCGCCGGCGATGCCGGCGGCCGCACGGAGGGACGGGCGGGGCCTTGGGGATTGGTCGACATCTTACCTGTCCTCCCGGTTATTGCTTGATGGCGGTGACCACGCCGGCGCCGACGGTGCGCCCGCCTTCGCGAATGGCGAACCGAAGACCCTGCTCCATGGCGATGGGGGAAATGAGCTCGATCGACATCTTCACGTTGTCGCCCGGCATCACCACCTCGACGCCTTCGGGCAGCTGGACGACGCCGGTCACGTCCGTGGTCCGAAAGTAGAACTGCGGACGGTACCCGGGCAGAAAGGGCGTGTGCCGCCCGCCCTCGTCCTTCGTCAGCACGTACACCTCGGCATCGAACTTGGTGTGCGGGTTGATGCTGCCGGGCTTAGCCAGCACCTGGCCCCGCTCTACATTGTCCTTGTCCACCCCACGCAGCAGGCAGCCGATGTTGTCGCCCGCCATCGCCACGTCCATCGTCTTCTTGAACATCTCCACGCCGGTTACCACGGTCTTGCGGGCCGCGTCGGCCAACCCGACGATCTCCACCTCGTCGTTGACCTTCACCTGGCCGCGCTCCACCCGGCCCGTGACCACGGTGCCGCGTCCCGTGATTGAGTGGGTGTCCTCGACAGGCATCAGGAACGGCTTCTCGGTGTCACGCTCGGGGGTCGGGATGTACTCGTCCACGGCGTCCATGAGCGCCCAGATGCGTCCGCAGTGCTCGCATTCGCGCTTGCCGCAACCGCACTCCAGCGCCTTTAAGGCGGATCCGGGAATCAGGGGAATCTCGTCGCCCGGGAACTGATAGTTCGTCAGCAGTTCCCGCACCTCCAACTCCACCAGCTCCATGAGTTCAGGGTCGTCCACCATGTCCGCCTTGTTCAGAAACACGACGATGTTGGGCACGCCCACCTGGCGGGCCAGCACGATGTGCTCGCGCGTCTGGGGCATCGGCCCGTCCGCCGCCGACACCACCAAAATGGCGCCGTCCATCTGAGCCGCTCCCGTGATCATGTTCTTGACATAGTCCGCGTGGCCGGGACAGTCGACGTGGGCGTAGTGCCGCTTGTCGGTCTCGTACTCCACGTGCATCGTCGAGATGGTGATGCCGCGCTCCCGCTCCTCGGGGGCCTTGTCGATTTTGTCGTACGCCACAAATTCGGCTTTGCCGGTGGTCGACAGCACCTTGGTGATGGCCGCCGTCAGGGTGGTCTTGCCGTGGTCCACGTGTCCAATGGTGCCCACGTTCACATGGGGCTTGGTGCGCTCAAACTTCTTCTTCGCCATCTCGCTTCCGTCCTCCTCAAGCTCTTAGCTGCAACAACGGACCCTGCTGAGACCTGGGTCTAACGCGTGGATCGACCCGCCTGCGCCTTCACCACCTGCTCCGTCACATGGCGCGGCGCTTCGTCGTAGTGGGCGAACTGCATGGTGTACGTCCCACGCCCCTGAGTGCGCGACCGCAGATCGGTCGCATACCCAAACATTTCGGCCAGCGGCACAAAGCCATGAATGGCCTGCACCCCGCCGGCGCGCGGCTCCATGCCCTCAATGCGGCCCCGCCGTGCGTTCAGGTCGCCGATGACGTCGCCCATATACGCGTCGGGCACCAGCACCTCCACGCTCATGATGGGCTCCAGCAGCACGGGCTTTGCCTTTTGGGCGCCACTCTTGAACCCCATGGACCCGGCGATCTTAAAGGCCATTTCGCTGGAGTCCACCTCGTGGTACGAGCCGTCAAACAGCGTTACCCGCAGGTCAATGGTGGGATAGCCCGCCAGCACGCCAGAGGTCATCGCCTCGCGCACGCCGGCTTCCACCGCCGGAATGTACTCCCGGGGCACCACGCCGCCCACGATCTTGTTGACAAACTCAAAACCCTGACCCGGCTCCAACGGCTCCACCCGG
This sequence comes from Bacillota bacterium, assembly GCA_021846565.1. Classification (GTDB taxonomy): domain Bacteria; phylum Bacillota; class Sulfobacillia; order Sulfobacillales; family JAIMBI01; genus JAJZWV01. The sequence goes on from JAJZWS010000102.1 coordinate 4,941, forward strand.
ACCCACACATGGCCGTACTGGCCCCGACCGCCGGTCTGGCGAATGAACTTGCCCTCGGCCTCAACCGTCTGGCGGATGGTTTCTTTGTACGCCACCTGGGGCTTGCCCACATTGGCCTGCACTTTGAACTCGCGCAGCATGCGGTCCACGATAATCTCGAGATGCAGTTCGCCCATGCCCGAGATGATCGTCTGCCCGGTCTCTTGGTCCGTATGCATCCGGAAGGTCGGGTCCTCTTCGGCCAACTTGTTGAGCGCGGTCCCCATCTTGTCCTGGTCGGCTTTGGTTTTCGGCTCGATGGCCACCGAGATGACCGGCTCTGGAAACTGCATGGACTCCAAGAGCACCGGGTGCTGGTCATCCGACAGCGTGTCGCCCGTCGTCGTGTCTTTCAGGCCCACCGCTGCCGCGATGTCGCCGGTGTACACCGTGTCAATTTCTTCACGGTGGTTGGCATGCATCTGCAGGATGCGCCCGATGCGCTCCCGCCGACCTTTGGTCACGTTGTACACGTACGACCCCGACGTCAGCACCCCCGAGTACACCCTAAAGAACGCCAGCTTGCCCACGAACGGGTCCGTAGCAATCTTGAACGCCAGCGCCGAAAACGGCGCTTGGTCATCAGGGTGCCGTGTGGCGGCCTCCTCGGTTTTCGGATCGATGCCCTGGACCGCCCCCACGTCCAGGGGGGACGGCAGGTAGTCCACCACGGCGTCCAGCAGCGGCTGCACGCCTTTGTTCTTGTAGGATGACCCGCACAGCACCGGCACCAGCTGATTGGTTACGGTCCCTTTGCGCAGACCCCGCCGCACCTCGTCCTCGCTCAGGGGCTCGCCCTCCAGGAACTTCAGCATCAAATCGTCGTCCACCTCAGACACTGCCTCAACCAAAAGGCGGTGGCGCTCGTCGGCTTCTTCCTGCAACTCCGCCGGGATATCCTGGAATTCCCCGCGGGTGCCCAAGTCGTCCGAGTAGAAGTACGCCTGCATCCGCACCAGGTCCACGAGCCCGCGGAACGTGTCCTCGGCGCCGACCGGCAGCTGAATCGCCACCGGGTGCGCCCCGAGCCGCGTGCGGATCTGGTCCAGCGTGCCCACGAAGTCCGCCCCAATGATGTCCATCTTGTTGACGTACGCGATGCGCGGCACGCGGTACTTGTCCGCCTGGCGCCACACCGTTTCCGACTGGGGCTCCACCCCACCCTTGGCGTCGAACACGGCCACCGCGCCATCCAACACGCGGAGCGACCGCTCCACCTCGACGGTGAAGTCCACGTGCCCGGGCGTATCAATAATGTTGATGCGGTGGTCGCGCCACTGGCAGGTGGTGGCGGCGGAGGTGATGGTGATCCCCCGCTCCTGCTCCTGCTCCATCCAGTCCATGGTGGCCGTGCCCTCATGCACTTCGCCCAGCTTGTGCAACCGGCCGGTGTAGAACAAAATGCGCTCCGTCGTCGTGGTCTTGCCCGCATCAATGTGGGCCATGATCCCGATGTTGCGGGTGCGCTCAAGCGTAAACGACCGGGGCATTAGCTGAACCTCCTTTGGCCAGCCTGGCCAAGTGAACCACGCCTCATCCAGCAGGGACCCGTCCGGATTACCACCGGTAATGGGCAAACGCCCGGTTGGACTCCGCCATCCGATGCGTCTCATCTTTCTTGCGTACCGCGCCGCCCGCCCCCTGGCTGGCATCAATCAGCTCGGCTGCCAACTGGTTTTCCATGCCGTGCTCTCCGCGACGGCGCGCGTACAGCACCAGCCACCGCAGGGCCAGCGAGGTCCGGCGCGCCGGCCGCACTTCCATCGGCACCTGGTACGTGGACCCACCCACGCGCCGCGGCCGCACTTCCAGCAGCGGGGTCGCGTTCTTGACGGCATCCTCAAACACCGAGAGGGCGTCCTTGCCGGTCTTTTCGGCCATCTTGTCAAACGCCTGGTACACCAGCTTTTCCGCCAAGCTCTTCTTGCCCGACAGCATCACCTTGTGAATAAACATCTGGACCAACGGACTCTGGTATCGGGCGTCCGGCAAGATGGGCCGGGTGACCACGTTTCCTCGTCGCGGCATATGTCAGTTACCCCTATTTCTTTCCGCCGGTGGCCCGCTTGGCCCCGTACTTGGATCGGCCCTGAGCCCGCTTCTGGACGCCTGCCGTGTCCAGCGTGCCGCGAACGATGTGATACCGCACACCCGGCAGGTCCCGCACGCGGCCGCCCCGCACCAGCACCACGGAGTGCTCCTGCAGATTGTGGCCAATGCCCGGAATGTACGCCGTCACTTCCTCACCATTGGTGAGGCGCACACGCGCCACCTTGCGCAACGCCGAGTTGGGTTTCTTCGGCGTGATGGTGCGCACCGAGACGCACACGCCGCGCTTCTGCGGATTGCGGTGCAGCGCCGGGGCGGCCGTCCGCTTCTTCGACGCCTTGCGCCCGTGCCGGATCAACTGATTAATGGTTGGCATCTTGTCCTCCTCGACTGCTGTCTCCCGAACCGCTCTCGCCCACGAGCACGCCCGCACAGGCGGCGCCCACCTGAATGCCGCACCGACGCCCCAGCTCCACCATCGTATCCACGCGCGACCACGGCACCCGCTGGGACTCTGCCAGCTTCAGCACCGGATCGAGAAGAGCGGCACTGGCATCCGCCGCGACAAACACTGCGACCACCTGATGCCCGGCGAGGCGCTTCAGCGTTTCCTTGACGCCCACCACGCGGCGCCGCGACTTGGCCAACAGTTCTAGTGCCGGCTCCCGTGCCGGTTCGCCTGCCATAACGTCCCCTCGTCTCCTCGAAACGTTAAACCGGCCCGGACACACTCCGAGAGTTTATCATCGGGCTCGAATCGCTGTCAACGCCGACAGTGACCGCATAAGCCATCGCCGCCGGGTGGGATGGCTTTGTCCGTGCGTTGTAGTATAGCGCAGTTGGGGGACTTAGCCCAAGGTGCAGAGGGATAGAGGGATGGCTTTCCGATCAAGTGGACACGGCGGCGGTCGCGCCGACAGGGAGGGTGTCATGCTCACGGTGTACGGGGCCACGGTCGTAACCCTGATGATGGTGTGCTATACCCTGGAGTCGCGCTCCCGCTGGTTTACGCTGGCGTTTGCCGTGGCGTGCCTGGGATCCGCCAGCTATGGGTTTCTGGCGGGCACGTGGCCCTTTGGGATCGTGGAAACGGTGTGGGCCCTGATTGCCGCCAATAAGTGGCGGGGCCTGCAGCGCCAGGCTGGTTTGCGGGCAGGACCGGGTAGGTAGAT
>JAJZWS010000028.1 GCA_021846565.1 Bacillota bacterium
GGGATTTCCCCCCTTCGAATGGTGGTGGTTTGTCACTCCTTTCATTCGACATCAGGGCCGGAAATCCCTTTATTCATGCGGCTTTCCGGGATCTCCACTCCTCGCTTTTTTCAGGGGCCACTATATATGGAGGGATTGTCATGAGCGACATCGACACCATGGACCGACAGGTGGCGGATCGCCGTCAGCGTCAGTTGCAGGCGTGGTCGGTGACCGGGGGGCCGACGATCCGACGCGAAGACGCGTTGGACATCGCCCCGAACCACGAAAGCGCGGAAGCGTACAAGCGCGTCTTGGCCGATCAGCGGCTCATTCCCGAGGTGATTCGCCATTGGGATCTAGACCGGTATATCGTGCCCGAGTGCGGCCGCGACAGCCACCTGGACGTGGCGCCGGGAGCGGCGCGGCGCCGAACTGCTACTCCGGGTTCTCACCGGGCGGGCGGAGACGTCAGCCATCGCGATGGCGGGCCGCGAAGCCTGCGCCGGGCGAGCGAAAATCTTCACCGCCCTGTGGCGCTTCATAGGGGCCGTTCACCCGCGGCCGGCCCAAAATGTGTTCAGCACTGCTGGCTCCTGTGGGTGAGGATGCCGGCCAGCGCGTCCAGCGCCCCGGGCACCAGACGGTAGTAGGCCCACTTGCCGCGTTGCTCGCGTTCCAACAGCCCGGCGTCGACGAGCACCTTCAGGTGATGCGAGACGGTGGGCTGGGACAGTGCGACCGGCACGGTCAGGTCGCACACGCAGGCTTCGGCGTCCTCGTGGGCGGCAACAAGCGACACCAGTCGGAGCCGGGTAGGCTCTGCTAGGGCCCGCAGCACGGCGGCCAGACGCTCGGCCGACGCGGCATCGAGCACGGTAGCCGTGATCGGGGTGCAACAGGCCGCCAGGTTCGCGACCAGCGGCGACCCGTCCGGCGGGGACACGATGGTGTTCATGGACCCAGCATCTCATACCCATTGACAGTTGTCGATGGGTATGAGATGCTCAACGCATAGACGACCATCGATGAAAGGATGGGTGCGATGACGACGAGCGATACCGAGTTGCGTGAGCAGGTCCGCCAGCGCTACGCCGCGGCCGCCAGAGCGGTGGCCACGGGTGGCACCGATAGCGATGCCCGGGTTCCGGAGGCCGGCTGCGGCACGAGCGCAGCTGCCGGTGGGCCGGACTGCTGCCCGGGGAGCCGGGGCGGGCCCGTTCCGGTGGAACTGGACGAGTCCTTCGGAGCCGCCCACTACAACACCTCCGAGCGCTCGGAGGTGCCTGCTCAAGCGCTCCTGGCGAGTCTCGGCTGCGGCAACCCCGTGGCCGTCGCCGATCTGCACCTGGGCGAGCGGGTGCTGGATCTCGGCTCCGGCGGCGGAATCGACGTACTTCTGTCGGCCCGCCGGGTCGGACCCTCCGGGTTCGCCTACGGGGTCGACATGACCGACGAGATGCTCCAGCTGGCCCGCGCCAATGCCGCCAAAGCCGGCACCAGCAACGTCGAGTTTGTCAAAGGCACCATCGAGGCTATCCCGCTGCCGGACGCCGCAGTGGACGTGGTCATCTCCAACTGCGTGATCAACCTATCGGTCAACAAAGCCTCGGTGCTGGCTGAGATGTTCCGCGTCCTCGCTCCGGGTGGCCGGATCGGCATCTCCGATGTGGTGGCGGAAGACCATCTCACCGAAGCCGAGCGTGCGGAACGGGGCTCCTATGTCGGCTGCATTGCCGGCGCGCTGTCCCGCCGCGAATACCTCGACGGCCTCGCGGCGGCTGGCTTCGCGGGCGCCAGCGTGAGCTTCACGCACGAGGCGGCGCCAGGTATGCACGCCGCGATCATCCGCGCTGCCAAGCCCGAGCATCCGGCCCGGGCGTGAACCGATGGCCGCGGCAGCACCGGTCGAGGTGCCGGTGCCGGCCCGGCTGTCCGCACGGGATCAGTTCCTGCGGGTCCGGATCATCGCCGCGATCATGGAAACGAGAATACGATATATATTGGGTCGATGCGTCTAGATTCGACGTATCTCTACTGTACACCGTGCAATGGCCCATAACAGAAGCATTGAGGTCGATTCGGATGATTCGGAGCGGCGCAGACTGAAACCGACGTGACGCGATGGATGGCGGGTGCTTTCTTGGCTCGTAGGAAGGGCTATCCCGGCGTCCCATGCCCGCGCCGCCGCGGGGCGGGAAGCAACGGCCACAGTCAGCGTTTCCAAGGCGCGCCAGGCGGTGGGCATCGAGGCCATGAGGCCAAAGATGTCCGGTGGGTGTGACGAAGAGCCATGCCCGCCCCGTCCGACGACCGTCCGCACTCCCAGGCCCAGTTCAAGACCCTCAGGCATAGGCCCAACTTGCCCGGATGCTTCCTCAGCCTCGTGGCGCGGCGATCGTTGCAACGAGGTTTCGACTGGGTACCACACAGTTCCCCATGCGGCTGAGCTGCACCCCGCCCCATGAAAAACAGGGCTCCCGGTCGTCCGTGGCGAAGAAGGAGCGGCTCCCGGGAGGAGGTCGTTTTCTCTGGGGTCCTGCGAGGCCGCTTAGCCGTTTGACCCGGAGCGCCGAGGGGACCTCGCCCGGTTGCGGCCCCTCGGGGCGAGCACGGAGCAGAATCCATCCTGATGGCGTTCAGCGCCGCCTACGCCCTTCACGTGAGTCGCGAGCGAGAAGGAAAGCCGGGAACCGGATGGAGGTCGTCTTGGCCCGGTGTGCCGGGCTCGATGGCCACCAGAAGACGGTGGTTGCGTGTGTCTTGGTCCGTCAAGGCCGCGACCGCCTCCGCGCCGTGCGGACGTTTGGCCCCACCACCCCGGAGGTGCTGGCCTTGCAGACCTGGTTGCCGGAGCACCACGTGACGCCTGTGGCGATGGAGTCCACCGAGAGCTCCGGGAAGCCCCTCTTCACCCCGCTGGAGAGCCGGTTCACCACCTGGCTCGTCAACCCCGCGGCCATCCAGGCAGTGCCGGGTCGCCAGACCGACGGGCAGGACGCCGAGGGGATCGCGGATCTCTGGCCACAGGGGCTCCTGCGGCCCCGCTTCATGCCCGACCGGGCCCAGCGGGAACTGCGGGAGCTGACCCACTACCGCAAGCGCCTCATCGAGGAGCGAGCGCGTGAGCCCAACCGGCTCCAACAGGTGTTGGAGGGCGCCCACAGTAAGCGCGCGTCGGTCCTGAGCGACGGGCGGGGGGTCTCCGGGACCCGGATCGCCGCGGCGCTCGCCGATCACGGACCCGGCGGCGCTGGCGGCGTGGACCGATGAGCGCGGGCGGGCGACCCCGACGGAGCTCGGGGCGGCCCTCACGGGGCCGAGGGGCGCCCAGCAGCGCTTCCTCTGGCAAGCACAGCTCCGGCACGTGGACGCCCTGGACACCCAGCTCCCGGCCTTGGATGCGGAGGAGGCGACCCGGCGGGTCCCTTTGGGGGCAACCCGGGAGCTCCGGGAGAGCCTCCCGGGGGTAAAGACTCGGGTGGCCGAGACCATCCTGGCGGCGGGGGGCCCGATGGTTGAGGATTTTCCGAGTGCCGCCGCGCGGGCGCAGGGGATCGGCCTCGTCCCGGGGAACCATGAGAGTGCCGGGCCCTCCGCGCGACTCTGGTGGAGGCGGCCACCGGCGGGCCGCACGAAAGCGACCGACCTGGGGGCGCCGCATCGCCGGATGGTTTCCACCCAGGGGAAGAAACGGGCCGCCGTCCTCGGGGCGCACACCCTCGCCGCGGACATCTGGTATATCCTGCGCCGCCAGGAGCCGTATGCCGACCTCGGGGTGGACTCCTGGGACCGGCGGGACACCGACCGGGTCCGGCGGCAGGCCGTGAAACGCTTGGAAACCCTGGGGTGCGAGGTCACCTCACCCCCGCCTCCCAACCAGCCGGCGGGGGCTGCCTGCGCCCGGCGGGCCCGGGCGGGCGTCAGCGTGGGGGGCGCGTCGTCTCTCGGGCGGTTGTTCGGAGCAGTTCTCCACGGCCCTGGCGGGCCACCACCAGGAATGAAAAGGCGGGCCGGCGAATCTCGTCCCGGCACCTTGCGGAGGTCGTTGCCTCTGTGGGGCCTTTGAGCCCGAGGAGCAGGTTGACCGGCGCCCCGTGGAGGGCACCACCACCGCCGAGCGGATCGCGTTGCGGGACTAGCTGCCCACGGCGGGCGGCCAGGCTGTGGCGAGGGAGGCCACGGGCTCGTACGGGAAGCCCGTGGGGAATGTCTTGGAGGACCCTGACCTGACGTTGCTGCTGGCCAATCCGCAGCGCATCACGGCCATTCCCGGGCGGAAGAGTGATGTGCGCGATGCGGAGTGGATCGCGGACCGGCTCTGCCATGGGCTGGTCCCCGCCAGTTATGTCCCGGACCGGGCGCAACGGGGGCTGCGCGAACTCACCCGCTACGGGACGAGCCTCACGCAAGACCGCGCCCGCGAGGGCAACCGGCTCGCCAAGGGCTTGGAAGGCGGCAATCTCAAGCTGGGCAGCGTGCTGACGGATATCACCGGCACGACGGGCCGGGCGATGCTCCGTGCCATCGCGAGGGGCGCGGACGATCCCGCGACCCGGCTGGCCTACCGGGTCGGACCGGTGAAAGCGTCGCCCGCCGCCTTCGCCGCGGCCCTGACGGGGATCGTGACGCCCCACCCGCGGAGGATGATCACGACGATCCTGGACGGGTCGAAAGTCTGGAGACCCGCCTGGCCGCCTTGGATCTGGCGATTGCCCGTCAGCTCGCGGCCACCGCCGCCCCCACGGCGCTCCTGCGGACCACCCCGGGGGTGGGGCCCCACGCCGCGGCGGTGATCGTCGCGGAGGTCGGGGGCCCCGTGGACGCCTTCCCCTCGGCCGCCCACCTGAGTGCCTGGGCCGGGCTCGCGCCCGGCCAACACGAGAGCGCGGGCCAACGCAAGCCGGTGCGGATCCCCCCGGGCCAGCGCCATCTCCGCACCGTCTTGGTCCAATGCGCGTGGGCCGCCGTCCGCCAACGCCCCACGTATTTGGCGGCCCAGTTCGCGCATCTGCAGCCCCGCCTCGGGAAGAAACGGGCCATTGTCGCCGTCGCGCATTCGCTGCGCGTGAGCCTGTACTATATGCTCCGCAATGGGGTGCCCTACGCCGACCTGGGGCCCGCCCCCTTCGCCCCCCGGGACGACGCGCGGGTCATGCGGCGCGCGCTGACCCAGCTCGAACGCCAGGGATATCAGGTGACGCTCACGCGCCCCGTCGCCTAACGGGGGTCCCTCAACCCCGGGAAAGGGCTTTGCGACCGTCTCTCCCTTGTCCTGCCCCGCTGCCCGTTTCCCGAAGGCATCTTTCGCGTCAGAACATCGGCACCCGCCATCCAGGCCGCCATCACCAACGCTTCGCTACCTTCCCCGGCTGGGGGTGGCGGCTCATGATCCGGGGGCAGACCCGGCCGTGGCCAGCGACCGTGGGATTCTCCTCCCCCATTCCGGCCAAACAGCGTGGGATTCTACACCAGTCCAGCGCCCACAGGTCGTACGCCCCAACTCGCCGGGGCATCCCTTGGCTGGAACCACCCCTCAAGAGACCGCACTATATCCATACGAAGAACCCTTCCATACGTCGGCACGGCTCCAGACGCCAAAGCGGCGCTGCGGTGAACGGGCGCCGCTGGCCGCCGGTGATATAATTGGTTGCAGTCCCGGCACGGAGGGGGTTTCACTCTCATGAAGCTATCCTTATACTCGTCGGTCGCGCGCACCCACCCATTTGGACTGCACCAGGTCATCCGCTGGGCCACGCGCTTTGGCTATGAGCAGATAGACATCCGCGGGTCCTCCCTATACTCCTTTGCCGTGAGTGATAATTCTCAGAAGACCCTCGGGTACGACATGATCAACCCCAGCCGCCTGTCTGCCGCCGCCAGGGAGGACCTGACGGCCGCGCTGATTGACCGAGGGGTGGGCATCAGCTCGATCTCAAGCTATGTGCCGCTGACGGTTTCCGACGCTCGGCTCCAGGAGCAGGCGGTGGCCATGCTGAAGGCCTACGTCGACCTAGCGGTCGACCTGCAGTGTCCGGCTATCCGAACGTATGGCAACGACGTGAAAAGCCCCGACGAGTATGACGAGGCATTTGCCAACCACGTGGTGCTGCTCCGGGAGATCGCCGCCTACGCCGCAACGCGGGATGTTGTTCTCCTGATCGAGACCAACGAAAACACTGTGACGCCAAACCTGGGTGCCGCGTTCAACGTGCATGCCCAGGTGGGGGCTCCAAATCTCAAGGTCGTTTTGGACGCCGTCAACGTGTACTTTGGCGGCACGCCGCTGGTCGAGCTGGACGCAGAGGTGGACAAGATTGACGCACGGGTGGCCATGCTGCACGTAAAAAATGTCCAGATGACGGCTGGCGCCCCGGTGGCGTACCACGGCAGTACGGGACAGGCGTTCGTGTGGACGGACCTGGCGACGGGCGACCTCGACTGGAAGCACCTGCTGACGCGAGCCCGTGCACGCGGCTTCGATGGGCCGGTTGTCTATGAGTACGCCAACCCCTTCAAGGGCATGAGCGAGCAGTTTTGGGACCGCATTCCACCCCCGGATAAGGCGGCCCAGGCCGCCGCGGAATTTCTTCGCGGCGCCATCGCATAGGGGTGTCACGGATCGACGAGGGTTCGGTGCAGCAGATCCAGCAACGCTCGCTCGTCGCCCACGTTCCCCGGAAACACGATGTAGGCCATGCCCGCCCACCGCGATCCCGGTTGTCCCACCCACACGGAGATGCCTGAGCTGATTTGCCCCAGCACGTGTGCCCGGCGGATGTTCAAGGCTCGCGTAGAAATCTCTCGCGCTGTAATTCCGCCCTTGATTATTATCAGGCGCGGCGGCGTGACAACCGCCTGAACAACCTCCACCAGGGCGTCTGCCACAGCCTGGCCAATGCGCAGCGTGTCTGTGCGTTCCCGGCCACGGACGGGGGCGCGGCTCGTGGAAACCACGACGTGCTCGCCCTGACCGAGGCCCTCGTTCACGGCCAGCGCCGCCTCGCGCACCGCTGGGGCGCGGTCCCCATCGCTCAGTAGGCGCTGGACATCCAACTCCACGTGCTTGAGCGCAACGGCCTCCAGCGCATGCGCCAACTGCCGCGTGGTGCTTGCGACGTGGGATCCTACGACCACCAGCGCACCGCGACCCTGCAGAGACGCGGGAACCGGCACGGCATCAATCCATCCCGAGGTGGGGGGCTGGCCGCTGTACGACTTCACGAACGACGACGCGGTCCGGAACAGCAGCCGCTGCCCTCGCGCTTGCGCCTCCAACACGGCCAGGCTCAGGACATCCAGGTCCTCGTAGCTCATGGCGTCCACGACAACGGGCACATTGCCGCGCGCCGCCGCCAGCCGACGTGCGACGACCGCCGGCCCCGCGCGCACCTCCTCCAGCGGGATCACGAGACAGTCCCGTGCCGCGATGCGGCCCGCCGTTTTCTCCTCGACCCAGTTCCTGAGATCGGCTGATCTGTAGCCAAACACGTGATCCTGCGCATATTCCGTCTCGTTGACGGGGACGAGCTGTGCACCCTTGCGAACGTAGTGCCATCCGTGGTACGTGAAGCGGCCCTCCTCAAGGTAAGCTGGCACCAAGAGGTGGGCGTCGTAGGGGACACCCGTCAGCACCTGCATGACTCTGGCCAGCACGTCCACTTCCAGGGGATAGTGGCCCCGCAGCGTGGAGTCGCCACGACTGACGAGGTCAAAGGTCACGCCGGTGCGATGAGCCGCAGCCTGAAGGGCCGCCACGACATCCTCGTCAATCTCGCGAGCCTCGTCTGGGGAATGCGCACGCGTGTTCGTGAGGACGTAAAACAGGTCGCCGGGATCCTCAAATGCCTGCTGAAGGTTGTCCGACTGCCAGTCGGTCAGCACCGCGACGTCTGAAAGCGTCTGTGCGCCCGTGGGATCGTCATCCAGCACAACCAGTTTTGTATTGCGGACCGCGCGGCGCCTGCGAATCTCCCGCCGCGCGTCCTCAGTTCCGGCCCACGGGGGTGGCAACCGATTTTGCCCCATCCCGTGGTTGTCTGAGGCTCTACGCATCGGCGGACCCCCGATCCCGCATCCACCATCGGATCAGGTCCCGCTCACGCGTGCGCTCCATCGCGCGGCTGGCTTCGTCTGACCACGCGTAGAAGCCGCGTCCGGCCTTCTCTCCGAGTGCGCCCTGGTCCACCAGGGCGCGAAGCGCGCTGCCCGACTCGTGTTCCGTACTGAGACTCGGAAAGAGATAGCCGGAAATCGCGTGAAACACGTCCAGCCCTCCCATGTCCGCCGTCCGAAAGGGTCCCGTGAGCCCCAGGCGCCGTCCCAACGTCAGCTCGGCAGCCAGGTCAATGTCGGCGGCCGAGGCCACCCCTTGCTCCAACAGGTACTGCGCCTCACGAAACAAAGCGTACTGCAGGCGGTTGCCAAGATAGCCGGGCACTTCCCGGCGGACGACGATCGCCTGCTTGCCCATTTGCCGCAGGCTGTCGAGGGCTCGGCTGACGGTGCCCCGGGTGGTGTGGTGCCCGGGGACGACTTCCACCAGGGGCATGAGGTGGGCCGGATTCCAGAAGTGCATCACCAGACCACGGGTCGGGCAGGTCATCTGCTGAAAAATGGCCGTGGGGCTGAGTCCAGACGAGTTGCTGGCGATGATGGCGTCCGGACCGCACAGCGGTTCCACGGCGCGAAAGAAGGCCTGCTTGTGGCCGAGGTCTTCGGGGGTCGCCTCGACAACCAGCGCTGCCCCCTCCACACACCAGGACTGCGATTCGGTGAAGTCGATGCGTGCCAGGACCCGACCCCGTTCCGCGTCCGGGAGCGCCCCCTCCTCCGTCAGGGTATCGAGCTTTCGGAGCATGCGCCGCCTCGCCGTCTCCAAATCCCGCGGTGATACCCCCCAAAGACGCACGGGCCACGCCGCGAGCGCAGCCGCCAGGGCGATCGAGTGGCCCATGGTGCCGGCCCCGAGCACGGCGAGCGCCTCATGGTGGCCATCATCCATCACGGACACCCCCTGTTCCCCGGCTGGTCGTCGTGGACTTGGTCCACTTCGGCCAGGATGGTACAGGGACCACTGTCCACGCCCTCAATCATCAGGGGTACGACATACACCCGGTCCAGGTAGTCGATGGGGAGCGAGAGGTCGACATCTTCCAAGATAAAAAAGGGAGGCGCCCCGGGTCGATGGGTGCCCAGGACCGCTTGGTGAAACAGGAGGCCCGCCTCTAGGTGCTGGGCCGCCGACGCCGACGGCGTGTCCAGGCCCACGGCGCGCAGCGCGCGGAATTTGAGCAAAAACTGGCCGGCAGATTCGTCAAATCCCGGGTTGTGCCAGCCATATCGATGCGGATCCGCCTGGCGCACGGCGCCAAATCCCGTTCGGATGAGCAGGAGCTCGGCGACCTCGAGCCGGTCACGAAGAGGGATCAGGCGTGCGGCGGTGATGAGGCCGTCATCCGCCGTGGGAACATCCGCCACCACGATGTGGTTGAAGACCATCTGGTCCGCGGTCAGCTGCGAGACCGCTAATCCTTCTGGGTTGAAGTGGCGCGGACAGTCCATGTGCGTGCCACTGTGGGTGACGGCGCCGACCCAGGATTGGTCAAATGGATCGCCGCGGTCGATCGCGTGTTGGCGGCGCACTTCCACCGGCGGGTTGTCGCGATACACTGGTGTGCGCTCACCCAAGGGATGCGACAGCAAGTATCGTGTCACGTCCTCTACCTCTCCTTCGGTTGCTTGGTTGACCAGCGTGCACGTGCCCCCCACGCGCCGGCCGCGCTAAGGGCCGCCACCTGTCCGTGGGCATTGGCCACCCCTCGACCGGCAATGTCAAAGGCCGTCCCGTGGTCGACCGACGTGCGCAGAACCGGAAGACCCAGTGTCACACTCACGGTTCCATAAAAGTCCAGGGTCTTCGCCGCAATGTGTCCCTGGTCATGGTAGAGGGACAGCACCCCCGCATAGCGGCCCATCCGCGCTTGGTAGAAGACGGCGTCGGCAGGAATCGGGCCTTCGACGCGATGGCCCTCACTTTGTGCCTGTTTGATGGCAGGCTCCAAGATCGCCCGTTCCTCCGTACCCAACAGGCCATGCTCGCCGCCGTGGGGGTTTAAGGCCGCGACGGCGAGCACCGGAGTCTCCACCCCCAAGTCCTTGAGGAACCCGAGGCACCGCGTGATGCCGGCGTGAACCTGGGCCACGCCGAGGAGGGCCGGAACCTCGCTCAAAGGATGATGCCGGGTGAGAAAGAAGATGCGTAGCGTGTCCACTTCGAACATGGTGTACACACCGTCGACGCCAAACCGCTCGGCCAACATTTCCGTGTGGCCCGGATAATGATAGCCCGCCAGGCGCAGCGCCTCCTTGTTCAGCGGCGCGGTATTGATGACGTCTACGGCCCCGGATTTGGCAGCGTCCACGACCGCCATGATCGCGCGTCCGGCTTCTTCCCCACCCCGACTGCCGACGACGCCGTACGGCACCGGCTCCGGGTCGGCCGCAGTGGCCACCAGCGACAGCACCCTCGGGTCGTCGTCCACGGCCGCAACATCGTCGAGAACCTTCACGCGGCGGCTCGCACCCACTAGGTCCAGCGCCGCCTGCAACACATGGGGATTCCCAAACAGAACCGGCGTCCATGCGCGCTCAGGCTCCAACTCCAGCAGGGCTTTCACCACGATTTCGGGCCCGATCCCCGCCGGGTCGCCCAACGTAATACCTATTCGCGCGGGACGCCTCTGAGGCTGCGAGAGTTTCGTCACTTCCAACATCCTTTCACATCAGTTCTGGCTTCTGAGACACAGCGACCGGACCTAGCCCAGACGGTCGGGATCCCCGTCCAGCGGGCCAGGCTCCGTCGGGGCGAGGCGAAACGCCAGCCCGGACGTTTCCAGCTGTTGCCGCTGGCGGTCGCTGACGCGCTCATCGATCAGCAACGTGACCTCGTCTGGCAGGGGTGTGACAAAGCCGTACCGGGGTTCCCCCAGTTTGGTATGGTCGGCTGCCACATAAACGTGGCGCGCTGCCTGCATCATGGCTCCCTTAAGGTACGCCTGGGATAGGGTGGGCGAGACGAGACACCGACTCTCCAGGCTTACGCCGTACGCGCCCATGAATGCGCGGTCAGGTCGGATGTGCCGCAGGTTGTCCTCGGTCAGCGAGCCCATCACAGCCTGATTCGCCGACCGAAGAGTGCCCCCCAGCATGATGACCTCAAAAGAGGCAAAAGGCAGCAGCGCCACCAGGATGTTTACGGCATTGGTGACCACCGTAATGTGGTGAAACCGGGCCAGCTCCCGGGTGATCATCCCGGTCGTCGTACCCGCATCCAGCAGGACCACTTCGGATTCCTGAATGTAGGAGACCGCCAGACGTCCAATCGCGGCCTTCTCGGCCACATGCGCCCGAGACTTCTCGGGGACGCTGGGCTCGCCCGGGAGCTCAATCACCCCGCCGTGCACTCTGAGCACCAAACGCTTGTCTTCCAGGACTTGCAGGTCGCGGCGGATGGTGGCGGCGGATGCGCCGGTGAGGCGTTGCAGGTCGGCGATGCCGACCTGCAACTGTGCCTCCACTGCCGCCAGGATTTTCCGGTGCCGAGCTTCCCGAGACATCGATGCCCCCCTATGCCATCTCAACGGCGCTGTGGCGCAGCTCGTGAGCCCGGTCGTCGCGCGCGTATTCATAAAAATAGTGAATCGTGCTCCCGCGCACCACGGCATCAATGTATCGCAACGAACCACTCCCGTGCTGAGACCACAGGCGCGGCCCGTCAGCATCCACCTTGGTAAAGTGCTTCAGATCATGCGATACGGCCAACCCCGCGCGGTCCTGGTACGTCTCGCCGTTATGTGAGCGACCGTCAAACAGCATCCAGTAGACGCCGTCGCGGGGGATGATCGTCGAGCCCCGCGCCAGCAGGTAGTCCCAGCCCGATCCGGGTTCCAAGAGGGTGCCCGCCCAGCGGAAGTGGACCCCGTCGACACTGTACGCCAACCCGGTCTTCGACCGGAGGCGCCCCGTCGCAAAGGCATTTTCGGTCCCGTGCATCTCGTCGGCGCTGATGGGGAAGTCGGGGCGATCCACAAAATTGACCATTATATAGGTCACGGGCCCCACCATGAAGACGAACGGATCTTTGACGCCCTCCAGATTGAACTCTGCTGCCGTCAGCGCGGGTCGGCGATCGGCAACACACAGGGCAGAGGGATCCTCGGCCTCCAACAGGTCGATGCGCCACCGGCGATCGGCAGGATCCACGTAGCTACAGTACAGCCGCCATGTCCCCGATGGCGCAATCTGTAGCGCGGACCGCTCGATGGATGCCGACCGCAGCTCGTCGGCCGAGATCTCGGTGAGCGACTGGAAGTTCACGCCGTCCGTGCTTTCCGCAATGCGGCACGCGATCCCCCGCCCTCGTCCAATGGGGTGCCGCACGCGGTACGCCATAACAAAGCGCTCGCGCCGCCCGTCGTACACCACCGAAGGCGCACCCACCCAAAAGTCCGGCTCAGGACGATCGGGTTCAACGACCACCGTTCCACCATCTGGATCAAAGAGCGGCAGTGACGACCACTGTCGATCTACGTCGGCCACGACGATAACCCCCTTGCTTGTGATCGAAATGACGACCAGGTTGAGTGTATCACTCATCTCGGGCCTTGGTCTACGGCGCGCTCCTTTCGCTGCATCGTTGCATCACAAACTTTTTTCCGATCCGCCCTGTCCGAGCAGGATCCGCGATACGCTTTATCGAATCATCTCAAATGCGCGATACGCGCACCAGGAATTTTTTCAAGAGGAGGCCCCTGCAATGAGGATGGCGTCAAGTGTTCCCAGGCTCCGATGGACTCGGATCATGCCCATCGCCATCGCGATGTACACGATTTCGTTCATGGACCGCATCAATCTCTCGTTTGCCACCACGGGCATGGAGAAGGACTTCGGCCTGACGGCGACGGGGGTGGGCTTGATCCTAGGCTTCTTCTTCTTGGGATACTTGGTCCTTCAGGTCCCCGGCGGTTATTTGGCCGAGCGGTGGAGTGCGAAGAAGTTCGTGTTCTGGCTACTGCTCATCTGGGGAGTGTTCGCCGCCTTGAGTGGGCTTGCACAAAACTCCACGCAGGAGCTTTGGATCCGCTTCTTGCTAGGGGTCGCGGAGGGTGGCATCTGGCCCGCCACCCTGGTGTTGCTGGCTAACTGGTTCCCGCGCGAGGAGCGGGCGCGCGCGAACGGCCTCTGGATTATCTGCCTGCCACTGGCCGCTGCCATCACATCGCCGATTTCCGGTGCCTTGGTCACGGCCGTGGGCTGGCGGCTCATGCTGGTCTTCGAGGGGATTCCTGCGCTGATTTGGGCAGCGCTCTGGTGGTGGGGCATCGAGGACCGGCCCGAGCAGGCGAAGTGGCTCTCCACGAGTGAGCGCGATTTCATCACCACCCGCATCCACGCCGAGCGCCGTCCAACCACTGGCACGATTTGGAGTGTGCTACTGGAGCCGTCAGTGTGGCTGCTGTCGGCCGCCTACTTCCTGACCATCATGGGCGGGTACGGCTTGAATCTGTGGGCCCCGACCATCATCCATTCTATTGGGGTGGGCTTTTTAGGCACCGGTCTTCTGCTCGTCATTCCCAACGGCGCCGCCGTGTGGCTCCTCATCTCCGCCGGCCGATACTCAGACCGCATCGGTAAGCGAATCGCCGTCTCGGTCGGGGTCCTGTGCATCTCGTTTGTCGGCTATCTACTCCTCGGGATCATTGGAACCGGCATCGTCGCGCTGGCGATCTTGTTCCTGGCGTTTGCTACCGCTGGCTTCTATGCCCGACAGGGACCCTTGTGGGCCATTCCCACCGAGGTCTTGCCCGCGGGGACCGCCGGCACAGCGATGGGGCTCATCAATGGCATCGGCAACATCGGTGGGTTTGTCGGGCCCTTCGTGTTTGGCTACCTGGAGACCACTACACATTCGTTCACCGTCGGATACTTCGTGATGGGCTTCGCCATTCTCGCGGGCGCGGCGGTGTTGCTCACCGTAAGGGAGCAGCGAAAGCAACCGGACGCTACCGCCGCAGCAGGATAGCTCTCACACCCACCGGTGGAGCGGGTCCACCGCGCACACAGAAAGGGGAACGCTCTCATGAGGATCGCCGACGTTCGCGTGCGCTTCTTCCGATATCGCCCCCCCAACCCGCTGGTCAGCAGCGTCGGCAGCCGGAGGGTTCGCCTGCTCTGCCTCGTGGAAGTGGCTTCGACCAGCGGACTCGTCGGCGTGGGCGAAAGTTGGGTCAACTTTCCGTCCTGGGTCGCCGCGGAGCGCCACGCAACCGTTGTAGAGGGCGTTGCCCCCTTGCTGGTGGGCCATGATGCCACCGATGTGGTCGACACCCATCATCGGCTAAAAGCGACCCTGGCCCCGGTCGGCCGTCAAAGTGGCATCACTGGTGCCGTGTCCCAGGCGCTCAGCGGTGTGGACTTGGCTCTGTGGGACCTCTTAGCCCGTGAGCGTGACGTTCCTGTTTACCGGATGCTGGGAGGCGGCCGGTCCCGGGTCCCGGTCTACGCGTCCGGGCTCGGCCCTCAGCTGGACGAGGAGATAGTGCGGGCGCAGATGGCCCGGGGTATTCGCGCCTTCAAGATCAAAGTGGGGTTTGACCCCGTCGAGGACTATACTCAGGTGGCCCGTCTGCGGCACATGGTCGGGGAGGACGCGCGGATCATGGTGGACGCCAACCAGGGGTGGCGGACGCCCGCGGAAGCGCTCCAGGCCATCAAGCGGCTCGAACCCCTGCAGCTCGACTGGGTCGAGGAGCCCCTGCCCTGCGACGACTGGGAAGGCATGGCCCGCGTAGCGGCCCAGTCGCCGGTTCCCATCAGCGCGGGCGAGAATCTTTATGGGCGCGAGGCCTTCGCGTGGTGGGCCCACCGGGGCGCGTTCACCATTGCCCAGCCAGACGTCACCAAAGTTGGTGGCTTTACCGAGGCCTGGGCCATTGCCCAGATGATGCCGGCGTATGGCCTAGCCTGGGCGCCGCACTTCCTGGGGGGGGCCGTGGGTCTCGCCGCCACCTGCCACCTCTTCGCACTGGCGCCTGGTGGTATTGCCGTGGAGCTGGACAGCAACCCGAACGCCCTGCGCGAGGAAGTCGTCGAGCCCCCGTTCCCCACACAGGTTGAAGCGGGGTGCATCATGCTGCCGGATGCCCCGGGGTGGGGCATCACGCTCCGCGAGGATTGGCTTGCCGCCCACGAAGTCGCGTGGCACGAGGCCTGGCAGGAGGCGGACCGGTCGGCGGCCCAAGGCCCGCGGTAGGGGCGCGTGGGTGTCAGCGTCGGCGGCCCACGCGGGAGAGGGTAAAACGACACCGTGGAGGATTGATCATGGCAGACTTGTACCCGGCACTGCTCACGCTCACCCGGGAGCCATCCGAGGATGCCCGCAGCGGCCCCGGTCCATCCGTGGACCAGGACGCCATGCTGCAGTACCTGGACTGGATCCAGTCGTCGCGCCGCAGCGACGGACTGTTCGTGCTGGGCAGCACGGGGGCGGGCCCCATCTTGCCCTGGGCCCAGCAGCAGGACGTATTGACGCTCGTGCGCGACAGCGCCCGCCAGCCTGTGGTGGTCATGGTGGGGCCCCCCCTGCCCCGCGCCCCCTTTCTGGAGAAGCGGTCGTGGCTCCGATCGCGCGACTTCCAATCGATCGCCCTCCTGCCTCCCCTCTACTATGCGTTTCCCCCCGACGCTCAGGTGGCGACGATGACCGAGGCGGCGGCGTCCTGGCCGGGCGACGTGTGGCTGTACAACATTCCTCAGCGCGTGGGGTACTCGCTCACCTACGAAACCGTCGCACGCATTGTGGACCGCTGCCCCAATGTGGTGGGCATCAAGGATTCGAGCGGTGACGGGGCCAATGTCCCCGTCTGGCGCCAGATATTTGGCAGGGGGCGCGTCTTCTGCGGAGCCGAGCCGGTGGCCGTGGCCAGTCTGCTCACGGGAGCCGACGGCCTAGTGTCTCAGTATGCCAGCGTCCTGCCCGAGGTGGGACGGGTGCTGGCGACCGAGGACCATCCCGAACGCTGTGACATTCAGGCGTCGCTCAACCGGCTGATTCAACGGTCCGCCCATCTGCCCCTGATGAGCTTGTTGGGGGAACTGGGATTCCAACGAGGTATTCTTCCGCACCGCATACAGCACCCGTGGCCGGTGCTGGGGGATATGGCCGGGGACCTCGTGCAGGAGTGGCTGGCCCTGGGCCGGGTGGCCGCGGCAGCTTGCCTCTGATCCGCAGAAAGGTTGGTTTCAGACGTCATGCTCATCAATCTGCGAGCCGCCCTGACCGAGGGTTCGTGCGCCTGCCTGGGGTTTAACGTGACGACCCTTGAGGCGCTGGACGCCTTGATGGCGGTGGCCGAACGGCGGCCGGGCCCCACGATCCTCCAGATGACCGATCGCTACGTGGGCCACTTTGGGGAATCGCTGATCAGCAATTGGATGGTGCCCCGGCTCGCGGCCAGCCCAAAGGCGTTCGTCCTGCATCTGGACCACGGGGTGGACCTGGACGCCGTGCACCGGGCGCTTGACCTCGGGTTCACGTCCGTAATGTACGACGGCTCTCGCAAGCCGCTGGCCGACAATGTGGCCGGAACGCGACTGGCGGCCGAAGTCGCCCGGCGGGTTGGCGCCTCCGTTGAGGCGGAGGTGGGCCACGTCGGAGGCAAGGAAGACGGCAGCACACCCGCAGAAGACTCGTGGCTTACGACCATCGAGGATGCGCGAACCTTCGTGGCGGGGGTAGATGTGGACGCACTGGCCATCTCCGTCGGCAGCGTTCACGGGGCCCATCCCCTAAACCAGCCCCCACACCTGCGCTTGGACCGCATTCGCGACATCGCCGCGGTCGTGGCCGTACCCCTCGTCCTTCATGGGGGCAGCGGCCTTCCGCCGTCACTGCTGCAGCAGGCCATCCGCGCAGGCATTCGCAAGGTGAATATCGGAACCGAGCTGAAGCGGGCGTGGCTCGCAGGCATCGAAGCGGCCGCCCAGGCCACCCAAGAGCCCTGGGAGATTCGCGAGCGAACCACGATGCGCCTCATGACGAGCATTTGCCAACTGGAGAATGCCGTTTGCCCGCCGGAGCATGCGTCCCACGCCTGATCCGCCTGTCCAGGGCGGGACTGGACATATTCGAGGGCGCCCTGCCCACAGACCCGGCGGCCGTGCGCCGCTGGGTGGAACGCGGTCGGACCGGACCACGCGGCGAGTCTGCGACGAAAGAGGACCGACGGGGGGGTGGAGGGGGCGACAATTGGCGGCGTGGGGCGTGGCCCCGGAGTTGGTGCCCGCCAATCCCACCGATCAGCCAAAGACTGAGCGGCGGACGCGATCACGTGGGCGGAGGCGTTGGACGGGACCCTGACTCCGTCCGGCTCCTTCCCCGTTGTCGTGGGGGCGGACCTGATCTTGTCCGGGTGGTTGGGTTCCAGTCTGCGGGTCGTTCACCTAGCCGTGATGTCGGGTGCCATGCTCCACGTGAGCATCAATCAGGTCAATGCCCGCACGGCGCGCATCTTGGCGGTCACCTGCATCGTGGTCAGCTGCCCTCCTGCCGGGGGGACCCTGCCATACACCAGCATCGAGGTGCAACTCCGACTTCACGATCGGGTTTCGGAAGGTGCATCCCGTCGAGCCGCCGCCGACGGTCATTGCGGTGCCCCCCGACGAACGCGAGGGGTGGAGATGACGATCTGGACAGTCTGGCGCCTGGAACTACCGCGGTCTGGTTTACCTGCCCGAGGAGGTTCCGCCCCCGACCTCGCCGCCTCCAGGGGACGAGCCCATGGTCGGCGAGCGCCCCTCTGTCAACAACCCTCTTCATTTCCCCAAAAGCGCCAACGCACACTTCCCCAGATCAGCACCAGGGACTTGCTGGCGACGGCATCCGGTCCACCACCATCCCATCCCCCGTCAGCGTCGGAAACCGCGCAGCGATGGCGACGCGCCGCCGCCGAGGCGAAGTCCCCAGGCCGGGGTGTCAACCGGATCGGGCGGGGGCGCCCGTTATCCCACACCGTGGCGCACACCCGCCGCGCCATCGAACAAAAGCCATGCGGATCTCCTCCTCTTCTGGGGCTGACGCCAGGTGTTACATCGCGTCCCGCGGCGCCTGTCTGCGGACGCCTTCGGTCAGGCCGGCGGGGCCGGGGGCGCCGACGGCCCCCCGGTCCCGGGGCGGGCCGCCCCGGGTCCCGGCCCGCTTGTTGTTCTTCCACCGATACGCCGCGTCCCACATGGTCAGCAGCGCGGCGTGGTGGCGCCGGCGGTCGAGGATGGCCGTCGCCCACCCCGGATCGCCACCGACTTCGCCCCGCTTGCTGACGCCCTTGGTCGAGGAAGCGCGTGGCTGTCCGTGTCATAACGGCGCGGTCCGCGCGGACGGAGGATGACAAAGATCATCCCACCCAGCACACTGTTCAGATGGAGCCCGAATGGGACGAGGCCACGAACACGGCGAACAGCGCTGGGTCGGACTTGGGTGTGTGCGACGCGAGGTAGTAAACGTGGTTTTCACCCCAAGGGGCAATCGCGTGCGAGTCATTTCGTTAAAGAGGGCGCTCCGTCGTGAGCGACAAGCAGACTTCCGAGCGTTACAGCGGACAGAGTCGGTGTGATTGGGCACGAGCCCGCCAGATGCCTGATGACAACATTGACTACGACTACAGTGACAGCCCCGCCACCGATGACGCATTTTGGGCGGAGGCCGAGTGGTGGATGCCTGCATCCAAGACCCGCCTATCGCTTCGATTGGACAGCGATGTGGCGCAGTGGTTTAAGAAGCAAGGGCCCGGCTACCGGGGTCGCAGGAATGCCGTTCGCCGGGCCGATGTACGCAGCAAGGTTAAGAGTTAGCGACCGGCGCACCGTCTGCGACGGCGCGCCGGTCGAAGGGCCCGATGGCGTTGGGCGATGTGCTCCGGCCTCCCCCTTTACTCCCGATGTCGCAGCACCCAGCCCGCTGGCCACGTCGTGCCGTACCGGGCGAGCGCCTCAGCCACCACGCGCGGACGCACATCGCAGGCGCCCAGGGAGAGCAACGGCACCCAGCGCGGCACGTAAGCCCGTACGCCCGCCGCATCCGCGAACTCCGGCCCGCTGCCGGTGCCGAAGGCCCCGGATACCCACTGTGCTTGATAGTACAACTGCAGGCTCTCTTCGGCCGCGGGTTCGGCGCTGGATGGACGGAACCGCACTTCGGCCAGCAGGGGACCCAATGCCACGTGGATTCCCAATTCCTCGCGGGTTTCGCGCACGGCGGCCGCCTCGGGCGACTCCATCGGCTCCACCCCACCACCGGGAAACACGTAGTACGGCATCACCCCGTCCCGATGGCGTTCGATAAGCGCCACTTGGCCCTCGTGCACCACCACGACGCCCGCGCGCACGCGCGGGCTCACTGGGAACTCACTGCCAGAAACCGCTCCCGCCCCGGGTACCGTTCCCCCAGCGAGTGGACCACAAAGCCCAGCCGTCGGTAGAACCCGACGGCATCCTCGTCGGTCGTGAGCCAGCACACCCGTGGAGCCACTGCGCGCTGGATGGTCTCCACCAGCCGGCGACCGCGGCCCTGGCCACGGCACGACGCCTCCACGGCCAGGTGGGAGATTTCCACCAGGCCGGGATCCCTGAGGTCGACGCCCACCACGCCCTGAATGGCCCCCGCCTCGGCCAGCGCATACAGGGCGTGGGGCCACCCGTGATATTCGTCCAGCAGGGTGTCCAGGTCGGCGTCGGTAGGATGAAACAGCGACGGTGCCAGTGCGGCGGCAAGCTCCGTGCGGGTCCACACTGTCTCCCGGGCGTCTACGCGCATCACACCGGAGTCGACGGCGGGGAACGTTGGGGTTGCACGTTCCGGCCAGGCGAACACGCGTATCTGCCGGTTCTCATAGTCGTTGACAAACAGGCGTCCCGCGCCCCACGCCAATCCTGTTGGCTGCCCGCCGACGACCTGAGGAGCCGTGGATGCCTCGCGGCCGTCACCGTCCAACACGCGAATCGCGCCTGACTGCACGTCCGCCCACACGCACTGTCCCCCCACCAGGGTGAGCCCGCCGGGGGTGGCGGTGGAAGGCCACGTGCCCAGTACCACCCCCGATCCCCACTCCTGGGCCTCGAGGATGCCCAACCGCTTGCGGAGCAGGTACAGCACCGGTCCGCGTCCGTCTATGCCGCACACGTCTTCGCCCAGCGGACGCAACCCCTCGGCGGCTCCCGTCGCTGGATCGATGCGCACCAGGCTTTTCGGGCGCCCCGCCACTTGGTAGAGCATTCCGTCCCGGTAGGCCAGTCCCGTCCGCACCGAATGCTGGGTGGCGTCCAGCTGGTGCTCCTGCAAAACGTCTCCCGTCCGCGGGTCGAGCCGGCTCACCCGGTGCGTGTCCCCGTCGGAATACCAAAGGGCGCTGCCATCCCAGGCGAGCCCGCACGGGTGCGGCCCGGGGGTTGGCCACACGCGCACGGACCGCACTTCAGCGATCATGGACGGGATCCCCCTGTTCGTCCGATGCTGCGTCGGGCGATCCCTCCTCGATGCGCGGATCCGGGGGAACTTCGCCATGGCGGCGCTGCCACTGGAGGGCTTCCCGGTGCAGCGCCTCGCGGCGGTTGTTCTCGGGATGGAGGAGCACCCAGTGACGCAAATGTGTCAGCACCGAGCCCACGGCGCGGCTGGGGCGGGCAATCCCCAGCCATTCTTGCACATCCTCGCCTGTGCAGGCGAGCGCCAACCCGTAGGGCGCGTCGGTGACGACGGCTGCCTCCAGCTTCGCACCCAGTGCACTGGGGTGGCTCGGCGGCTCGCCGTCGAGCGCGGCGACATCCGCTTCATAGAGGGTCAGCAAGCTGCGCACCCGGTCGGGCCCGTCGTCTACCCAGAGGCGGCGCAGCTCCGTCGCGGTGGCCTGACGCCAGCGGAACCCATGGTGGGCCACCAGCCAGGTCATGTCCTCCGTGGTCTTCCCGGGAAAGCGCATGCGGCGCAGCATGCGCTCAGCCCAAAGCGCACTCACCTGCTCGTGCCCGTCAAACCGCCAGGCCCCCGCGCTAGCCTGTCGGGCACACACCGGCTTGCCGATGTCGTGCAGCAGCCCCGCCAGCCTGAGCCGCGGCGGCAGCGCGACCGCCGTGGCCAGGCAGTGCGCATCGACGGGATGGCCGTTTTGCGGAAAGCCCCGTGCCACCGCCCACTCCGGCCAGATGACGTCCCACACGCCCAGCTCCTGAAGGACAGCGAGCGCTCGCCCCAACGCTTCGGGATCCTGGGCCGCCAGCAGCCGGGTCAGCTCCTCGCCTTGGCGCTCGGGCGCCACCATGGCCAGGCGCGGACGCTCCACGCGAATCGCCCGGGCCGTGGCCTCCTCCAGGTGAAAGCCGCCTTGGCTCAAGAGGCGCACGGCCCGCCACATGCGGAGTGGGTCCTCGCGAAAGCGGTCGACGGGCGGCCCCACGGAGCGCACGCACCCGGCGGCCAGGTCTCGGAGCCCTCCAACCGTGTCCACCACCTGACCATCGAGGTCAATGGCCAGCGCATTCATCGTAAAGTCTCGCCGCGCGGCGTCCTCGGCCCACGACGTGCCAAAGCGCACCGAGCTGGGTCGCCGCCCATCCCGATACACCCCGTCGGCGCGAAAGCTGGTCACGTCGACGGCACCGGATCCCTTGGGTCCGTGAATGGCCACGGTGCCCCAGCGAATGCCGCCGTAAGCCAGCATCCATTCCGGATGCACCCGCCGCACCAGCGCCACCGTGTCGTCGGGCGCGAGGATGGTGGCGAGGTCCCAGTCGCGCGGGGCACGGCCCCGGATCACATCCCGGGCGGCGCCGCCCACCAGATACGTGGGACCGGCGGACCCGAGCAACTCCCACACGGTCCGCACCAGCGGCGGCACGGACCCGGTGTCCACCCGTATTGGATCCACGGCACCCTCTCCCTGGTCTGTATTATGCGCGGGGCGAGGCCACCCGCCAGCGCATCACCGCGATGCCGTACGCGGGCAGGCTGACGGTGGCCGTCTGGCGCTCGGTGTCCCACCGCACCACCGCGGCGTCGTTGGGCACTTCTGTGATGGGGTCGACGCTCACGGCTCCCGTGCCGGCGATGGGCAGGCTCACCACCGCATCCGTCTGGGTGCCGTACGTCTCGCCCAGCGCCAGCACGAAATCACCCGACTGGTCTTCCGCCGCGGACAGGCCCAGCACTACCACATTGAGCGGGAGAGACGCGAGCGGCGCATAGAGGCCAGGTGCGCCGTGGGGCTCTATCGCCGCCGATACGCCGTGCGACCACGCCTGGGCGGCCCCGTGAACGGACGGGGTGGCCCACGTGCCCTCGTGTGGCAGAATCAGGAGGCTTACGGGGGCGGGTTTTTGATCCGCATCGGGATCGGGATAGAGCGGGGCGGTGGACAGCGTAACGCCTATACAGCCCCCGTCGGCCGAATGGCCGTAGCGGCCGTCGTTGGCGATGGCCACGCCCACCCCCGCCTCCGCCAGGGAAACAAACCGCTGGGCCACCCACTCAAAGGCCGCCAAGTCATTTTCTCCTTCGGGGACGGTGGGATGGCGCGACATGCCCCAGAGCCCCTCGGCCTCCGCGGCCGCGGCCTGAAGCGTGGTGGCCAGCTCCCACCGCACCACCAAGTGCCGGTCGCGCACGTCCGCTGTGACATCGGTGGCCACGCGGCCGTGCACGCGGTCCACCGCCACGTGTTCGGTCACCACGGTCGCGCCGGTCCGATGCTCGAGCCGCACCACGGTCCGCCAAGCGTGGTGCTCCACCACCGCCAGCGGATCGTGGTGCCAGGTCACAGGCGTCTCACGGTACTGCGGCGACAGCTCCCACGCGTCGTAGTGGGCCGGGTGGTCCAGGTAGCCCCGCACACCCGACGGTTCGGCCAGAAGCTCCCGTCCTCGGTGCACAAAGTTCCGGATCCCTTCGGGTCCCACCACCACCCGTCCCTGGGGCAGGGGCAGCACCATGGCATCGCCTTCAGCCGTGGGCAAAGCCTCGGCGGCCGTCGCCGCCTCGAGGAGCCGCATGGCGTATCGAGCCACCGACAGTGCCGGCTGCCCGGGCACCGGCACGACAAAGCGCCCGTCGTGCGTACGCTCGGCTGGCCGCCACGCGCCCTCCACCTCCACCGCTACGGGTCCGGCCGCTTGAAACACCTGGAGGGAGCCGGGCACCGACGTCCCCGCGGCATTGGCCACCGTGAGGACGTCGTCGGCCCCGTGAGTGGGCAGGGACGCCATCAGGGTGTCCCAGCTGGCATCCACCCGCGACGCCACCACGGCCATGTCGTCCCGCCAGTCTTGATACACCTCGGCAATCGACGACCCGGGCAGAATGTCGTGAAACTGGTTTCGGAGCACCCGACGCCACGCGTCTTCCAACCCTTCGGTCCCGCGACCCAACAGCGCCGACCAAGCTTCCACGGCATTGAGCCGCGCCTCCCAGCGTCGGTTGCCCCGCTTCACGGCCGTCTGCGTGGTGAACACTCCACGGTGGTACTCCAGGTACAAGTCGCCGCGGTGCTGGGGCCAGGTGTTGGCCGTCCGCTCGTCGGGAATCAGGTCCTCCAGCGTTCCCCACTCCAGGCGGGGCGCCAGTGGCAGTCCGCGATACCGGGTGAGCCGCTCCAGCATCTCCCGCGTGGGCCCACCACCGCCGTCGCCAAAGCCGAACGTGTACAACACCCGGCCGGTGCCGCCGCCCTCCTCGTAGTTGGCCCACGCGCGGTCCAAATCCTCCAAGGTGCCGTCGCCGTTGTATCCCGCCGCCGCTCCTCCGTAGAGCTGCACGGCCACGCGGCTGCCGTCCGGGCCCACCCAGCCAAAATCCGTGTACGGAAAGCGCGTCGTGTCGTTCCACAGCAGCTTGGTGGTCACCATCATGTCGATGCCCGCCAGGCGCAAGAGCGTCGGCCAGCCGCCGGCGAAGCCAAACGTGTCGGGCAAAAACGCCACTCGGGGCCGCTGACCCGCCTCGGCCATAAAGTAGCGGCCCGCATATCGAAGGTGGCGCAGCACGGCAGCGGCCGACGGCAGCTGGGCGTCGCACTCCACCCAGGTGGCGCCGGCGGGCTGGAGGCGGCCCGCGCGCGTTTGCGTCTGCATGCGCTCAAACAGGGCCGGCTCCGTCTCCTGCACGCCCCGCCACATCTCGGGGCTGGACATGAGATAGCCCCAGTCGGGAAATGCCGACAGCAGCCGGTCCTGGGTGGCCATGGTGCGCAGAATCTTGCGACGGGTCTCGGCAATCGGCCAGAGCCACGCCAGGTCGATGTGCGCATGGCCGATGGCCACCAGCCGTCCCGCCCCCTCGGGCCAAGTGGCCGCCAGTTCGGCGCCAAGCTCCGTGAGCCGCTCCCCCACAGTCCGGACAGCGCGGGTCACATCGGCGCGGTCCACCGCCTCCAATCCCACCACCCGACCGGGGTGGACCACGAGCCGCTGATACAGGCCCGCCTCCACGGAGGCGTCTGGCCGCCGGCGCTCCCGCGCCTCCCAGACCGCCCGATCCGGACTGAGCGCCATGAACGGCTTTACCGCTGCGAGCACCCGGGGGCAAAGCCAGTTGCGCACCGCCACCGGGGTGGCGCTGCGCATGCCCAGCTCACGCAGCACCGCCAGATCCCATCGCACGCATTCGAACGCGGGGTCAAGACCCAAGACTGCCATCGACCGGAGCTGCGGATAGGCCAGCGGCCGCCCGAACCCCCCGCGGGGCACCACTTCCAGGGTGAGCTCGAGGGTCCGCCCCGCCTCAGGCGACAGGTCCGCTTCCCGATGATTGGGGTTGATGCCCCACGCTGGAACGCCGTCGACCCGCAACAGCGCCTCGCCATCGACGTCGACCACGAGTCGCACGGACCCGGGGGGCAAGGCCACCCGCGCGCTCAGCACTGCCATCGCGGCGTCGGGATGCGTCCAGGGCCTGCCCCAGGCCACCGGCTCCTCTCCCAGGACCCCCGCCCGCCCCCGGTACTGAACGGTGGCGTCGTGCACGTCCACGCGGTCCACCACGGCCCAGGTATCCAGCGCCTCCACCCAAAACTGCAGCCCATGCCAAAAACTGCGATCCACGCTGACATCCCTCCACACGCTGGCCATTATGTTCTCTTGACCACGGTGTCATCGACCCGCCGCCTCCGTCGTCGCCTGTTCGGGCCATTCTACCGCGTGCGGCGTAGCTGCTAGCCGCACGCGGAAACCAGACGCTTGCCTCCATCGCTCGGAGTGGTGCACGCTGCGCATCCGCCCGGCGAGGCGCCGCGGCGCATCGGTGAAACGTGATAGGATCGTACGAAAATTGTGCGACGACCCGCTGACCGGGGCGGCGCCGCGGACGAGGGAGGCGACGCTCATGTGGACCGGAACACGGACCGGCATACGGCTCGGACTGCTCTTCAGTCTGCTGGGCATTGCTCTCGCGGCGCTGGACCTGTCGATTGGGTTCAAAGTGGCCACCACGCTTGACGGCGGTGTGTGGTGGAACGTCTTGTTGGACGTTATTCCGCTGGGCTTGTTTGCGCTGGCGGGCGGCATCGCGCGGCGCCGCGGCAACCATCCCCTTATCGTGGGGCTGTGGGTGGGGCTCGTGTACGGCCTAGTGGCGGGGGTGGCCAGCTATGTGGTCGCTCTGGTCATCCCCGGCAAGGCGACCTTGATTCGCGTGATGTGGCAAACCTACGAGCACCTCCACGGCAAGGCCAGCGCCACCGTGAGTTCCCACTCGCAGCTGGTGGCCGCGGTCCTGCACCCGGCGTTTGCCAACTACGTGGTCAACGACGCTCTGCAGATGGCGCTGTTTGGCTGCATTTTCTCCCTCTTGGGCGGCATGGCGCCCCGGCGTCCCCGGCAGCCGGCGTCTGGGTCCCCGAACCCGGGACCGGCCCGTCAAAACTGATCTAGGCTCCACAGAAACGGCGTGGCGGGAGGAAACAGGGCACCCAGCCACGGGTCGTCATCCCGCCCGCAGATCACAGCCTCCAAGAAATCCGCGCCCGCGAGCGTTCGTTCCCCAGCCGCCCACACCAGACGCACCCCGTCGGGCCGTTCGCCGAGGGTGAGCGCCGGCACCCCCGCGTCCTCGGCTCGCCGCGCCAGCACGGGGTGAATGGCGCGCAGCAAGGCCGGCGCACTGACCAGCGACCACATCCCCCGGTGGCGACCCGGGATCACCGATCGCCCTTCGGCCAACACATGCCCCGCGGGCAGAGACAGCGGCACCATGCCCGGCGCCCCCATCTGCCGGTGGGCGCGTTCCACCAGTGCTTCGGCGGCGCCGGGATGATTCAGATGGGACACCACTTCCCATAGGCGGATGCGACGGCCCTGGACGGTGGGCCCCTCCTCATCCTCCCCGACCTCTGGAATCCGGCCGAAGAAATAGCCAGCCAGTCGGCCAGCCTGCTCTGCCACCAGCCACTCTCTGCCTGGATCCACCTGCTCGGTCCACCGGATCGCATCCGTCCAAAACGCCTTGGAGCGGACATGGCCCAGCGGAGCCATCTGGGCGGCATAGATCGTCCGAATGGCCCTCCAGTCCGCGGGCTTTACGGAGCGCACGGTGTACCCGCTACGTGTCGCCCCGTCGTCCGGCGACCATGCCACCGTGGTGCCAAACGGCAAGCGAACGTAGCCCGCGCGCTCATAAAGCGGAATCGCTCGTTCGCGCGCAAACAGCAGGGCCAGAGCAAAGCCCGCGGGGGCCATCCAGGCGCGTTGCGCGTTTAACACGGCCAGCGCCAGCCCCTGCCCACGATGGGTGGGCCGCGTGGCCACGCTGCCAATGCCCGCCACCAAAAGCGTGGTGCCATCCCAGCGCGCGTCAAAGGGGAAAATCTGCGCCGCGCTCACGACCTCTCCCCCCACCACGGCCACCCAGGTGGTGGCGGAGTCGTATGTACGATCCCCCTCCAGCCGACGTTGAAAAAACCCTCGGTCCTCGTCAAAGACGTCACCCCACAGCTCAAAGCATTGTTCCAGCTCCTCGCGCCCTCGCACGGGACGCACCTGGGACTCCATGAGCGTGCTACTCCTCTCCGTCGGTCGCCATAGTTGTCGACTGCGGCACAATGCGAACCCTCCCCGCCCGGTGTCGTATCGCCGGCGCCCCGATCAGGGATTCATCCGGGCGCCGACCAGCGCGACCACGGCGGCGTGCGCGTTTCGGGGCAGATAGCGGTCGGGACGCACGGTTTGACCGCTAAAGCGGCACGCCTGGAGCGTCTGACGCCAACGGAGGGGAATATCCGCTTCACCGTACACGGCACCGGCCAGTGCCCCCGCGATGGCGGCATTGGTGTCGGTGTCGCCGCCCAGCATGACGGTAGCCGTGATGGCCGCTTCGCTGTCGGTCGCATGCAGCCCCTGAAAGAAGGCGTTGTGGAGCGCCGTCAGGACGTAGCCTGTATGGTGCGAAATAGGCGGGACTTCTTCGGCGGCCTGCTCCAAGCAGCGCGTCACTGCGGCTTCACTCCCGAACTCACGTTGGTACGCCTCGGCAAAGGCATAAGCATCCCGGCCCGTGCCGCCGTGCTGGATGATGTGGGCCAGCGTGGCCACGTAAACGGCCGAGGCGTCCAGGCACACCGGATGCGGATGCGTGAGGCGTGCGTCCTCGCGGGCCAGGGCTCCCAGGGTGGCGGGCGCCACGCCGGTGCCCCAAATGCCCAGGACACTTTCCCGCATCAAAGCCCCGTTGGCTTGGCTGACGAGACTGGTGTGCTGGCGCATCACCGCGGCCATGTTCTTACGACCCGGTGCCCCGGCGGCGGCCCGGAGCACCGTCCCGATGGTGATGCCCATGTCGAAGGGACGCGAGTCAAACCAGCGCACATAGCCGCGGGCGACGGCGTCCCCATCCACGTAGTCCCCGTCGGCCGGCAGGGCATGCAGCAACTCGACTGCCATCTCCGAATCGTCGGTGAGCTGGCCAGCGGCAGTGCCCCAGACCGGACTGGCTCCCATGTCTCGGAGCCCGTCGGGATACCGCGCCGCCAAGTCTCCGGGATGGGAAAACTCGACCATGCTGCCCAGGGCATCCCCCGCCATCTGGCCCCACCAGCATCCCAGGGCCCGGTCCCGCCGCTCGCTCGCGTCGCTCATGGCCGCCCCTCCTTGCCCATTCACTGCCCGTTCACTGTACACAATTGCCCATGCGGCTGAGCTGCACCCCGCCCCATGAAAAACAGGGTTCAAGGTCATCGATGGCGAAGGAGGAGCGGCTGCCGTGAGGAGGTCGGTATCTCTGTGGTCTTGCGAGGCCGCGACACCGTTTGACCCGGAGCGCCGTGGGGAATTCGCCTAGTTGTGGCCCCTCGGGGCGAGCACGGAGCAGAATCCATCCTGATGGCGTGGGACGCCGCCTACGGCCTTCACGTGAGTAGCGCGGACGAAAGCAGGGAATCGGATGGCGGTCGTATGCGCCCGGTGCGCCGGGCTCGATGGCCACCAGAAGACGGTGGTCGCCGGTGTCCTCGTGCGCCCGGGCCGGGACCCCCTCCGGGCCGTGCGGACGTTTGGCCCCACCACCCCGGAGGTGCTGGCCTTGCAGACCTGGTTACCGGAGCACCACGTGACGCCTGTGGCGATGGAGTCCACCGAGAGCTCCGAGAAGCCCCTCTTCACCCCGCTGGAGAGCCGGTTCACCACCTGGCTCGTCAACCCGGCGCCCATCCAGGCCGTGCCGGGTCGCCAGACCGACGGGCAGGACGCCGAGGGGATCGCGGATCTCTGGCCACAGGGGCTCCTGCGGCCCTGCTTCATGCCCGACCGGGCCCAGCGGGAACTGCGGGCACGGACCCGCTGCCGCAAGAGCCTCATCGAGGAACGGGCGCGCGAGCACAACCGCGTCCAAAAGGTCTTGGAGGGCGCCCACATCACGCTCCGGGCGGTCCTGAGCGACGGGCGGGGGGCGTCCGGGACCCGGATTCTCGCGGCGCTCGCCGACGAGTCACGCACCCGGCGGCGCGGGCGGATGAGCGCGTGCACGCGACGTCGGCGGAGCTCGGGACGGCCCTTACGGGGCGGATGGCGGCGCACCCGCGCTGTTTCTGGCAACACCCGCTGCAGCATCTGGACGCCCTGGACACCCTGCTGCAGGCGTTGGATGCGGAGGGGACGACTCGGCGGGCCCCTTTGACGGCGACCCGGGAGCTCCGCGAGAGCCTCCCGGGGGTGAAGACCCGAGTGGCGGAAACCCTCCGGGCGGCGGGGGGCCCCACGGTGGCGGCTTTCCGGAGTCCCACGGCGCTGGCGCAGGGGATCGGCCGGGCCCCCGGGAATCATGAGAGCGCCGGCCAACGGGTATCCGGCCGCACCCTCCCCGGGACCCGCGCGCTCCGCGCGACCCTGGTGGAGGCGGCCACCGGTGGGCCGCACGCAAGCGACCTATCTGGGGGCGCAGTGTCGCCGGATGGTGCGCCCCCAGGGCAAGAAACGGGCCGCCGTCCTCGGGGCGCACACCCTCGCGGTGGACATCGGGTACCTCCTCACCCGCCACACCCCCTACGTGGATCTAGGGGGGACTCCTGGGACCGGCGGGACACCGACCAGGTGCGGCGCCACGCCGTGAAACGCTTGGAAACCCTGGGGTACGAGGTCA
The DNA here is from genome assembly GCA_021846565.1 of Bacillota bacterium. Taxonomy (GTDB): domain Bacteria; phylum Bacillota; class Sulfobacillia; order Sulfobacillales; family JAIMBI01; genus JAJZWV01. Next base: position 29,648 of record JAJZWS010000028.1, read on the forward strand.
CCCTCACCCCCGCCTCGTAACGGTCCGGCGGGGGGCGCCTGCGCCCGGAGGGCACGGGCGGGCGTCAGCGTGGGGTGCGCGTCGTCTCCCGACCTGTTTTTCGGAGCAGAATAGCACGTTTCACGCTTTTTTCCGAAGATGGCAGGTACACGACACCTCATCCTGGGTGTCCGCGTTCAGCGTGGAGATCCATAGCGACCTGCAGTATCGACAGAGCCGGTGCACGCGGTCGCGGAAGCCCGGGAGTTTCCAGAACCCATGGTACACTCCCTTTGGGGCGGTCAAAACCGGTCGATCTGTGCCGTGTGGGAAGAAGGAGACGTCCCATGCTATATATTTTTTCTGGACTGCCTGGCACCGGGAAGTCCACTCTTGCGGTCGCCCTAGCGAAAGACGTCCACGCGGTCTATGTGCGGGTGGATGTGGTTGAACAGGCGATGCGGGATGCAGACGTCTGGGTTGATGGACCCGCCGGATACGTGGTGTGTTATGAAGTAACGAGGCAGAACCTCGGATTAGGACTCGACGTGGTGGCAGACAGTGTGAACCCCGTCCGCGAAACACGTCAAGCCTGGTGCCACCTCGCTCAGTCATTGGCCATCCCCTTTGCCGAGATTGAGGTGGTCTGCTCGAATAAGTACGAACATCAGCGGCGCGTCGAGTCGCGTGTGGCCGACATTCCGGGACTCGTACTGCCGACATGGGCCAACGTGGAATCCCGCAAGTACGAGGTTTGGGACCATCGCCACACGGTAATTGATACCGCCCGGCACACGGTTGCGGAGAGCTTAGCGGAATTGCGACACAAGCTCTCGCTTGAGACCGAATCCGGAAGGTGACGAAGCTCGGGCAGAACCGACGTGGTCGGGGTGGGGGGCTGACGGCGCGTGCAGGAGCGCGGCGCTGGCCGCCGCCCTAATCCGCGTGACCGTGCGCCGCCGGGGCGTCGCGTGCGAGACGCGGACGCTCCATGCGGACAACGGGGCAGAGAGGGCGTCCCAGCCCGTGGCGGCGCTCTTAACCCGCCTCTTTCAATAACGGTCCGGGGAAACTAGCCCCGCAGCACGCAAGAGGCCCCCCGGTGCGGGATAGTGGGGTTAACCGGATTCCATTTGACCGCCAAGGAGGGAACTTCGTAGGTGAATCGCAACACATTGTTTCCCCGCCGTCAGATCGAGGCGGGCGATGACCGGATTGTGGCCCATGTCGGAGCGCGGGGGTTGGGTGATCTCGCCGACCGGACCGGCTTGGCGGCCGGCCCGTCGGCCACGTTGACCTCCCTCAAGCAGCGTCACCGGGGCCATGACCGGGGCCAGGGGCTGATGCAGATGGCCGTGGCGATCGCGGACGGGGCGACCACGCTGAGCGACCTCGCCGTCTTGCGCCACCAACCGGCCCTGTTTGGCCCCGTGGCCTCGACCCCGACCGTGTAGCGCACGCTGACCGCCATCACCGGCGCGCCGCTGGCCCAGGTCGCCACGACCCGGGCGGCCGCCCGGCGCCGCGGGTCTGGGCCGCCGGGTTGGACCCGAAATTCTGCGTGGTCGACATCGACGGCACCCTGGTCACGGCCCATTCCGACAAGGAAGGAGTGGCCCCGACCTACAAGCGCGGGTACGGTTTCTACCCGCTGGTGGCGACGCTCGATGCCACGGGGGAACCCCTGGTCGCGCTGCTCCGACCGGGCAATGCCGGGTCGGGCACGGCAACGGACCACATCCGCGTGCTGGACGCGGCGCCGGCCCAACTTCCGGTGGACCCCCAGGAACAGGAGGTCATCGTCCGCACCGACAGCGCCGGCTGTGCCGGCTAGGGAAACGCCGCGCGGCCCCCGACGAACGGGCCGAGGACGGCGGGCACGCGAAACCCGCCGTCCTGGGTTTGGTGATTCTCCATGATGGCCGCCATGGTGCGGCCCACGGCCAGGGCGCTGCCGTTCAGGGTGACGGGAAACTCGGTGGTGTGCTGGCCGCGCCGGCGCCAGCGCATCTTGGCGCGACGCGCCTGGAAGTCCCCCATGAGGCTCACGGAGCTGATTTCCACGTAGCGGCCGTAGCTGGGCATCCACACCTCGTGGTCGTAGGACTTGGCATGCCCAAAACCCAAATCGCCGCCACAGTGCTCCACCGTACGATACGGGAGTTCCAACTGCTCCAACAGCTGCGCCGACTGCCTGCGCATGGCCTCCAGCTCCGCGAGCCCGTCTTCCGGCCGCGCCACGGCCACCAGCTCCACCTTGTCAAACTGATGGCGGCGAATAAGGCCCCGGGTGTCACGGCCGGCCGCACCCGCCTCGGAACGAAAGCTGGCGGTGTGCGCCGTGTAGTGCAATGGGAGCTCGTCCTCGTCCAAAATCTCTTCCCGACGAAGATTCACCAGCGGCACTTCAGCCGTGGGAATCAGGTACAGGTCGTGCGGGCTCACGCGAAACACGTCTTCCACGAACTTGGGAAACTGACCGCTCCCGTAGAGGGTGTCCGCAAGCGCCAGGAGCGGGGGCGCCACCTCTTCATAGCCGGCCCCCGCGGCCTGGGTCAGCATGAACTGGATCAGGCCCCGCGACAGCTGGGCGCCAAACCCCTTTAACACCACAAAGCGTGCGCCCGCCAACTTCTGCGCCCGCTCAAAGTCCAAAATGCCCAGTGCCACGCCCTGGTCCCAGTGGGGCGTGACGGCCTGGGAGTCCGTGCGTGGCGTGCCCCAAATCGCCACTTCGCGGTTTTCCGACTCGCCCGCACCCTCGGGCACACTTGGGTCCGGCAAGTTGGGAAGCTCCCAAACCAGCCGGTCCAGTTCTTCCGCGACCGGCCGATGCTGTGCTTCCAGTGTCCGAATTTCCTCGCCCAGGCGGCGCATGTCCCCGATAATCGCGTCGGCGTGGGGGTCCTTCGCCCGGCGCCGCCGGGCCACCTCCTCGGTAGCGCGGTTGCGCTCCGCCTTTTTGGCCTCCAGGGTTTGCAGCAGCTCCCGGTGCTGCCGGTCCAACTCCACGACCCGCTCCCACGGGGGATCCACCCGCTTCACCCGATATCCGTTCCGCACCCGGTCCGGCTCGTGGCGCAGGATGTGCATGTCCAGCATGTGTGCTCCTTTCGCTCGACGTCGTCGGCGAGATCAAAAAAAGCCCGTCCCCGAGGGACGAGCTCACGCCCGTGGTGCCACCCTGCTTTTACTCTGCCAGCGCTATCGGGCTGACCCGCCGCCACTACGCGGAACTCCAGGCTGGAATGCGGATCTCCGTACCGGCTTGCACCCACCGCCGGCTCGCTGTCAATCGGATGGCCGCTCAGGCCCTTCATCGCCACTTTGTCGACAACGCGGCGCCGTGCACACGCGTTGGCGCTATGGTACGCACCGCTGGCCATGGTGTCAAACTGCATCGGGCCTTGCCGTCCTCGTGCCCACAAGAACAGGATTGAAGCAGCCCGTAACTGGGATTATCTTATCAAGGGCGGGACGGCAGGGACCGGTCGGCGTTGGTGGAGCACTCCCCGACGCCGTCAGATGATGGGCCGCCCTGCATGACCCTGACCGACATGGCTCTGGAACGGTAGTAAGGAGGCTAGCCGTGGTGGACGCTGACTGGGAACGCGTGCTGGCGACCCAGCGTCTGATCCAAGCGCACTTTCCCGAATGTGTGCTGGTCGGCGGAACCGCTGCAGCGCTCCACGTCCACCATCGCGTCTCGGTTGACGTGGATTCTGTCCTGGTCGACTTGCGGCGCCACTTCGGCGACGTGCTGGCCCAGTTGGAAACGCTGGCGGGGTGGAACACGTCCCGGGTCCGGCCGCCGGTTCTGATTCTGGGCCATTTCGAAGGGGTGGATGTTGGCCTCCGCCAGTGGCGCCGGGCGGCGCCGCTGGAGACGACGACGATTTCGGGAATCGTGGTGCCGACTCACGCAGAAACGACAAGAGTCAAAGGATGGCTGGTGGTGACCCGGAACGCGTTGCGCGACTTCCTGGACTTCGCAGCGCTCGCCGCCGGACTGGGTGCGGATTTCATGACCGCCATGCGGCCATTGGACGACCTCTACCCCCAGCGTCCAGGTGGTGAAACCACTCGCCGGCAGTTGATGAAACAGCTGGCCGAGCCCCGGCCGTACGATTTTGACCCTGAGCACAACAGCCGCACGCTCTCGGCGTGGCGCGCGCTGACCCCGCCCTGGACAGACTGGAGCTACACGGTCGAGTTCTGTCGGCAGCTGGCGGACCAGCTGATGACCGAGGCCATGGCTTGAGCGGCCAAAGCCAGAATGGGTTCGCAATAGGGTCACCCCCAAGGGAGGAGTCGAGTTGCGCCATCGCCACCTCAATCCCGGATTCGAGGATTCGGCCGCCGCGGTGGCTGACGTGCTGGACCGAGGCACCGTCGCTGACTGGCGCGAATTGGCCCGCCACGTTCGCGAGGATCCGTTTGGTCCCTACGCCACGGCGGTTGAGCGCGTTCTGACTGGGCCGCACCTGTATGGCACCACCGTGCTTTGGACGCGCTACCTGGCAGGTATTCAGCAACAGGCCCGCCAGGGGGCGGCGGCCGCGCCCGCTGGCTCCGATCCCACGCGGTAACGCCCCCTCGGACGCCCGAAAGGCGCGGCCGCCCCGAATGACCGCGCCGCATCAAGTCATAAGTATATGCTAATATGCTAATATGCTAACGAAGGTGGGGTGCCCATGTACGAGGACTGGGCGGAACAATTTCGAGTGCTGGGCGATGCCACGCGACTGCGCATCCTGATGCTGCTCGGCATCCGGGATGCGTGTGTGTGTGAACTGGCGGCGGTGCTGCCGGTGAGCCAGCCGGCCGTCTCGCAGCATCTGCGCCGGTTGAAGCAGGCCGGGCTGGTGGTGGAATACCGTCAGAAGTCCTGGATGTTTTATCGCCTGAGGCCGGATCTGCCCGAACATGTCCGCCGTTGGTTGGCCGACATGCCGGTGGACCCGGGAGATGCGGCGTGGCTTCGCACCCACCATGCGGAGGCGGCATGCGGCCTGGCATCGGCTTCGGATCCCGTGCGGCCAACAAACTAGGGGAGTCGATACTGGATGGCAGTGGCGTTGGCGCTGGGCCTGTTTATCGTCGTGCTGGTGCTGATCATCGCGCAGCCGCGCGGCTTGTCCATTGGGTGGGCCGCCGCCGGGGGAGCGATGCTGGCCCTGCTCTTGGGCATCGTGTCGTGGGCCAACGTGGGAACCGTGGTGGGCATCGTCTGGGACGCCACGCTCACGTTTGTGGCCGTGATTCTCATCTCCTTGATTCTCGACGCGGTCGGCTTTTTCGAATGGTCGGCGCTGCATATGATTCGGCTGGCCCGGGGCCGCGGTCTCCGTCTGTTTCTGCTGCTCGGAGTGCTGGGCGCACTGGTGGCCATGTTTTTCGCCAATGACGGCGCCGCCCTGATCCTGACGCCCATCGTGTACGAGCAGGCCAAGGCGTTGAAGCTCGACCCGAAGGCCACGCTCGCCCTCATCATGACCAGTGGCTTCATCGCCGACACGACCTCGCTCCCACTGGTGGTCTCCAACCTGGTGAACATTGTGTCCGCGGGGTATTTTCACCTGGGCTTTGCGTCCTACGCGCTTCGGATGGTGCCCGTGGACGCCGTGTCGCTGGTGGCAAGCCTCGGGGTGTTGTATCTGTTCTACCGACGCACGCTGCCCGTCACGGTCAGCACGGACGCCCTGGCGGCCCCCAAGAGCGCGCTCAAGGATCCGCAAGTGTTCCGGGTGGCGTGGGTGGTCCTCGGTCTGCTGCTCCTGGGCTATTTCGCCAGCCAGCTGTTGGGGTGGCCTGTGGCCGCCTTTGCCGGGGCCGCCGCCATCTGCCTCCTGCTGGTGGCCCACAACAGTCCGGCGGTGAACATCCCGACCCTGGTGCGCGAGGCGCCCTGGCGCATCGTCGTGTTCTCCATCGGGATGTATGTGGTGGTGTTTGGGCTGAGAAACGTCGGCCTCACGCACCTCTTGGCCCACGTGCTGACGGCATTGACGGCCCAGGGCGCCGTCGTCGGCATCGTCGGCACCGGGGTCGTCGGCGCCGTGCTGTCGTCCATCATGAACAACATGCCCTCGGTGCTGATTAACGCGCTCGCGATTCACGACGCGACCGCCCACTCGGTGCTGCAAGCCGCGATGGCCTACGCCAATGTGGTGGGGTGTGACTTGGGTCCGAAGTTCACGCCGATTGGGTCGCTCGCGACTTTGCTGTGGCTGCACGTCCTGAATCGGCGCGGCATTCGCATCACGTGGGGCTATTACTTTCGCGTGGGCGTCACGCTCACGGTGCCCGTCCTTTTGGTGACACTCCTGGCGCTGTGGGGTTGGTCGGCCCTCTTGGGCGCCGCGTGATTGTAGAGGCCGACACGACCACTGAACAATTCCCTCGGTGTTCCGGGGGGTGTCACAACCGCCCGCCGCCAGCGACAAACCTCATGACACAGGCCTCGTCATGAGGGGACCCGGGGCCGGAAATGAGGCGATGCGCCATGACAGACGACGATCGGTTGGCCGATGTGCGGGCGGCCGTGGACGAAGAGGTGTCGGATCCCGAGGAACAGCGCCAGCTCATGGCACTGGCGGACGGTCTCGACCGCCACTACCGAGGGCGAAAGCGCGGGGCGTGGGGGTTCGCCGCCGGCGTCGCGGCAGCCGCCGTGGCGCTGCTGGTGGGCGGCGCCTACGCGCTGTTGAATCACCCGCTGGCGCCGGTCAGCCCGGCCAACGGCTCCCCCCCTGCGGCGGTGAGCGCGGCGGTGCCGATGGCCACCGAACTGCCGGCCGCCAAGATTGCCGCCGCCTATCGTCCGGCGGGGATGGCCCCCAATGCGACGATGGGCCTGATGGCAGGGCGGCTGGCCGATGGGGCTACGGCCGTCCTGGTGTGGAACATGAACGGAACGGCCGCCCCCCTGGAAGAGGTGGTGCTGCCGAACGCCAACGCCATCCTGAGCCCATCGGTGGAGCAGACGGCCTGGTTTCCGGTCACGGCCCGCAAGCTGGCCGTGGACGGGCCCTCATTCTCATGGGTCACGGTGCTTAAGCTGATGGCCCAGGGGACCCCGCCCCAGCTGTCGTTCGTGGCGCTGCCGTCCGGCAGCTTTCCGGGCTTTTCCGCGCCCACGGTCCCGATCCGCTACGCGCCGGGGGTATCGCATCTGACGGGCGGCCGCCTTATCCTCATCAAAGTGTCTGGGCTCAATCCCGCGTACTGGCTCATCAACACGGATGGGCAGGTGATGGCGGCGGGCCAGACGACCGCAGCTCCCCTCTCCAGTTATGGCACGGTGCAGCAGGGACTGCCGGCGCTGGAGCACCTGCTGGGTTTGTAAGGCTCGCGGCGGGGCAGCTCCTTGGGTGGTCCGCCCCGCTGGCGCCATTCCTTCAGGTGTCCGGGCGGCCCGGAGGGCCGCCCTGCATCTTGCATTGGCGGCGGGACCACCTGCGGGGTGTGGTCGCCGTCTCCACAAAGCAGGGGACCTCGCACTCGGTGGCACGGGTTCCGCCGTGGCCATCGAGGCCGCCGCCATGATCGGTGATGACGAAGAATGACCCTGTCGCAGGCGGCCCGATGGGTGGCCACAGAGTCTGCGAGCCGCCGCCGCAACCAACACGTCACCATCCGGGGTGTCATCGCGCTGGCAGTACCATCCGCCGTCCCAGTCCGGCCCGAACAGGTCGCCCCCCCCCCCCCCAGGGGAAGCCCGCAATGGCGGGACCCCAGCCGCGGTGCACCGTGCGTTGACCGCTTGGCGGCCGAGGATCCGACCGGCTTGCTGATCCTGCACCACGCGGCGGCCGA
>JAJZWS010000103.1 GCA_021846565.1 Bacillota bacterium
CGGGCGGTCGCGGTGTATGGGTCCGTCGCGCATGGCGCCGCCCGACGCTACTCGGATTTGGAGGTGGTGGTGCTCACCACCGACGAGGTTGTCGCGGAGGAGACCCAGGTCATCCGGGACGGGATCCTGGTGGAGGTGGACGTGCTGCCGGCCCGCGCCATGCTAAGCGCGGCCGGCCGGGTCACTCCGTTCTGGGGGCTGGAAGCCGACCAGTATCGGGTGTTCGCCCCGCTGTACGACCCGTCCGCCCTGTTTCCCCAGGTGCGCGCGGCGTCGCTCGCCGTGCCGCCGGTCGCCTTCGTCCAGCCGCTCCACCACAACGAGCTGGGGCTCTTGGAGGTGCTAGGCAAGTTCTGCAATGCGGCGGACGAACAGGACGCCGCGACGATGCGCGACGTGGGATGGCAGTACGCGCACGCCGCCGCGCTGCGTGCGGCGCTGTTGGACCGCCGTCCCTTCGAGAGCGGCCGCACGCTGTGGGCGAATGCCCGCGGGCGCGGCTTTGGCCTTAACGCCCTCATTAGCGCGCTGGCCGAGGGGCCCGCCGCCAGCCTGCCCGAGGCCGTGCTGGCGGTGACCCGAGCGTTTGGGATCGCGTGGCCCCTCTCCCCCTGACGCACGTGCCGGGAGGAGAGGGGCCGGTATGCAGAGCCGCCCTCAGGGACCCAAGGCGGCGCCCGGCGCCCTGTCCATGCCATCCGCGTCGGTCGCGTGTCTGAGTTCCAGATTAGGGATGAGGGAGCCCAGCACCAGCGCGGCGGCGGTCAGCATCGCCGCCACCCCCAGTACGTTCTTGACGGCCGCCGTGATGGAGACCGTGATGGCGTGAACGACCTCATTGGCCGTGCGGTGGCCGGCGGCGAGAATGCCGCGGCGGGCCACGGGAATCGCTGCCGCTTCCGCCCGCCGAATGATTCCGGGCTCTGCGGTCGTGAGCCCGTGCTCAACTTGGGCCAGCGCGGCGGCGCGTGCGGTGGCGCTGGTTGGGGGGTGTGCCGCCAGCGCTTTAATGGGCGTCGGCAGCGTGCTATGGGCCACGGTCGCCTGGGCGCCCGCACGGCCGGCCACGGCCGCCCGCACCAGCGTGAGCTCCCGGGCCACCTCCGCATGCACCTTGGCGGGAATGCCTCCGGGAGGCAGCTCCGCTAGGTCCTTCGCGGTAACTCCCGGCGTGTGGGCCAGGGTCCGATACGCCGAGCGACTGCCCTCGAGCGCACTCGTGGCCTCACGGGCTACGGTATGAAACTTCGCCAGAATGGCGGTGCGGGTCTGAGTCTGGTCCGCCAGCGAATCGGAACTGGCCGAGAATTGGGACGACGCCACCGCCACGCTTTTCGGCAGATGGGCAGGAATCTGCGTGGACAGCGTACTGGCCAGCACCACACCCATGACGGCCGCGCCGATGGCGGACCCCATCTGACGAAAGAACATGTTGCCGCTGGACGCGACCCCCATCTGGCGCGGCGGCACCACGTTCTGCACGGCCAGCACGTAAAGGGAGAACCCGGGTCCGATGCCCACGCCCAACAGCGCCAGATAGAACAGCAGCGTTGAGACGGGCAGGACCGGCGTCAGGATGGCGTGTAGCACCACAAACAAAGCCGTTGCCCATGCACTCCCCGCCAGCAACAGCCACTTGACGCGCCCGAGGCGCTGAGCGAGGAAGCCTCCTGACACACTGCCCACCACGGTGCCGCCCACAAGCGGCGTGAGCGTGAGGCCGGACGCCAGCGGGGAAATGTTTTTTGCCATGACCAGATAAAACGGGATGAACAGCACGGAGCCCAAGAACGCCGCACCGAAGCACAGGGACGCGAGCCCGGTCCAGGTGAACGTGGGGATGTGTAGCAGCGACATGTCAAACAGCGGCGCCGCCGACCGCCGCTCGATGAAGTAAAATGCCCCAAGGCCCAACGTTGCCACGCCAAAGAGGCCCAGCACCTCGAGCGAGGACCACGCATAGGTCGACCCGCCCCACGACAGCGCGAGGACCAACGCCACGCACCATACCACCAGGGTAGCGAACCCGGGGACATCAAACCGCTGGTGCCGTGGGCTGGTCAGTCGCGGCATGTGGACCAACAGCACGTAGAGCGCCAGAATTCCAAAGGGCATGTTGACGTAGAACACGTAGCGCCATGAGAAGCTGTCGGTCAAGAGACCGCCGAAATACGGCCCCACCACGCTGGCAATCCCAAACACGGCGCCAAACAACCCCTGAATCCGACCACGCTGGCGCGGAGGAAACATGAGGCCTATGGTGGTCAGCGCCACGGCGATGATGGCACCGCCGCCCAAGCCCTGGATGCCGCGAAACAGAATAAGCTGGTACATGCTGTGCGAAAGGCCCGAAAGGGCCGAACCAACCAAGAACACGACAGCGGCGACAATCAGGACGTACTTCGGCGACACGATGTCCGCCATTCTCCCGGCCACCGGCAGAGACACGGTGGACGCCAGCAGGAAGCTGGTCGCGACCCAGGCGTAAAGATTCGTGTGCCCGAGTTGATCCACGATGCGCGGCAGGGCGGTGGCTACGATGGTTTGGTCCAAGGCGGACAGAAAGATACACAGAAATACCCCGATGAGCGCCAGCCGCCGTTCGCCGGGCGCAATCGTGAACGCCGCGGAAGCGGGCGATGACGTCATGTCATTCCTCCGTCTGCTTGATTCGGACGTCCTGGTCTGGTGGGGGAGGGGGACCGATGCCTCTGTGCAGGGCTGCCGCGAACAGCGCTGCGACTCCATTGGCGACGGCCCGAAGCTCCAAGGGCTCCGGTCGCACATGGGCCGCAAACATCTCCATAAGCAAAACCCCATAAAAGGCTCGGGCCACGGGACCGAAGTTGCCCGCAGGGATCTCACCGCGCTGGGCCCACCCCTCGAGATGCGACGCCAGCGGCCCGGGCACCTGGCGCGCAAACTCTCCATAAAACGTCTGCAGATCTTTGTCCCAGCGCGCTTCGGCCAGTCCGACGAGCACCATGTCGGCGATAGGCATTACGTGGTCGAGATACACGGACGCCCAGTGAGTGAGATCCGCCGTCAAGTCCGTGGCGTCTCGGCCGGGCTCTGCCAGCATCGTCTCCCGCATGCGAGACACCGTGTGGGTCACCATGGACCGAACCAGGTAAGCTTTGGTGGGGAAGTGCCGAAAAAGTGTCACCTCGTTGACACCCGCGGTCGCCGCCACCGCCCGCGTCGTGAGGCCCCGGGGCCCATTCTTGCGACACAGTTGTTTGCAGGCGTTCAGAATGCGCTCCTCGGTGTCCTCGACTCCGCCCACAGCACTTCCTCCCATGTATGTAAGTGTTGCTTGCACAGATTAGCACCCCTTCAGGCCGTGTCAAGGGGAGCGAGGCTCCAGCTGCGCAACGCCATCGCGGGCGGATGAGCCAGGAAGGGCAGAGGTGGTGGTGGCATACGACCTGGGCCGCATGGTCGTCGGCACAGTCCGCAGTCCTGGCCCAACGCCGTGGCCGCACAAGAAGACACGACGCTGCCGGGACGAGAGGCCGCTTGATCCGGCGGCCCGTCCGTTGGGGTCCCGGAAGGGCAACGTAGAGACGTACATCGGCAGATCGTGTAGCCTGGTGGGGGAGGCGATGCGACAATGGCAGCCGAGTCACCCGTTCTCGTTGTGCTGACAACGGGTAAAGAGGCGTTTGTCCGTGCGAACGCCGTATTGCAGATGACGTTGATGGTGGCTAAGACGGGAGGCATGCCCGTCGAGCTGATGGGACTGGGGCCCGGCGTGGAAATCTTCCGCGCCAACCAGCGCAATTCGCCGGCGTTTGGACAAATGCTGGACACGCTGCGGGAAGCGGGCGTCGACCTTACCGTGTGCGAGGTTTCCCTGGAAAACCTGGGTCTGACAGTCGATCAGATGTTCCCAGCGCGCCGCGTGCGCGGCGGGGTTGAAATTGCCGAGAAACTCGCGGCAGGGCATACTCTGCTGACATTTTGAGTAGGGCGCCTTCCCCGATCGTTTGGATCGCCGGTAAAGACGGCACCGAGTGACAGCCGGCGATCCCGGGTCCTACGCCCCGGGTCATCCGACGTATCCCGGCGGTGCCTTCCGTCGGTCTTGACATGTGATGCGAAAGGGCAACTCCCCGTTCACCGGGGCCAAGGTGGCCAACGAGCCTGTGGCCGCACATCTCCGAGGTGCTCCCCCCACCCCATCCTCAAAACGTCCGGTACTACCTCCAGCGACAGGACCCGGACTTTGGCAAGAAGGTGCACCCCACCGTCCGCTCGGCGTATGACGAGAAGCCCGGAATCCAGGCGTTGGCTCGGTCACGCCTGAACCCCCCGAGCCTGGCACCGGAGGTGGTGAACCCCGATGCAACACCCGCGCGCGCGATCCGGCGTATTCCAGTACTCGCCATTAACCGGGCCATCGATGGTCCTCGGCCGACTCACCGCGCCCTACTCCCACTCGATTGGCTCGACCGCTCGCTCCAGCTCAGCCTCAGGAGGCGTCGTGTAAGGATGGCCTTGGCGTCAAAGATCGACGACAAAGCCGTCTCGGGCTACGTCCACTAGGCTTTGGTACACGCAGGAAGCCGCTGCATGAGTCGCCAGGGGATCCGAGCCCGGCCACAGATGGCTGAGCATGAGGTGCCGCACGCCCGCTAGCGTAGCTACCTTCCCGGCCTCGCGGGCGGTTGAGAGGTATGGTCGGAACGCTTCGGGTACATGGTCGGCGAACGTGGAGTCGGCGACCAAGAGGTCGGCGTCGGCAACCAGAGAGACCAGATTGGGGCTAGGCCCAATACCGTTTACTCAGAGACGATCACGGGATCTCGCCAAGCCGGCTGGTGGGGGCGCCCGCGTTTTCGGGGCCAGGTGGACATCTTGCGTTTGATCACCCGGGGGTTGACCCGGCGTCGGCGCGGTGGGAGCCGGACCGCCGCGATCTCCCCCAACACCTGGGCCCGGCGGCGTGCCCAGGCGTTAGGGGGAAAAAGCCGGGGGCCGGGTGAGCGTGCGCCGGACCACATGTACCGCGTGGGTGAAGGAGAGGCGGTCCGGATCGGTCGTGGCCGCCGCGGCCGCGTCGTACAGGAGCTTGCGGAGGGCATAGTGGGTCAGGAGGTAGCCATAGACCTCCTGCCGCACGCCGTCAGGCGTTTTGCTACGGAGCACGACCCGTGGGCCGCGCTGGTGGGTCTTGAACTCATCGAAGATCTGCTCGATCTCCCAGCGCTCGTGATACAGCGCCGCCAACTCGTCGGCCGGCGCCTCGGCGGGATCCAGCCAGGTGGTCAGAAGCCGATACTCCGGGGACGGTGGGGCACCCGGCGCCCCCGGGGGGCCGAGGGTGTACGTGATGACGCGCACGTCGACCCCGTCCTGATCCCGGCGCCGGGCCGTGCGCGTCGGATAGAGCCGACTGCGGTAGGACCCATCCGCGCACGAGGCCCGCACGGGCAGCCGGAGGTCCGGCCGAACCCGCCACACCAAGGCGGCGCCGGTGGCCGCCGCCTGCGTCCACAAGGCATAGCTGAAGAACCCGCGATCCGCCACCAGACACTGCGAGACATCCAGGGCGGCGAAGAGGGCCGGGGCCGCCTTCGTCTGGCCCAGCCGGAGGGGACTCAAAACCGCCCCGACCACGGCATGGGTGCCGGTTTCCGCCAGCGCCACCAGCCGGAGCTGGGGAAACGCCCCCGTCCCCGCGGCCCCGCGCCCGGTGTGCGGCCGCCCGAACGCCGCGACATTCGCCGGCGTGTCCGCCACGTCCCACGTCGTGCCATCCAGACTCAGGAGCCGCCGCCCGCGATACCCGATGCCCGGCCGCGTCACGTCGCCGAGCGGCCGCGCCACCTGGGCGAACAGCTGGGCCAGCGGTTCCACGCCCAACCGGCGGCGGGCTTGAAACAACGCGGCCTTCGTGGGCACCTCCCAGGCCTCCTGCCATTGGGTTTCCCACGCCAAGCCGTCCACCACGTAGCGCATGACCTCTTCGTAGCCGGCCTCACTATGGAGCGCCAACGCCAAGACGTAGTACACCATCACCCGCGCCGGCAGGAGCCGGTGCCGCTGCTCCTGCCGGCCCGTCGCCGCCACCACGGCGTCCACCAGGGCGGGCGGCACCGTCTGGGTTAGCACGCCCAAGGCCACATGATCGGTTAACCGAGCGCCGGACGGCGGTTTACGCCATCCACTCCGCGGCATAACGATCCCCTCCCAGGATCATCCTACCACCAACCGCAACCCTAAATAAACGGTATTGGGGCTAGGCCCAGTGTCGCCCGTGTACGCCAGCACCTTGCCGCCAGCTTTCAGCCGAATGCCGGCATTCGGCTGAAAGTGAGGTAACAGCCATGTCTCCACCGAAAAGGGCCCCAGGGTAAAGCGATCTCCCGCCGCAAATTCACGACACTGGTATGCGTCATCGAGCATCCCTGGCCCGTCCAGAGCGAGGACGGCGTCGACAGCACCCGGCTGCGTGGAAACGGGCAGGGCCGGCGGGGGCGAGTCGCCGAGAGCGCGTGCCCGCAAACGTGGGTGCAGGTCGGCCAAGTGATCCGGGTGTCTATGACTAATCAGCACAGCGTCGACGGACTCGGCTCTTACCGCGCTCAAGAGGTTGGGCAGAGTGGCGTAGCCGAGGTCGACGACAAGGCCGAAGCCTTGGTGCTCCACAAGGTAACCGCTGCAGGCGTGCCTGGGTGTGGGCCAAGCGGCCCAACTGCCGAGCACCGTCACATGCATGTCCTGCTAGCACGCGGGGTCGATCCGCCAACGACGAGAATGGAAACGGCCACGTGAAACTCTTCTACACGGCGCGTAGGAATTCGGAGAGGGACCGCGAAGCCGTGGAGCCAGCTCCCTTAGTGAGTTACATAATATCTCTTATCGGACATTAATCCGGATGGGAGGGAGGCTGCAGACCAGGCACAGAGAAACGGCGACTACCACTACTAGGAGGTCTCGCCATTGAGTACACCATACCTGGTGGATGACCCACCCGTCAACCCCCTTTCGCCGGCCAACGCCATTCAGATCCTTCGCGGCCGCCATTATGTGGAAGAGGATTACGTTCCTGGAACACTGGGTCTCCACCGAAGCCCCGGAGCGGGTCCACCTCGGCGAGCCGGTGCACGTGTGGTGCCGCCGGACGGGCTCCTGCCGCCCGGCCCTCGTCCACCGCGTCCGTCCGCATGCGCTGGTTGATCTGGTCTCGCTCGATCCCGGTGAGGGCGGCGAGGGTCCCGTATGCACCCGCCTTCCCGGGGTGCCCGCCGGCACACGGGGCGACATCCACGAGCCCTACCTCTGGCACCGCCCCGAGTCCTGCGGGGTGGAGTCGTGAACCGCGGCGGGGCGCCGGAACACTGGCTGGCCGACCCCCCAGAGCTCGCCGTGCACTGGCACGTTTTCGCGCTCGATGATGGCCACGCCGCAAGCGTCGAACAGTGAAGGCGTGATCGTGGTGACGATTCCAGGAGGTGCCGGATCGGTGATGGGTAAGTTTTGCGCCATCGCGGGGGCAGACCCAGGCGGCGGCTTAAAGTGGTGGTACCCGGCTGTTATAGCGCAGTCCACCGGATGGACTAGCAGCTGGTCCGGAATCACCAACGAGATGTACGGCAGCGAGGAGCTTAGCTACGCGCAGGATCTCGCCTACAAAAACACCGGCGACAGCAATGCGCAACTCGATGTAGGCGAGATCGTGGGCCTGCCCGCTGGCCTCGGACCGTGCGGCGGGGTCGACATCGGTCTCATTTGTACGAACGTGCCGGCGCAGGACACGCTCACTGTGGTGAGCCCGCCAGCCGGATGGGGCAACGTCATACACTCGGGGCAAGTCTGCGGCTTCACGACGTGCTAACAACCGAACTGACCGGGCTTAGGGAAACCCGTGGGCGGGATCGGGGTAAGCCACCACGACGGCCACGGCGATGTTGGCGATGGGTATGACGCCACCGGACCACTGAGGCTAAGGTTGCCATAGGGGGGGCCGACGAAGAAATAGTACGTGGACCCGAGCCGGATAGGCGGACAGTTCGCGCCCCGCCACTCCTGT